>NZ_CP168034.1:1254334-1567917 GCF_041530365.1 Capnocytophaga sp. ARDL2
TCATAACTGAGTGTTTGTATTTTTTCCGTTCTCGTGCCTATGGTTTGCGTATGCGATAGCATACGATCTCTGCGGTCGTATGAAAAATTATCGGTATAGCTCAACACGGGCGAACTGCTGTTGTATTTGGTTATGGTTACCACTTGGGTCGGCATTCCTGTAAAGGTCAATCGGCTGTCTTTTTGTGTAAAACCCCCCAAATGATTGCTCTCAAAACTGCGAATCGGTCGGTATTTGTGGTCGTACAAGGTATAAGACAAATTGCCGTGGGTTTCGTTGCTTTGGGTAAGTACGCGTGTCCAAGTTCCCGTTGGTTGCCCTTTTACTGCTGTGTTGGTTGCCTGATTTTCTATGGCAGGAAAGGCGGTAGGGGCATTCGGATACTGATAATTGTCGTAATAATTTACACTCAACAGTCGAAACTGCGTCGGAAAACTCACATTGGTATAATGCACCGAAATACCGTCTATGGTGTTGGATTGGATTTTCTTTTCTACGGAAAAGGTATTTTGCGACAAGGCGTGTCTTGTGGCAGAAGAAAATGTGGTTGCAGGATAAAATCCTGTATATACCACTCGCCCAAAGGCATCGTATTTCGACACCAGCCAACCTTTGCTGTTTTGCCCCCAAGGGTCGTAAACCGGTCCTGACAATACCACACGGTCGGCTTTGTCATAAATGAGATATTCCCACTCTTTTTGTGGGAGTTTTTTCTCTACCAATCGCTTTTTTGCATCGTAATGGTATTGGTAACACAATTGGTCTAACACCTCTTGAGACACCGCACCATTTGCCAACGGAGGCAACACAAATGCCAACAAATTTTGCTCGTTGTAAATATAGTAAGTATCGTGGAAAACACCTTTGCTAAAAGTGCGTTTTAGTACGATATTGCCTTCAGCATCTTTAAATTCTATCAGTGTGTTGTGCAATCCGTCGCCCGATTTCCAATTTTCGGTTTTGGTAGTGGTTTTGGTAAGCGTATGGGCAGGATAAAAACCATTGGCTGTTACCGTATTTTTATACACACCATGAGCAAAAGTAGTCTGTACGAAGTATCTTTTTACTTCGTTTGCTGCATTAAATCCGTATTGGTTTCGTTCGGTGTTGCGTTGGTTTTCAGCGGCGTAATCCATACCCCAATCTGCACCAGGAAAGGCAGTTTCCAATTCTCTTCGCCTTGTCGAACGCTCAACCTTATGCTCTACAAAAGGATTGGGCGTGTGTTCATAATAAGGCGTGTTGTAAAAAGTTAAAGTCTTGGACTGGGCGTTTTCTATGAAATTGGCGTGATAAGTTGTTTGTGTAATTGTACCTCCAAATCTTATATTCGGCACCACGGTTACTACTTTATCCTCTTGTGTAAAAGGCAAATACTCTTTTACTTGTCCCAAATCTTTTTGGTATTCGATATGGGTAACTATGTTTTTAGCTTCCTCTGGCGAACTGTTTTTATCAACTATTTGTATCGGTCGTCCTAATCCATCGAAATAGGTAGTGGTTTCTATATGAGGACTTACACTTCCAAAGATTTGAAAGCTAAGAGGAAGTTCCCGTCTTATAGTTTCTTTTACATAGTTTTTGTTGGTGGTTTGCCCAAATAGTCCACTTGTAAACAAACTAAGTATAATGAGTAGTAGGTTTTTCATGATTGATTTAATTAAAACATCAATAATATCTGTGTTATCTGCTAAAATCAAAGTAAGCGTAACGAAGATAAATTAAAAAATCTGCGTGAAACATTTCTTCTAATTTGTAAGATTGTAATCATATTCTTTTAGAATTTCCCTTTGATGATTTTTTATGGTTTTCAATCTTTGGAATTTATCATATTCATAATAAGTCGATTTACCATTTTCATCGATGATTTCCGAAATACCAATCAACGGTTTGTAGATATAACAAGTAACCATTGCATTTGGCACAATAGTATGCAAATTTGCCAAAATGTTTTTCAACTGTGTTTCGTTGTAATTTGTGTTCAAATTTCCGTTGGCTAAAAGCTGATTTGAACGGTTATTGATTTGATTTATAGCCGAAACAATGCTCAGATTACTTGTAAAATCTGTATAGGAAAGATTGACCAATTTGGCGACAATCTTGGTTTTGTTATACCCCCAAATGTAGCAGGTAGAAACACCATCTGGAGTAATGGTTTGTACCAAATTTCCTTGAGCATCGTATCGATTAATTGTTCCTATTGGTTCCAACGCAGGTACTTCTGGAGTTTTGAAATCCGAACGCAACAAATCTCCTTTTGCGTTGTACGAATGCTGTACTTCTTCTTTCAACTGATTGTTGATATAGTTTTTATCAACCCTTTTAACCATTCGTTTATTAGACAATTGTTGATAACTATGTTCTACTTTGGTATTTTTCCCTAAATTATTGGTCGAACTCTGCGAGATCAATTGACGATGATTTACATCAAAGTTCTGCACAGTAGTAGCTGTAGTAAAATTGTCTTGTTCATAGTGTTTTTTATCAACAGTCTGTTGAGTCAATATATCCTGCTTTCCAACGGTTGTATAAACTCTACTGTAATGAGTTTCTTCAATCAAATTGGATTGAGTATCATACACTTTATTCCATTTTGGGAGCATATTTTTTCTGTACCAAAAAGACTGTAACCAATGTACATTGTTGAAATTCGTTACTACCTTTCCAATGTTTCTTTTGGTTGTGGTTACTTGCTCGTACAACAATTTCTTTTTATAAAAACTATCCGACAAAGGATCGTTTTCATATTGTAATCTTCCTGTCGTACTCAAAATATCATTTTCATTGTGGTAATCAAAACTCAACAATTGCTCAGCTAAATTTGCAGTATTATTGGCTTCCAAATAAGTATTAGCAACATTTGTTATAAAATGACCAATGCGTTTGATGCGTACGCCATGACCATATTCAAATTTTTCCATAGCATGAGCTGGTTTTGGTTTTATAGCCAAAACGGTAATTGTAGGTACACTAAATGTATGGGTTGGCCCTGTGATTTCAAAAACACCCCATCTGCCTTGTAAATATAGTTCGTTCAGACGATAATCGTGTTTACAAAAGTTTTCTAATTTTAAACCATGATTAGCCCATAAACTACTTAAATGTTGCCCATTATGAAACAAAGAATAACTCCCTGAGTTATAAGATAATTTAATATACAATTTTTCATATCCTTGTGGAACTTGAAAAGTGTATTTCAATGTATTAGGGTTGAAAGTTGGAGTGATAGTAAGGTATTCTTTATTGAAAATATTCCACTGTGAATAACTTGAACTCTGAAAAGTATTGGGTTCAAATTGATACAGTGTATAACCTCCCGTAGGATATTTCACTTTTTGCAGGGTCATATATTTTGCTATATTTGAAAAAGTAGTGAAATCACTATAGCAATCTTTCAAAGTTAAAAATCCGTCTTTTATAGTAACTTTCGTAGCATTCAAATGAGGTTGATAATAGCTCAATTCGTAATTTTCTGATTTGGATTTGTCATTATTAAACGATTTGATTTTGTTGAGATATAATTTTATAAAATGATTTCTTCCATTATCCATAGACAAACTAATCTTTTGATAATCAAATTCAATCGTTTTTACAAGATTATTTCTTACATCTTTGATTTCAATAGATTTAGTATAGGAATTGGTTAGATTTTTAAAATTTGTACCTACTATATTAGTAAAAGAAATTTTACCAATATTGTTTACAGAAATGTTTTTGATATATGCTACAGTTGAAAATCCCATTGAAACATTTTCATATTCAATCTCGAAAAGCGTTTTATTGTTATGGTCTTGCACTTTCTTTAAATACCACATAGAAGTATAAGCTGGGCCATTCAATTCTTCAACAGTGTAATCATCTACAGGAGTGTTGGGATTATAATTGGGATTGTGTATCGAATTTTCTGGAAAAGGATTAGGAGTAGATCTGAAATATTTATTTTCATCCCTTACTCCTTCATCTTCAAAGTAATATGTATATCCATTTTTATCCTTTACGGTTATCAATTGAATTTTTCTAATAGATTGATTGTAATCAACTGTAATAGACACAAAATCATTGTTTTGTAACAATTCAGCGACTAACACATTGTTTACCTTTGAGAGTTTAAATTTCCCTTCCAATCCCAAAATATTGAAAGTATATACATCATAACCTATTTCATTACTCATATTGGAATGGTTTGCGTAAAAATAAGATTCGTCTGGTACGAGATAGTTCATACCAGGTACAGCATTAATTCTTGATACTTTTCTCGAAATTGTACCCAGCATAGTCAAATTCCACGCATCTCCAAACTGACTTCCCATAGATTCGGTAGAAAGTCCACCTATAAGGTTGTACTGCAATGAAAGGTCAATATTCATATCGCCTTGCGTTTTTATTTGATGCAATGGGATTTTTACATCAGGCACTCCCGTTGCCGATGCGGTTGGTATCTCGGTAAAATCTACCATAGAGTTGATTTTAAACGGTGCAGGTGTATCTTGTGCCGATGCAAATTGCATCAAAAACAATAAAATAAAAAGGACTGTTTTTTTCATGACTTATTTTTAATTTGTGTTTCACGCAGATTTTACTTTTAAATTAGTTACGCTTATTTTATTTTAGCAGATGACACAGATTTTTTTGATTTACCAAAAAATGTAATCTGCCAGAAACTTAAAAAAAGCGTAGCGTCTCTGTTATCTTTATAAGCGTAGCGTCTTTGTTTCTCGGTGGTAAAAAGAAAAAAAACTGTGATAATCTGTGGAATTTGCGTGAGAATAAAATCTACGAGTTTTTTATTTTCTTATTACTTTGACTGAACCGTTAAACACATCAGTCTTTATATTTACAATATAAGCACCTGTGGGATAAGATGATAAATTTACAGGAACTAAATCGTACTGTATTGGTTCTGTATGCAAAAGTCGCCCACTGACATCATACACATTCACTTCGCCTTTTTCGTATTTGTGATTGACGATGATTTCTGTCCAATTTTCTGTTGGGTTGGGATAGGCTTCCAATTCTATTTCATTTGCTTTTGTTTTTTCTTTTGAGTGCAATTTCACGACCCAATAATCATCTCTACCAAACGAAGTTTTCTTATAGGTTACGTTTTTATCATCGGAATGCCCAGCCAATACAATTCCGCCATCTTTGGTAACAAGGGCATTTCTCAACACATCGTTTCCAGTGGTCGAAATTTCCTTTTCCCAAGTTTTTTCGCCATTCCAATCAATGGTAAATGCCAAAAAATTCTTTGTATTTTCTTTGAAATCTTGTTTGTATCCTGTCAATAAAAATTCGTTGTTTTGGGTAAATTTGGTAGAAGTTAAAAATTCATTTCCTCCAAAATTATATGAAAATTGTTGAACAGGTGTAAAGCGTTCGTCTGTTTTGACAATCATTACATCATTCTGATTTTCTGAAGAATAAGTTGTTATAGAAATCAAATAGCTATTGGTGTTTTTGTGATAAATGATTTCATTGAGGATATCATCTTGTTCTTCTCCAAATACAAATTGCTCCAATAAGTTTCCGTTTTCATCAATTTTTATAATCCAAAAATCGTATCCACCATTGTTATCTTGCGTTTTGTTGCCCGATTGTGGCGAATTGGAATTTCCACCAATGATGTATCCGTTTTCGGTAGGAATAGCTGTAACAGGTTCGTCATTGTAACTACCTCCGTAAGTCTGTTCCCAAAGAATGGTTCCTTTAGCGTCAATTTTCAAAATCCAAAAATCAAGACCACCAAACCCATTTTGTTTTTTAAACGAATGAGCCTCAGAATTGGAAGTTGCTAAAATCAAAAACTCACCTTTTGGAAGAGGTACAACCTTAATTAATTCATCATTTCCAGTTCCACCGTAACTTTTTTCCCATTCCAATTCACCTTTCGCATTGATTTTTACCAACCAAAGGTCGTTTTTTCCAAAATTTGGAGAAGATTTATCTCCACTTTTAGCAGAATTGGAGTAACCACCCAACAAATAGCCCATATCGTTGGTTTTGGCGATACTTTTTAATAAATCTGCACCATCACCACCAAAAGAAATCTGCCATTCTTGTTCGCCTTCGCTGTCTATTTTCCACAAAAAATAATCTAAATTTCCTTTGTTGGTACTGTTCTTATTACCACTTTTGATAGAAAGGGAACTCCCCGCAAGTAGAAAACCATTGTCTAAAGTGGCAGTTGCATCAAATAAGTAATCTGAATAGATTCCACCGATTGTTTTTTGCCATAAAACTTCCTGAGAATGTGTTGTAATACAAACAACTAACGATAAAAATACTGTGAGTTTTTTCATTGTAAAAGTTTTTTACAAAGATACTGATTATAAAAAAAACAAAAACCATTTTAGCTTCTGAGGTACATTGTTTTATTATTGAAAAATTAATTTCTCTTGTCTTCTCCCCACAATAGTTTGTTTCTCAGGGTTTTTACAAAGGTTACAGATGGGAATTCGACTAAGTTTACCGTGTGGTTGGAAAGCGAAATTTCGATTTCTTCTGCTGTGGAAATCGTAGCGGTATCCGAATCCATCGAAAGTAAAAATTGTTGTTCTCGACTTTCTACTTTCATACGTATTTTGCTTCTATCGCTGATAATCAACGGTCTTGTGGTGAGATTGTGTGGTGCAATGGGTGTGATAACCAAGCAGTTGGAATTTGGTGCAATGATAGGTTCACCACAACTCAAATTGTATCCTGTCGAACCAGTTGGGGTAGAAATAATGATGCCGTCTGCCCAATAGGTTGCCAAAAATTCGTTGTCGATATAGGTATCGATAGTAATCATCGATGTCGTGTTTTTTCGAGCCAAAGTAATTTCGTTTAAGGCAAAGTTTACCTTAAAATTAGTAACATCTACCGTCGGATTGTCCACTTTCAACAAAGTACGACGTGACAAAGTAAATTGATTGGTAAACAACAATGGAATCAGAAAATCAATGGCACTTTCTTGTACATTTGCCAAAAATCCCAATCGACCTGTATTTACACCAACCAATGGAATGTTTTTGTTTTTTACAAAATTAGCGGCACGCAACATGGTACCATCTCCCCCAATACTTATGAAAAAATGTGTAGTTTCGTCCAAATCATCATACGTAGAAAAAACAGAAAAATCTTCAGTCAATACATGATTTTCTTTCAATAATTGATAAAATTCGGCTTCAAATGCAATCATTCCACCGTTTTTCTTAATAGCCTTGATCAACTTATTGACGATCTTGTGGTAATGAGGTTTATAATTTTGTGCGTAAATAGCAAATTTCATAGATTAGATATTTAGGTATTTGTCAAAATATTCTGAATGGTCTTTCAATTCTTCAGCTAATAAATCTTCGCTGTGTTTGGATACGATTTCATAGTCAAATCTCCTAAAAGTTTGAATGATATCGTTGATGTTCAGAGCATTGAATTTTAGAGAAATTTCTGTTCGCATCGCATTGATTTCTGTGATAAAAACTCCTAACAATTTTCCGTTGCCATTTTCCACAATTCTCGCTACTTCGCCCAAGGAATAATTGGGGGTAGGAGTGGAGATAATCAACGAGCAACCTTCTTCTTTGAACATAGGGATTTGCATTGTGATTTTGCTCATATCTTTTAGCAAAATACAACCTAAAAATTTATTGTTAAAACTCAAAACGGGCAAAATATTCGCATCGTTTTTATAAAAATTTTCATACAACTGCATTCCATTAAAATCTTCTCTAATAAAAAATGGCTGTAATAGGTATAAATGTTCTAAAATAGTATCGTTTTCATTAATTGAAAATAAGTCTTCTAAGTAAATCATTCCCCAAAAAATACCATGATATTGAATGGGATAATGCGATACTTCTAATGATTGCATAATATCAATCAATTGTTTTACAGAAGTTTTTGCTTCTAAACTGCTAATTTCTTTTCTAATTAATTTGTTTGAAAACATAAATGTCTATTTTTTTTGTGCAATTATATCAAAAATAAAGCCTAAATATAGTTATTACTTTGTAATTTTGTTTTTAAAATGCAAAAATATGACAAAACTATCAGTAAATATAAATAAAATTGCCACATTACGCAATTCCCGTGGTGGAAATGTTCCTAATTTGTTGCAAGTAGCGACTGATGCTCAGAGATTTGGGGCAGACGGAATCACTGTGCATCCAAGACCAGACGAGAGACACATTCGCTATCAAGATGCCAGAGATTTGCCGTCGGTAATCACAACCGAATACAATATTGAAGGAAATCCTATGGATCAATTTCTTGACTTGGTGTTTGAATGTATGCCTACACAGGTTACTTTAGTACCTGATGCTGTGGATGCTTTGACCTCAAATGCGGGGTGGGATACGGTAAAACATAAAGATTTTCTTACCGAAGTCATCACTGAATGTAAAGCAAAAGGTATCCGTACATCGATTTTCGTAGATCCCGTTTTGGAAATGATAGAAGGGGCAAAAGTGGTAGGTGCCGATCGCATCGAATTATATACCGAAGAATTTGCTCATCAATACGGTTTGGGCAACGAAAAAGCGATTGAACCTTATGTGAAATCAGCTGTTTTGGCAAACGAATTAGGTTTGGGAATCAACGCAGGACATGATTTGAGCCTACAAAACATCGAATTTTTTCAAAAAAATATTCCTAATTTGTTGGAAGTTTCGATAGGTCATGCCCTAATTGCAGAGTCGATTTATTTGGGATTGGAAAATGTAATTTGTATGTATAAACAAAAATTGAGATAAGATGATTTACGGAAGAGTAGAAGGTGAAGGAACGCCATTTATTTTTATTCACGGATATTTGGGAATGTCTGACAATTGGAAAAGTTTTGGAACAGAAATGGCAAATCGTGGGTTTCAATCTCATTTGATAGATATGCGAAATCACGGTCGCAGTTTTCATTCGATGGAATTTTCTTATGAAATTATGGCAGATGATGTAAAGGGATATTGTGATGCTAATGATTTGAAAAACATTGTTTTATTAGGACATTCTATGGGTGGAAAAGTAGCAATGTTGTTTGCTACAAAATATCCAGAATACATTAAAAAATTAATTGTAGTAGATATTGCACCAAAATATTATGCTCCTCATCATCAGGAAATTATGAAAGCATTGAATGCAGTGCAATTTTATGAGGGAATTACAAGAAATGAAATTCAAGACACCATTTCATCTTATATCAAAGAGTCAGGAGTGGTTCAATTTTTAATGAAAAATGTGTATCGAGTAACACCTGAGCAATTGGGCTTTCGATTCCATTTAGAAGCATTTAATGCCGATGATACTTCCATAGGAAAAGCCTTGGATAGCGAGGCAACATTTGATGGTGATGTTTTGTTTATCAGAGGTGCATTGTCAAAATATGTTTTGAATGAAGATTGGGAAAGCATTCTACATCATTTTCCACAGGCAAAATTAGCAACTATCGAAGGAGCAGGACATTGGGTACATGCCGACAAACCAAAAGAAATTACAGAAACAATTATTGATTTTGTAAAATAATCAGAAAAAATATTTAGGAAAAAATTCTATGCAACACTATATCGACCAATTAAACGAGGCTCAACGAGCTCCGGTTTTGCAAAAAGACGGGCCAATGATTGTCATTGCGGGTGCGGGTTCTGGTAAAACGCGTGTATTGACTATGCGTATTGCGTATTTGATGCATCAGGGAGTTGATGCATTTAATATCCTAGCTTTGACCTTTACTAATAAGGCGGCAAAAGAGATGAAAGAACGAATCGCTCACATCGTCGGTAGTGCTGAAGCAAAAAATCTATGGATGGGTACTTTTCACTCAGTTTTTGCAAGGATTTTGCGTGCAGAGTCAGATAAATTGGGCTATCCGTCCAATTTTACGATTTATGATTCACAGGATTCTCAACGATTGATTGGTCAGATTATTAAGGAAATGCAACTTGATAAAGATGTGTATAAACCCAAAGAAGTTGCCAATAGAATTTCGTCGTTTAAAAACGGAATGATTACCGTACATGTGTATTTCAATACACCCGAATTGATGGAGCAAGATGCCATGTCGAAAAAACCGAGAATTGGGGAAATTTATCAAGAATATGTGGCTCGTTGTTTCAAAGCTGGAGCTATGGATTTTGATGATTTATTATTGAAAACCAACGAATTGTTTGTGAGGTTTCCAGACGCATTGTTGAAATATCAATCGCGTTTTCAGTACATTTTGGTAGATGAGTATCAGGATACCAACAATTCGCAATACATGATTGTTCGTGCATTAGCAGATCGCTTTCAAAACATTTGTGTAGTGGGAGATGATGCACAGTCGATTTATGCGTTTCGTGGGGCGAATATCAACAATATTTTAAACTTTCAAAAGGATTTTGAAGGGGTAAAAACTTATCGTTTGGAGCAAAATTATCGTTCGTCGAAAAATATAGTAGAAGCAGCCAACACGGTGATAGACAAAAACAAAGTGAAATTGGACAAAGTGGTATGGACAGCCAATGACGATGGTCCAAAAATCAAAGTTCACCGTTCGTTGACCGATGCAGAAGAAGGTCGTTTTGTAGCATCGACGATATTTGAAGAAAAAATGACCAAGCAGATGAAAAACGGTGATTTTGCCATTTTGTACCGTACCAATGCACAATCTCGTGCTATGGAAGACGCTTTGCGAAAACGAGACATTCCGTATAGAATCTATGGAGGATTGTCGTTTTATCAACGCAAGGAAATCAAAGATGTATTGGCGTATTTGCGTATGGTCATCAATCCGAAAGATGAAGAAGCGTTGGTACGAATCATCAATTATCCAACCAGAGGAATAGGAACTACTACGGTAGAAAAACTCAATGTAGCTGCCAACCATTACAAGCGAAGTATTTTTGAGGTAATGGAACACATAGACAAAATAGATTTGAAATTGACCACTGGTACCAAAAATAAAATCAGTGATTTTGTTACGATGATTAAAAATTTTCAAGTCATCAATCAAAATCAAGATGCTTGGTATTTGACGGATTATATTTTGAAAAAAACGGGCTTGATTCAGGAGTTGAAAAAAGATGGAACACCCGAGGGAATTGCTCGTTTAGACAATATTGAAGAATTGCTCAATGGTATTAAAGATTTTACCGAAGGTCAAAAAGAAGTAGATGGAGCAAGAGGTGCTTTGTCAGAATTTCTCGAAGATGTGGCATTAGCGTCGGATTTAGACAATGACAAAGGAGACGACGACCGTGTGGCATTGATGACGATACACCTGGCAAAGGGATTGGAATTTCCTACGGTTTTTATCGTCGGAATGGAAGAAGATTTATTTCCAAGTAGTATGAGTGTCAATACCCGTTCGGAACTGGAAGAAGAGCGAAGATTGTTTTATGTAGCCCTTACTCGTGCCGAACATCAGGCGTATTTAACCTATTCGCAGTCTCGCTATCGTTGGGGAAAACTCATCGATTGCGACCCATCGCGTTTCATTCAAGAAATCGAACCACAATATTTGGAGTTTCTCACAGCACCTGAGACCAATTATCGTTATCAGTCGTCGTTGTCGCCAGATATTTTTGGCGATGTAGACAAATCTAAACTACGATTGACTAAACCAGTGGCAGGTACACCACCGAAATACACCACCGAAGACCGTGAAAGAGCCAGAGCTACTCACGATATTCGCAATTTGAAAAAGGTAAGTCAGGCTGTGAATAGCAATGCATCGGCAGAAAATCAGCAGTTGCAAATAGGTCAGTTTGTCAATCACAACCGCTTTGGTGTAGGAAAAATATTGAACATCGAAGGAGCAGGAGCTGACAAAAAAGCCACTATCGAATTTGAAACAGGTGGAGTAAAGACATTATTGCTTAGATTTGCTAAGTTTACGGTGTTGTAATGCTTTAGGCAGTCTCGCATTAGGTGGGACAGGGAGGTAAGAGGTATTTGACGCTACAAGGAGGTGTTGTTGTTTTACATAAAAACAACTCGTAGAGTTGAACTATGCTTAACCCAATGCGTCAGCTTTAGGGAGAAGATACAATATTTTCACATTCGCATAGAATGTACTTCTATGATAATAATAAATTTTAAAATCAAAATTTTGTCAATTTAGTAAAAAATCAAAAACTATGACTACAGTATATATTCAAAACAATGTAACAAATGATCAATATCAAAAAAATGTTCATTATATTCAATCATTGGGATTGGAAGTTAAAAATCCTGAATTAATGGAAGATGATACCGATTTGTCTTTAGAAGATTTGAAAAGAATTGAAATCTCAAAGCAACAAATAAAATAGGAAAAACTATAAAAAGTTTGGAAGTTCACCAAATAATGAAGGAAAGGCTATGCAAATAGAATGGTCAGAAGAAGCATTTCAAAGTTATCAAGAGACATGAAAATCTACTACTACGAACAAAACGGCAAACAACAAGGTCCCGTTGCTAAAGAAGATTTGAGAGGAAACATCCGCTCAACAACTTTGGTGTGGACAGAAGGAATGGCCGATTGGGTAGAAGCTAAGGAAATCGATGAATTGAAAGAATTGTTTTCTACTCCACCGCCCTTAAAAAATGGAAAATCAAAATCGAACATTCAAGTATTGTTTGAAAAAAATAAAAATTTGATAGTCATTTGTTCAACGATGGTAGTATTGTTTTTCATAGGAATAGCAATTTTTAATTCGACTACCAACGAAAATGAAATTCTGAAACGAAAACAACAAGATTTGATTAAAAGCAAATACGATTTAGTCAAAGAAAACGAAGAATTAATCGAACAAATTTCTGAAATCGACAAAGAAAAAGAAGAACAAGCCCGATTGGAAATCGAAACCAAAAGAGAAAAAGACTATGTAAAGAAGAATTGGCGAGACTACATTGAAACAGAATATGGCAGACCAGAAATTGATTTTACTTTTGGAGGAATATCTTCATTTTCGGTTTCTGCAACCAATAAAAGTAAATATTATTTCGACAAAGTAGTTTTTAATGTGATTTACATAAAAAAAGATGGTGATGTATATAAAAAAGAGAAAGTTACCTTAAAAAATATTCCACCACAAAGCACAGAAACAACTCAAACACCTAAAAGTAATAGAGGTACGAAAGTATTGGTTCAAATTTCTCAAGTGGTGTGTAAAGAAATAGAATTAGACGAAAAAATAATTCAATAAAGAACAAAAAGTTATGGCACAGTTTATAAAAATATACCCTGAAAATCCCAATCCAAAGGAAATCAAAAAAGTTGTAGATATACTCAAAGACGGTGGATTGATTATTTATCCAACCGATACTGTATATGGATTGGGGTGTGACATTACCAATACCAAGGCGTTGGAGCGATTGGCAAAACTAAAAGGAGTGAAATTAGAAAAGGCAAATTTCTCATTTGTTTGTTCCGATTTGAGCAATCTTTCAGATTATGTAAAGCAAATCGATACACAAACATTTAAGATATTGAAAAGAGCGTTACCAGGACCATATACATTCATTTTACCTGGAAATAACAATTTACCAAAGGAATTTAAAAAGCGTAAAACAGTGGGTATCCGTGTACCTGATCATTCGATTGCGATAGAAATCGTTAAACATTTAGGCAATCCTATTGTTTCAACATCTATTCACGATGAGGATGATATCATTGAATACACTACTGATCCTGAGTTGATTTTTGAAAAATGGCAAAAGTCTGTAGATGCAGTTATTGACGGAGGTATTGTAGGAAATGAAGCCTCGACGGTAATCGATTTGTCGGAATATGAACCAGTGGTGGTAAGAGAAGGAAAAGGGAATATCGATATATTGTAATTTTGGAATCAAATAATTAAAGCGTATTTTTGCGTTATGGAAACAAACAGACAGAAAAAAATGGGTGCTTTGTTGCAAGAAGAATTAGTGGATATCTTGCAAGGCGAAGTGCGTAAAAACGGAATATCAAACTTAATTATTTCAGTTTCAAAAGTATCGGTAACTACAGATTTGTCGATTGCCAAAGTGTATTTGAGTATTTTCCCAGCCGAAAAAGGAGGTGAATTGATCAAAGCCATTCAATCAAATGCACCGCTTATTAAACACGATTTGGCTCAACGCGTAAAAAATCAGTTGAGAAAAGTGCCTAATCTTTCGTTTTATATCGACGATTCGTTGGAATATATCGAAAAAATCGACGAAGCATTGAAAGGAACAGAAAACCCTATTGAAAATAGAGATTTATTGGTACGAAGAAAGAAAAAATAATCGCGTAGGGGCAAAAAATCTTTTGTCCTTTTATGTTATTCTTATTTTTTAATTCGATTTACACAAATGTTTTTTTGATAGATAAAAAATAAAATCTGTGATAATCAGCCTTAAATCGAAGGTTTAATCGTTTCTAAGAGCAGTTTTATGAGTAATTCTTTCGAAAAAAAATTGTGTGATCTCCGAAATCTGCGTGAGAACAGAATGTACGATTTGATATTTGTAATAATTTAAACCGTGATAAAACTCGTCTATTACATCGCAAAGCGATATGCGTTTAGCAAGAGCAAAACCAAGGGCATCAACATCATTACGACGATTTCCAGTTTGGGAATTGTCATGAGTACGATGGCGTTGTTTGTAGTTTTGTCGGTATTTAGCGGATTGGAATCACACATTCGTACGTTTACAGACGCACTCGATCCTGAATTGACGATTTTTCCCAAAAAGGGAAAAACGATTCAATTATCGCCTGAGAAATTACAACAAATCAATCAAATAAACGGAGTTCAACACACGGCTCAGGTAGTCGAAGAACGTGTAGTGTTTACCTACGGAGGCAAACAACAAGTAGCGACTATCAAGGCGGTAAGTGCTGGATATGATGAAGTATTTGGCGTCAGAAATTTTACAGATTACGACCAATGGATAGACCCTAATACCCACGAAGTGGTGTTAGATAAAAATCTGGTGTATCAATTGGGAATCGGTCAAAATCCTGAAGAAAACATCTTGGAAGTATTGGCGATGAAGCCAGGAAAAGGACTACTTGGTTCGGTTGAAGATGCTTATGTGAGTTTTCCGTTGTATCCTATAGATGTGTATATGGCAGAGGCGGCAGGTGATGGAAAAAGTTTTGTATTTGCCGATTTGGAAGTAGGGCAGAAATTATTGTCGCTCAACCAAAATCAATATTCAAAATTGGAACTAAAAATTGATGAAAATCAAAATTTAAAACCAATTATTCAGCAAATAGAAACTCATTTTCCCAATCAATTCGAAATAAAAACACGCGAACAACTCAATGATAGCTTGTACAAAATGCTAAAAACCGAAGCCTTGGCAGTGTATTTGGTATTTACTTTGGTAATTGTGATTACGCTATTTTGCCTATGTGGAGCGTTGATTATGATAATATTAGAAAAAAAGGAAGCGATAAAAACATTGAGTTACTTAGGATTTACCATACAAAATATCCGCAAGATATTTTTCTTACAAGGAATGATTATCACCGCCTTAGGAACATTGGTTGGACTGATTTTGGGTGTAATTATAGCCTTTTGTCAGAAACAATTTCAATGGATTATGGTCAATCCCACATTTGCCTATCCGATAGAATGGCGTTTTGAAAATGTAGCAACCGTACTTGCTACACTATTGATTTTGGGATTAATAGCTTGTTTGATTACTTCTTCGAGGATTCGTCGAGAGATGATTGAGAGGTAGAGGTTTGATTCTCAATATGAACAACAAATTTACCAATGGCATATCTCTTATGATAAGTAAAAAATATAACTATTGCGATTTTCAAAAAGAAAATCATAATAGTCTTTTTCATTTGATGTTTTCATTTGGATTTAATTCTTATTTATTATTATTTCGGTTGTTTGCAAAAGAAATTGCAATAAAACCCAACAAAAATAAAATAACTATTATTAAAGTCATCATTTTTACTTTTTTTGAAATTAAACAATTAACATAAGACAAAAATAATTATATCCATCGAATATAAATCAGTAATTCTTAAGTAATAATACCATTTGTATAATAAAAAGAAAAATTTTATCTTTATACCCTATTAAAGTCAATAGATTTATAGGTTTTAAACTTTGTACCTAATATTTTGTACAATAATTCGTATGAAAGAAAACACCTTACCAGAAAAAAGATATTATTCCATAGGCGAATTGGCTACTTATTTTCAAGTAAATGCTTCGTTGTTGCGTTTTTGGGAAAAGGAATTTGATATTTTAAAACCAAAGAAAAACGCTAAGGGAAATAGAATGTTTACACCGCAAGATGTAAAGCATTTGCACACTATTTTTTATTTGGTAAAAGAAAAAGGTTATACCCTCGATGGAGCGAAAGAATATTTGAAAAATTCGTCAAAAGAGCCTTTGACAATCCTTGAAATCATTCAGAAATTACAAAACATAAAACAACAATTAGTACAAATAAAAAACAATCTTTAAAAAAACAGACAAATATGAGAAAAGTATTACCAGCTATTGCCGTAGTAGGCGTATTGATTATTGCGATGTTTTTCGCATGGATGAATTTCAACAATACCGCTTTGAAATTAAACCAAGATACCGAGCGTACTTGGGCTGATGTAGAAACCGCTTATCAAAGAAGAAATGACCTAATTGGTAACTTGGTTAGCACTGTAAAAGGAGCGGCTGAGCATGAAAAATCGACTTTGGAAGCCGTGGTAAATGCAAGAGCAAAAGCAACACAAGTAACCGTAGACCCAACGAATATAACACCAGAGCAAATGCAACAATTCCAAGAAGCACAATCGGGAGTTTCGTCGGCTTTGAGTCGTTTGTTGGTTACGGTAGAAAATTACCCAACATTACAAGCAAATCAAAACTTTTTGAAATTGCAAGATGAATTGGCATCTACAGAAAATCAAATTCTTACAGCTCGTACACGATTTAATGCGACCGTTACAGAATACAACAATTATGTGATGAAAATGCCAAACAAATTGTTTTTAGGCAATTATCCTCAAAAAGCGTATTTTGCTTCGGAAAAAGGTGCTGAAAAAGCTCCAAAAGTAGAATTTTAATTCGATTTTACTCATATATTACACAGATTTATACACCTTTGGTGTAGATTTTTTAGCCACGAATTACACAGATTTTCATAAATTATTTTTTTTACAAATTACATAATTAGTGTTAAATTAATGCGTAAATTTTGGCGAAACCTTGGATCGTAAAATTTAATTCAAACAGTTGGAATAACCGTGTTTCGAAGCAACCCCTAAAAGCGGAAGCTTAAAATATCTGTGTCATCCGCTCGAATCAAAATAAACGCAAAGTAGATGATAAATAAAATCTGCGTGTAACAAAAATACAATCATGCCGCATACAAATAACTTTTTAACACACGAGGAAGAACAGCAAGTGGTTCAGGCAATTATTCAAGCCGAAAAAAACACTACTGGCGAAATTCGCGTACATATTGAAAATCATTCTAATAGCAAATTGATGGAAAGAGCTTGGGAAGTTTTTCACTTGTTGGAAATGCAAAAAACAAACGCCAGAAATGGTGTTTTGTTTTATGTAGGTACTATCGATCATCGTTTTGCAATCGTTGGAGATGAAGGAATCAACCGAGTTGTTCCCGATGATTTTTGGGAATGTACCAAAGATGTGGTGATTTCCAATTTTAAGAATAAAAACTATTGCCAAGGATTGGTAGAAGGTGTGTTGAGAGCAGGTGAACAATTGAAAAAATATTTTCCAGCGGACGAATCGACATCAATTGACGAATTGTCTAATGAAATATCTAAAGGAGTTTTGGGTGTTTCAAGTTGATTTTTGTTTTAGGATTTGAAACCTAAAACTTGAAACTTTGAACCTGAAATGCCAAAGGCAACAAATTCAAACCTTATTTTTTATTTATGAAAAAACTGCTACACTATATTTTTCCATTACTGTTGCTTTTTCAAGTAGGAATATCTTATGCACAATTTGAAATACCGCCCAAACCACAAGGTATTGAGCAAACCAGTGTATATGACTATGCAAATTTGTTGTGTTTAGAAGATAAAAAAGCCTTAGAGCAAAAACTCATCAATTATGCAGATAGTACTTCTAATCAGATTGTAATAGCCATTATTCCATCATTGAAAGGAGAATACGAGGGAACATTGGCACCTAGTTGGGCTCACAAATGGGGCATTGGTCAGAAAGGAAAAGACAATGGTGTTTTTATACTTTTGGCAGAGCAAGAACGCAAATTGTGGATTGCTCCTGGATATGGTTTAGAACACTTATTGACTGCGGGAGTCAATGGGCAAATTATTAGAAATGAAATCATTCCTTATTTCAAACAAGGAGATTACTACGGAGGATTGGACAATGGGACTGATCAATTGATTGCTTTGTTTTCGGGTCAATATATAGTAGAAGAGGGTTCAGATGAAGGAGCTAATGCAGGGTTGATTACCTTACTATTGATGATAGGTGTCATAGCGTTATTGGTTTATTGGTCAAATAAACAAAACAAAAAGAAAATTAAAAAATACAAAGACGCCGGTTTAAGCATGGAAGATATTATGATAATTCTTTCACGAGCAGGAAGAAATAATAAATCTGGTGGTTGGAAAGGCGGAGGCTTTGGCGGCGGTGGATTCGGTGGCGGATTTTCAGGAGGTTTCGGAGGAGGCGGATTCTCTGGAGGTGGAGCAGGAGGAAGTTGGTAAATAGTAAAAAATAATGTAAAAATACCTGTTGTGCATTATGAAATAAAATAAAAAAAGTTGTTCATTTAACTGAAATTCAGTATATTTAGTTCGCTAAAACAAATAAAAAATGAACAACTTAGAGCAAATATACGAAAGAATTTTAGAAGTTTTAGAAGATTTTTTTCCTCATCAACTTTTACCTTATCAAAGGAGAAAGCCAAAAATGAGTGATTTAGAATTGGTGAGTTTAAATTTAACAGCAGAATATTTAAGTATTGATAGTGAATTACAACTCTTTAGAAAAATACCTAATTCTTTGAAAAACAAAATAGAAAGAAGTGTTTATAACAAAAGAAAACGAAATCTTTTTTATTATATAAATCAGATTAGGGAAAAACTTGCAATGTGTTTTAATAGAGAGGAGAGTTATTTTGTAATTGATAGTATGCCTTTGAAAATATGTGAAAATGCTAGAGCAATGAGAAGTAAAATTTGTAGAGACGAAAGTTTTTCATATCCTGATTATGGTTTTTGTGCTAGTCAGAAGTTACATTATTTTGGATATAAATTACACATAATCTGTTCAATAGAAGGTATTGTACAAAGTTTAGATATGACTCCAGCATCTGTTCACGATGTTCATTATTTAAAAGATGTTAGTTCTCAAATTCAAAATTGCGTTTTGATTGGTGATAGAGGTTATATATCGTCACAATATCAATTAGATTTGTTTAACACTGCTACTATTCAGTTAGATACACCTAAAAGAATAAATCAAAAAGATTACAAACCTCAATTTTATTTATTCAAAAAGAAGAGAAAAAGAATCGAAACTCTATTTTCTCAACTTTGTGATCAATTTATGATTAAAAGGAATTATGCTAAATCATTCAACGGTTTTAAAACACGAATTATCAGTAAAATAACTGCTTTAACCTTAATTCAATACATTAACAAATTTGTATTAAAAAAGGAAATAAATAAAATTAAAGCAAGTATAATTTAAAATGCACAACGGGTGTAAAAATGTCTGGAAATTTATATTTCAGACATTTTTTATGTGCAAAATAAAATAAAAGTAAAACCTTTCTATCTGTAGCAATTGTCAACCTAATTTTTCTTTTATCTTTGCAGAAAGAACTTATAGTATGTCATCAATAAAAATTGTAAAATATTCCTTAAAAGATTATCATCTCTGGAACAACTTTGTAGCCCAAGCAAAAAACGCTACATTTTTGTTTCATAGAGATTATATGGAATACCATAAGGATAGATTTGAGGATTTTTCGTTGATGATTTTTGAAAAAGAGGAATTGATTGCGTTGCTTCCTGCTCATATTTCTGGGGATAAAATATTCTCTCACAACGGATTGACCTACGGAGGATTGATTTGTCAGTCAAAATTACGAACAACAGATTTTGTTGAAATTTTTTATCATTTGATGAAATTTTTACACGAAAATGCTATTTCTCAATGGTTTTGGAAGGAAATTCCGAATTTTTATACCACAAATGGCAATGATGAATTGAAGTATTTGACATTTGTAACCGAAGCAAAATTGTATCGCAGAGATTTGTGTTCGGTAATTGATTTAAAACAAAAAATCCCTACCACTCACGGACTGAATTGGAAAGTCAATAAGGCGAAAAAAGCAGGAGCAATCATTGAAAAAAGTACCAATTTTTCTTTTTTTTGGAATGAAATTTTATCGGTGGAATTGTTAGAAAAATACGGAGTAAAACCTGTGCATTCTTTGGAAGAAATTCAATTTTTACACGATAAATTCCCAGAAAACATTCATTTATATACAGTCAAATTGAATGATGAAATTGTAGCAGGAACGGTTTTGTATATTGATAAAAAAACGGTTCATTGTCAGTATATTTCCGTGAAAAAAGAATATAGAAATTTGAGAATTTTAGATTTTTTATTTCATCATTTGATTTTTGAGAAATTTTCAAATTTTGATTATTTTGATTTTGGAATTTCCAACGAAGAAAACGGAAAAAAACTCAACAAAGGACTGATGGAGTTTAAAGAAAATTTTGGAGCTCGTTCGGTTTCTCAGGATTTTTATCAATTGGAAACAAAAAAATATTCATTAATTGAATCTTTGTATTTATGATTCCATACCTCAATTTAAAGAAAATAAATCAACCTTATGAAGAGCAAATTTTGGAGAAAACCAAAGAATTTGTTCAGTCGGGACATTATATTTTGGGCGAACAATTGGATTTGTTTGAACGCAATTTTTCGGAGTATTGTGGCGTTCCGCATACGGTGGGCGTTGGCAACGGCCTAGATGCTTTAACACTGATTTTCAAGGCATATATACAATTAGGAAAATTGAAAACAGGCGATGAAATTATCGTTCCTGCCAATACTTATATTGCGAGTATTTTGGCGATTATCAACGCTGGTTTGAAACCTAAACTGATTGATACCAACTTGAAAACCTATAACTTAGATATTTTTTCAGTGCAAAACGCCATTGAACCTGGGAAAACCAAGGCGATTTTGATGGTGCATTTATACGGACAAATCAACGATGCCAAAGAATTGCGACAATTAGCAGAGGATTTCAATTTATTGTTGATAGAAGATGCTGCTCAGGCTCACGGTGCTATGCAAGACGGCAAACGAGCAGGTGCTATCGGACACGCCGCTGGGTTTAGTTTTTACCCTGGGAAAAATTTGGGTTGTTTGGGCGATGGTGGTGCCATAACTACCCACGACACGCAATTGGCAAATTGCATACGAGCGATGAGAAATTATGGTTCGGAAATGAAATATTACCATATTTACAAAGGTTGCAACTCTCGTTTAGACGAATGGCAAGCCGCAATTTTGAACCTCAAATTACAAGATTTGGATTTTGACAATGACAAACGAAGAGCGATTGCTTTAAGATATTTAACTGAAATTCAAAATAATAAAGTTGAATTACCTACTTGGGACGAATCTAAAAATCATGTGTTTCATATTTTTGTGGTTAGGGTAAAAAACCGAACGGCTTTTCAAGAGCATTTGTTGAGCAAAGGGGTTCAAACATTGATACACTATCCGATTGCACCTCATTTACAAAGCAGTATGACAGAATTTGAAGATTTGCAACTGCCTATTTCTGAGCAAATTCACCGTGAAGTAGTAAGCATTCCGTGTCATCAAATGCTTTCGTTTGAAGAAGTAAGTCAAGTGATTAAGGCGGTGAATAGTTATTAGGCTATAAGCATCCCACATTTGGTGGGACAGGGGAGGCAGGAAGCTATTTCTCACCACAGTTTGACAAACCATAAATAGAGCGTTGAAGTGGTTTGTCAAACTACAAGATAACCATTACATTCTATGTTTTCTTTAAAAAATGAAGCATCTTTGTTTCTAAGTTGTGAAAAATCTATGTGTCTATGTGGTAATATAATCTGAAAAAATGTCAAACTCAAAAAGTATATTAAAAAACACAGCGATTTTTGGAAGTGTGAAATTCATTTCCTTGGTAATTGGTCTTGTTAGAACCAAGTTGGCGGCTGTGCTTTTGGGTACGCAAGGTGTGGGATTTTTTGGTTTGATTGCCGCTACTATAGAACTCATCATCGGAATTTTTAACGCAGGTATTCCGACCAGTATGGTGAAATATCTCTCGGTTTCCACTGATGAAGATTTACCAAAAAAATTCTACATTGCTCGGAAAATCACCTTAGGTTTAGCCATTTTAGGATTGCTATTTTGCTTTATTTTTGCCGAAAAACTCAGTGATTTCACCTTTGGAACCAATGATTTTCGTTGGGCATTTCAATTACTTTCAATAGCCGTTTTTACAAGAATATTACTCATCGCTTTCAACAGTTACTTACAATCCAGAATTTATTTAAAAACACTTGCCAACGCTGCAATTGTCGGAAATATTTTAGGGATTTTTTGCACCATTCCGCTGTATTATTTTTTCAGAATAGACGGTGTGGTTTACAACATTGTAGCTATTGCTTTGATTGATATTTTGGTAATTTACATTGCTTTTAGAAAAATAAAACAACCTGTAAAAAAAGTTAGTCATCAAGAGTTTTCACAGGATTCAAAAAATATTTTAACCGAGAGTTTTTACTATAGTTTTGCAGGTATTTTGGCGGTATTATCAGCTTATATTGTACAAATTTACATCCGTAAAAGTGGTGACTTAGACGAATTGGGATTGTTTGTTACAGGAAATACGATTATCAATCAGTATGTAGCCATTGTATTTATGTCAATGAGTTATGATTATTTTCCGAGAATTTCCAAAGCTGCCAAAGACATCGTTCAACTCAATAAAGAGGTCAATCAGCAGTTGAAAATAGGATTGATAGTACTATTTCCTATATTATTGTGGCTATTGTTGTTGTGTGATTGGGTTGTACGACTTTTATTTAGTAAAGATTTTTTAGGGAGTGTTTCTTATGTAGAATTTGCCATTTTGGGAGTATTTTTTAAAATGATTTCGTGGATTTTAGCCTACACCTTAATTGCTAAATCTCAGAAAAAAATATTTGTAATAAACGAATTTATTTTTACTGTTTTATATATTGGTATTCATTTATATGGATTTCAAAATAATCAAATTACGGGGTTGGGAATAGCATATAGTGTGTATTTTTTCTTGTATTTGTTGGCTATATTTTTCATTTGCAAGTACAAAACAAAAGTGGAGATGAATAGTCAAAACTTCAAAATATCGGTTTTGTTTTCGTTTTTGATACTATTTTCAATAATTATTAAAATATTTGTAACAAATCCTATCGCAGTGAATGTATTGTTGGGGATTTTGACTATTTTTGCAAGTATATGGTCATTACGACAAATTGTAAACATTTATGCAATCAAAAATCATTAAACTACCAAAAATAGAAGACCCAAGAGGTAATCTTTCTGTGATAGAGAAAGACATTATTCCATTTGCCATCAAGCGAACATATTTTTTATACGATGTACCAAGTGGTGGTTCGAGAGGAGGTCATGCACATAAGGAACAAGAAAGCCTGATTGTAGCAGTGGCAGGTAGTTTTGATGTTGTTTTAAATGACGGAAAGCAAAGAAAAGTTTTCACACTCAACAGACCTTATGAAGGATTATATGTAGCCAAAGGCACTTGGCGAGAATTGGAAAATTTTTCTTCAGGAGCCGTGAGTTTGGTGGTTTCCTCTGGTGAATATGATGAAGAGGATTATATCAGGGATTTTGAGGAGTTTTTATCTACCTATTCAAAGTGACCATGCTTCTAAATATTTTGTTGCAATTTGAATGTAATGATGTTCCTTTTCAATGAATTTTCTAGTATTTTTGCCAATAATTTCTATTTTTTTAGGGTTATTTATCAAAAAATCCAATTTTGAGACAATATCTTCTACATTGGGTAACGCATTGATAGCAACATTATTTTCTTCCAAATTGAAATACTGTAACCAGTCTTTTTCAGCACCAGTAAAAACCACTTTTCCTTGAGCCATTGCCGTAAGAGCGTTATATCCTTGGTCATGTGCAAAAATTTGGTCAAGGACAATGTGGCTCTTGTTTATAATTTTTACATATTCTTTGTAAGGAACATTTTCAGAAATGATTATTTCTACTTTGTCTGAATATTTTTCTTTGATGATTTTTAAGGCTTGTTCAAAATACACTATCCCTTTTTTGTAATATGAAAACCGATTGATTCCTAATAAGATTACGATTTTGTCAGTAACTTTATTTTCATTGAAAACTATTTTATCACAATTGATAGGATTGGGAATAAAATGCGTTTTGAAACCCATTTTTTTCATAGGAATTTCGTAATCAAAATCCGAAGTAATGATAGAATTACAATGATTTTTCAAAAAATCAAATACTTTTTTGTAGGATTTTTGAGTATATTTCAAAGGATAGCTGAAATGAATTTTCAATGATTCATCTTCCAACATCGGTGTAAGAATATTGTAAAAATTTTTGTTTTTTAAATAAAAATCCACGATAGGTACTTCATCTCCGCATACCAATAGATTTAGGTTTTTCGTTTTTTTGAGTAATTGTTTGTAAAACCATTGATTTATAAAAGGATACGATTCTATTGCATTGGAATTGATGAGTTGGATACAATCAAATTGCTTTTGTTTTTGTATGAAAAAAAAGAATCTTAGAGCTTTTTCAGATTTTTCTAAGTTTAAAATTTTGATTTTTCGTAAAAATCTAAATAATATATTTCCTATTTTTGATTCTGTAAAAGAGGCATGAATTGAATGGTCGGTTGATAAATTTTTAAAAGAATCACCTGTGGAAACCAGAGTAACCTCGTGTCCCAAAGCGATTAATCCTTCTTTTAACGAATTGTGAAGATTGCTATATTCTCCCACCAACAATACTTTCATGATTTTTTATTGTATTTTTGCACAAAAATAAGGTTTTATGTCACAATTTTCTGCAAATGATTTAGAAATTTTAATTTCAACTGAAAATAGAAACAATTTGGAATTTCTTTTCAAAATGTTCCCTAATGATTTGTGGAAAAATATTTCTATTTTGATTGTAAATCAAACAAAAAAAGAGAATTTGGTTTCTCAATTTCAAAATGTTAGAGTAATTAATTCATCTGAAAAAGGATTGTCTAAAAGCAGAAATTTAGCTCTGAAAAATGCTCAAGGAAAATTATTGCTAATTGCCGATGATGATCTGGTATATCATGATGATTTTGTGGTAAATATTGTAACGGGATTTAATGAATTAGTAACTGATTTTGTGTGTTTTCAATATGTTGAAAATGGCAAAATTATCAAAAAGTACCCGCAGAAATCGCAAAAGAAATTATCTATAATACAACTTTTACATATTATTTCATTTGAAATTGCTTTTAAAAAAGATGTTTTAGATAAAAATCAAATCTATTTTGACAAAAGATTTGGTATCAATGCACCTTTTTTTATGGGAGAAGAAAATACATTTTTGTTGGATTATTACAAAAAAGGTTGTTCGTTTGGATTTTATCCTAAAATAATTGTTTCTCACAATCAACCAACAACCAACGATAAATTGTCTGAGAATCAAAGATATTTTAGTGCGGGAGCATTTTTTTATAGAAATTTTCCTAGAAATAATTTTTATTGGATATTCAGTAAATTGTTTTTTGATTTGAAGCAAGGTAAAATCAAATGGAAAAATGTTATTAAACTATACAAACAAGCAATAAAAGGAAAAAATCAATTAAAAAATGAAAAAAAAAATAAATAGATTAGAAGATTTAGGTGGATTTGTGTTTTCTACCAACGAAGATTTTGAATTTGATAATTCAGAAGAAATAGAAACTTTGGCTCCTGAAGATCAAAGATTAGAAGCTCATCTTGATAAGAAAAATAGAGGAGGAAAAATCGCAACAATCATCAAAGGTTTTGAAGGTAAAGAGGATGATTTGAAACAACTCGCAAAAGACCTTAAAACATTGTGTGGAGTAGGGGGAAGTGCCAAAGATGGTGAAATCATCATTCAAGGAAATTTCCGAGATAAAATTATGGAATATCTTCTAAAAAAATCCTATAAAGTAAAAAGAGTTGGGGCGTAATGAATAATGAGAATACTATGAATACAGAAGGAATTCGTATCAATAAATTTTTGACCGAAATTGGTTATTGTTCTCGTCGAGAAGCCGATCGATTGTTGGAACAAGGGAGAATTACTTTGAATGGAGTTGTTCCTGAATTAGGTACCAAAGTTCAACTCGATGATGTAGTTGCAGTAGATGGAACGATTGTTCGAGCGAAAAATGAAGAGGCAAAAGTCTATTTGATGGTCAATAAACCTGTGGGAATTGAGTGTACTACCAATCCAGAGGTAAAACACAATATTGTAGATTTTGTGAATTACCCTAAACGTATTTTTCCAATCGGAAGGTTGGACAAAGATTCGGAAGGATTGATATTGATGACCAACGACGGTGATATTGTCAATAAAATACTCAGAGCGAGAAACAATCACGAAAAGGAATATATTGTAAAAGTGGATAAACCTATTACAGACCGTTTTATCACTCGTATGGGAAATGGTGTACCGATTCTCGATACAATCACCAAAAAATGTAAGGTAGAACGCATTACGAAAGATACGTTTAGAATCTATTTGACACAGGGATTGAACCGTCAGATTCGTAGAATGTGCGAATATTTTGGTTATACCGTAGTAGCTTTGAAACGAACACGAATCATCAATATTACTTTGGATATTCCATTGGGAATGCATAGGTTACTTACGGATGCAGAGATGAAAGAACTCAATCGATTGATTAGTGATAGTACCAAAACAGAAGAAGGAAGTTTGCCAAAAGTAGAGCGAAAACCCAAAAATGAAACACAATCAATGGAAAAAAGAGATTTCGCAAAAACTTTTCTAAGAATAAAAAGAAAGTAAACCTGTAAGCCGGGTTCTGTAAAAAAGAGGTAGGGTTACCTCTTTTTTTCTTATCATTTATCTAGACTAACAGTTGCCCGTAAGTTCTATCTGCCTACCCTCCAACGTCGAACGAGCAGCTCTCAAGCGTTGGTTTACATAGCATTTCACCAAATAGAGTTTACCTGATTTCACTACAGCCGAACTGTACATTCTTTCTGTTGCACTTGTCCTCATCTTTCGACGGACGGGCGTTACCCGCTATTTTGCTCTGTGGTGCCCAGACTTTCCTCTGAATAAATCCAGCGATAAGACGGTTTACTTTCAGCCTGCAAATGTAGGAGTTTTTTTGTGAAAAAATAATACATATTTTTCTATTTTAAAAGTTTTCTTTACTATTGAAAATTATTTAACAATTTTTCTGTTACATTTGCATCAAAATTTCAATAGTTTAAACCATGAGCTCCACTACAAATAAATTAAAAATTACCAAAGGATTACGCACAGTAGCCATTGGAATTTTATGTATGTTTATAGGACCAATAGTATTAAATTCGGCATTTAAAAACGAACAACATCCTCTGTATTATCCTGTGATGATTATTGCAATAGGAATATGTTTAACGGCTATGTGGTTGTTTTTTAAAGGAATAAAAACTATGGTCAGTGGATTGTTTAATGAATAGGGACTGGTGGATAGTGAATGGATTTAGCTTTTTGTCTAAAAAAATAAACAGATAAAGAAATGAAATATTTAGGATTAACAATTATCATGTTTTCTATGGTTTCGTGTTTTCAACCACAGAGAAATTGTAAAGATTATGAAACCGGAATTTTTGTGTTTGAACAAGAAATTGATGGCAAAAAACATCAAACGGTTTTTACTCGTACTGAAGAATATCAGATAGAAACTTATCAAGGAAAAACAGACACGGCAAAAGTGCGTTGGATCAATGATTGTGAATTTGTCTTAGAGCGAATCAATCCCAAAAATCGCACAGAAGAAAAGCCAATTCACATAAAAATTTTAACTACAGATGAAAACAGCTATACCTTTGAATACAATCTTGTTGGAAACAATCAAAAACAAAGAGGTGTAGCCAAAAAACAATAAATTTTTACTAAAAAATGGAACTATTATTTAGCACCGATGCAATTATTGCATTTTTGACCTTGACATTTTTAGAAATTGTATTAGGTATTGACAATGTGATTTTTATCTCTATTGTTACAGGAAAATTACCCGAAGAAAAACGAAAAAAAGCTACTCAAATAGGGTTGTTTTTGGCTATGTTTTTACGCATAGCTTTGTTGTTTGCCATTACATGGCTTACTAAAATGAAAGCTGCTTTGTTTAGCATTGATTGGGGATGGTTTCAAGCACAAATTAACGGTCAAGCATTGATTTTATTAGGAGGAGGAATTTTCTTGATATATAAATCTACTAAGGAAATACACGAAAAAGTAAATCACATTGAACATGGGGAAATTAACAAGGAACAAGTAGTGAAAAAATCCATTTCCTTTTCATCAGTTATTACTCAAATATTGATGATTGATTTGATTTTTTCTGTGGACAGTATTCTTACCGCAGTTGGGATGACCAACGGATTGTATCCAGCAGAAGCAGAGTTGTTGGGACAAAGACCAGAGTTGTTTATCATGGTTGCAGGAGTAATTGTATCAGTAGGAGTAATGTTGATGTTTGCTGTACCTGTAGGAAAATTTGTCAATCGCAATCCATCGATCCAGATTTTAGCATTGTCTTTCTTGATTTTGATCGGATTTATGCTCACTACAGAGGCGATGCATTTATCTCACGCCTTGTTGTTTGATCAAGAAATAGGGGCAGTACCGAAAGGATATTTGTATTTTGCTATTGCGTTTTCATTGGCTGTAGAGTTTTTGAATATGCGTATGCGAAAAAAATCAGTATAATATTCAAACAATAAATTGTTTCATAAGAAAATATGTGTATCTTTGCACTCGAATTTTTCAATTCAAACATTACATAATAATCATTTTAAACAATATTGGCATGTATTTAACTAAAGAAATCAAAGAAGAAATCTTCGCAAAACACGGTGGAGATGCAAAAAACACAGGTTCTACAGAAGGACAAATCGCATTATTCACTTTTAGAATCTCTCACCTTACTGAGCACTTGAAAAAAAATCGTCACGATTACAACACAGAGCGTTCATTGGTATTGTTGGTAGGTAAAAGAAGAAGACTTTTAGATTACTTAAAGAAAAAAGATATTAACAAATATCGTGAATTGATCAAAGAATTGAATATTAGAAAATAATCAATTTTACAACACAAAGAGGCTGTCCAATTCTTTTTGGACACCTCTTTTTTTGTCCTGAAAATTTTCAAAAAGATAAAATTTTGTTATCTCTCGCAGATTACACAGATTTTTTGTAGTCGTTAAAAAATCAACTAAATATCGATTAAACCATCGGTTTAAAGCAGATTTTTTTTTGATATATAAAAAAAATCGGCGGAAATCAAAATTAGGTATTGATATATAAATATATCTATTCAAATCAGCGTGAAACATATTATTTTTTTTAAGATAAGGACTGAAAAGTTTTTTATTGGGTTTACTACAAAACAACAACAACACACACTTTCATTATTCATTTAAAAACACAAAAAAATGATTCCAAAAGTAACCCAAGAAACAATTTCATTAGGAGACGGAAGAAGTATCCTAATCGAAACAGGAAAATTGGCTAAACAAGCCGACGGATCAGTAGTAGTACGTATGGGAGATTGTATGCTATTGGCAACTGCTGTATCTGCAAAAACTGCAAATCCAGGGGTGGATTTTTTACCTTTGACGGTAGATTATCGTGAAAAATTTGCTGCCGCTGGTAGATTCCCAGGTGGATTCTTCAAAAGAGAAGCAAGACCAAGCGACCAAGAGGTATTGACCATGCGTTTGGTAGATCGTTGTTTGCGTCCTTTATTTCCAGATGATTATCACGCCGAAACTCAAATCATGATTCAATTGATGTCTCATGACGAAAATGTAATGCCTGATGCTTTGGCAGGATTGGCAGCATCTGCTGCATTGGCTGTTTCGGATATTCCTTTCTACAACTTGATTTCTGAAGTTCGAGTAGGTCGTGTAAACGGTGAGTTGATTATCAACCCTACAAAAGCTCAATTGGAAGAGTCTGACATCGATATGATGATTGGTGCTTCTAAAGATTCGGTTTGTATGGTAGAGGGAGAGATGAAAGAAATCTCTGAAAAAGAAATGGTGGACGCTATCAAATTTGCTCATAATGCCATCATCGAACAAATCGAAGCTCAAGAGCGTTTGAGAGCTCAATTAAACCTTGAGTACAGAACTTACGAGCCAGAGGAAAACGATGACGAATTGAAATCTAAAGTTCACGCATTTGCTTATGATAAAATGTATGCAATCGCTTCAGAAGCTAGTGCAAAAAGCGAACGAAGTGAGAAATTTGCACTAATCAAAGAAGAATTTTTAGCTCAATATTTAGAAGAAGAATTGACCGACGAATTGACGGTTTTGATTGACAAATACATTTCAAAAACTCAAAAAGAAGCCGTAAGAAATTTGATTCTCGACCAAGGATTGCGTTTGGATGGTAGAAAAACGACAGAAATCCGTCCTATTTGGAGCGAAATCGATTATTTGCCATCAACTCACGGTTCGTCTATCTTTACAAGAGGGGAAACTCAAGCATTGGCTACAGTAACTTTGGGAACTTCGAGAGAGGCAAATGTTATCGACCTGCCAAGCGAACAAGGTGAGGAAAGATTTTACTTGCACTACAACTTCCCTCCATTCTCTACAGGTGAAGCAAAACCTTTGAGAGGAACTTCGAGAAGAGAAGTAGGACATGGAAACTTCGCCAAAGAGCATTGAAAAATATGATTCCAGCAAATTGTCCATATACAATTCGTTTGGTATCAGAAGTATTAGAATCAAACGGTTCGTCTTCTATGGCAACAGTATGTGCAGGTACTTTGGCATTGATGGATGCAGGTATCCAAATCGAAAAACCAGTTTCTGGTATTGCCATGGGATTGATTTCTGATGCAAAAACTGGTAGATGGGCGGTATTGTCTGACATTTTGGGAGACGAAGACCACTTGGGAGACATGGATTTTAAAGTTACAGGTACAAAAGATGGTATTACGGCTTGTCAGATGGACATCAAAATCGAAGGATTGGCTTACGAAATTATGGAGCAAGCGTTGAAACAAGCTCACGAAGGTCGTATGCACATTTTAGGAAAAATCACTGAAACAATCGATACTCCTAAGGCAACTGTAAAAGCTCACGCACCTAAAATCATTAAAATTCAAATTCCTAAAGATTTCATCGGAGCAGTTATCGGACCGGCTGGAAAGAATATTCAAGCATTACAGCAAGATACTGAAACTACGATTGTTATCACAGAAGAAGGAGATTTTGGAAACATCGAAATCTTGGGTACAAACCAAGACGGTATGGACAAAGCAATTGCTGCTATCCAAGCACAAACATTTACTCCAGTAGAAGGCGAAGTTTACAAAGTAAAAGTAACGCGTATGTTGGAATTTGGTGCAGTAGTAGAATTTGTACCAGGAAAAGATTCGTTGTTGCATGTATCTGAATTTGATTGGAAACGTATCGAAAATCCTTCGGATGTATTGAAAGAAGGAGACGAATTGGAAGTAAAATATATGGGATTAGACCCTAAAACAAAGAAACCAAAAGTTTCGAGAAAAGCTTTATTACCTCGTCCTCCAAAACCAGAAGGAAAAGATAAAAAGTAATAGAAAAAGCCCATCGTAATGATGGGCCTTTTTATTATATGAAAAATGTTTCTGCTACTTTAATATTTTCTGGTTTTCCTACGTCAATCAATTGTGCTTTGTGGAGAAAACCGTGAATATTTTTACTTTTCATTTGGTTTAAATATTCCTCGATGATTGAAAATTTTCCTTTATGAGTAAAGTTTTTTATAAATTCTGTACGAATACAATGAATACCACTAAACGCATATTCCGACAAATTTTCTGATTTATTTCCTAAAATTATTTCTCCTGTTGAAAGATTTTTCCATCCGTTTAATTGGAAATTTTCATCAAACAACAACTTACGCGAACTATCCCTATCAGAAATAGCCATCGTTGCATAATGATCATTTTTTATATGTGCGTCAATCAATTCCATAATATTTAAATTTGTCAAAATATCGGCATTTATTATCAAAAGATGTTCGTCGTTTTCGAACATGTGTAACGCATAAAGCAACGCACCACCGGTTTCTAACAATTCTGCTCTTTCATCAGAAACTTGAATATTTACACCAAAATTTTGATTTTCGGTTAAAAAATCGATGATTTGCTCACCAAAATGGTGAATGTTTATAATAAAATCCTTGATTCCAAAAGATTTTAAATAATGGATATTTCGCTCCAAAAGAGTTTTTCCATTGACTTGAGCCAACGCCTTTGGATGTGAATATGTAAAAGGTTTTAGTCGTGTACCTTTTCCTGCTGCGAATATAAATGCTTTCATATCAATTCAACTGCGGTTGTTCGTCGTGAGTAACATTTACCGTAATATTTGGGTATTTTTTACGCAAAATTTTAGCAATGGTTTCAGCCGAATACACCGAGCGATGTTGTCCGCCTGTACACCCAAAATTGATTTGTAGATTTTCAAATCCTCTTGAGATGTAATCGTCAATGGTAATAGTTACAACTTGCAAAACACCTTCAAGAAATTTTGCAATTTTGGTTTGTGTTTCCAAAAAGTCAATAACCGCTTGATCTTTGCCAGTCAAAGACTTGTATTCTTTAAATCTACCTGGGTTTAAAATTCCACGGCAATCAAAACAAAAGCCACCGCCGTTACCTGTTGCATCTGCTGGATACCCTTTTTTTTTGTACGAAAAACTGTGAATGTCTATTTGTAACATACTCTTTATTTTATTTCAACTTTTCAATAATCGTTTTCAACTCCGTAAACCTTTCCATTTCCTTCCATTCTTGAATGGTTTGTTGTAAATTTTCTATTCCTTGCGGAATACTTTGTATAAAATGTTCTTTTCTCTGAATCAATCCCCGAAAACCATAGGCTCCTAGCACTTGTAAATTTCGCATCAATCGCAAGGGTAAAATAGAATCACGCAATTGTTTTTGAACATTTATATCTTGGTGCAATTGAATGTAAGATTCCAACATTTTTGCTTTAAATACTTCCGAAAAATTGGCTTTTGCCTGATTCAAAAACGAAATGACATCGTACATCAATGGACCTTGCATGGCACTTTGATAATCGATAAAATACACCTCTTCATTATTGACCATAATGTTTCTCGATTGAAAATCTCTCAACATCAATCCTTTGGGAGAAATATTTTCGATGAGTTGAACAATTTCGTGAAATTCTTCAATCAATTTTTGTTTGTTGTAACTGATTTCCAATACATCTACAAACATAAATTTGAAATAAAACAAATCGTGCAAAATAGGAATGTGATTGTAAGCTCGGTATTCAAATGTGCGTGAAAAATCAATTTTGCCTTGAGTTTTAGACTGTAAATCAATGAGTTTAAATAGAGTTTTTTCAACTAAATATTCAACATTAGAATCTTTTTCGCTGATTAATTGAGAAAGCGTTTTTTCCCCTAAATATTCTTGAATATAACTTTTTTTATCCTCCGAAATTTTAAAAATTTTTGGTGTATTGAGTTTTAAATTTGAAAAAACATCTGAAAAATAGAAAAAACTTTCATTTTCAGATACATTTTCATTTTCAGTCAAAACATATTTTTGACCATTTGCCTTAAAAATAAAATTTCTTCGTTCCGACCCACTGGCAGGTAACTCTACAAAATCTTCGATAGGTTGATTTTTTAAAAAACTTTTAATAAATGTTTGGTTTGAATGCACAATTGACATTTTTTATAACGAATGTAAAGATAAAAAAGTATTAAATAAAAAGATAATAAAAACGGATAAATTATTTCGTTAAAATAAATATTTTCACTAATTTTGAAATCAAATTAAAATAAACTTTTTTATTAAAATAAAAATATGACAGTAAATAGTTATTCTCCAGAAGAATTGAAAAAAGTAGATCCAGTTTTTGGACAAATTTCTTTCGACGGACATGAGCAAATCGTATTTTGCCATTGTAAAGACTCAGGATTAAAAGCAATCATTGGTATTCATAACACAGTATTAGGTCCAGCATTGGGCGGAACGCGTATGTGGAATTATACTTCAGAATGGGAAGCATTGAACGATGTTTTGCGTTTGTCAAGAGGTATGACCTATAAATCTGCTATTTCTGGTTTGGATTTAGGAGGTGGTAAAGCGGTAATCATCGGAGATTCTAAAAAAGATAAAACGCCAGAATTAATCAAAGCATTTGCTCACTATGTACACTCTTTGAGCGGAAGATATATCACTGCTGAGGATGTAGGTACTACTACACCAGATATGGATTTGATCCATACCATCACTCCGCATGTAACGGGTATTTCTGAAAGCCTTGGAGGTTCTGGAAATCCATCACCTGTAACGGCTTATGGTGTATTTGTAGGTTTGAAAGCGGCTGCAAAATTCCAATTTGGTACAGATGATTTGGCAGGAAAGAAAATCTTTGTTCAAGGAGTAGGAAATGTAGGTGAAACTTTGGTAAAACACTTGTCAGAAGCAGGTGCAGACATCACAATTACAGATATTACAAGAGAAAGAGTAGAAGAAATCGCTAAAAAATACAATACAAAAATCTACGAAGGAAACGATTTGTATGCTGAAGAAATGGACATATACGCTCCTTGTGCTTTGGGTGCTACTGTAAATACAGAAACTATCCAAAAATTGAAAGCAAAAGTAATCGCAGGTGCTGCAAACAACCAGTTGGCTCAAGAGCAAATCCACGGAAAAATGTTGCAAGAAAAGGGAATTGTTTACGCTCCAGATTTCTTGATCAACGCAGGTGGTATCATCAATGTATTTGGAGAAATTGCAAAATACGACGCTCAAGAGGCATTGAGACGCACTGAAAATATCTACAACACTACTTTGGATATTTTAAATAGAGCTAAAGAACATAACATTACTACGCATCAAGCAGCTATGGCAATGGCTGAAGAGCGTATCGAAAGAAAGAAAAACGAGCAAAAATAATTATTGCTTCATTTGTTTTTTTCATATATTTGCAAACGATAATCCAAATGGGTTATCGTTTGTTTTTTTATATTTAAATATTATTCACACTACATTAAGTTCTTAGTCCTATGCTAAACAGAAGACACATCAGAGTAAAGGTCATGCAAAATCTTTACGCGATTAAAAAATTAAACACTGACGCCATCGATGTACAAGAAAAATTCTTGGTACAAAGTATGGAAAATACTAAAAAATTGTATCTCTTGATGCTTTCTGCATTGATAGAAATTCAAAAGAAAGAATTGGAATACTTGGAAGTATCTTCTCAAAAGCATTTGGCTACTCCTGAAGAAAAAAATCCAAATAAAAAATTTGTCAATAACGCTGTTTTACAAATACTTGTAAACTCTGATTCTTTGAATAATAATATTGAAGAAAACGGAATTGATGCATTTAAAATTCACGAAAACTATATTACGTATTTGAGAAAACAAATCAAAAATTCGGATTTGTACAAACATTATATGCGAAATAATAAAAATGATTTTTCTGAAGATCAGGATTTTATTATCAATTTATACAAAGAAATCATTGCTCCTGACGAGAAAATTTATGAGTTTTTGGAAGATAGTAAGTTAACTTGGATCGATGACATTCCTATTGTAAACACTGCCATCGTAAAACAATTGGCTATTTTGAAACACGACAAAGATTATTTCAAAGTTGCCAAAGTGTTTAAAGATGATGAAGACAAAGATTTTGGAAGACAATTGTTTAAAAAGACAATTTTGAATTATCCAGAGTTGAAAGCCTTGTATTTTACCAAAACCAATAACTGGGATATCGACCGCGTTGCAGAAATGGATCATATTTTAATGACTATGGCGATGTGTGAAATTACAAAATTTCCGTCTATACCTGTAAAAGTAACAATTAACGAATATTTAGAGATTGCTAAAGAATATTCTACACCAAAGAGTAGTATCTTTATCAATGGTATTTTGGATTCTACAGCCAATGAGTTGAGAGAACAAAATGCTTTTCAAAAAATAGGAAGAGGTTTAATGGAATAAAATAAAAAATAAATGAAAAAAATAGTAATTTTAGTTTTGGCTTTGGCATCGTTTACTGCTTGTAAAAAAACAGAAGATGCATCTAAAAAAGTAAATGAAATTACAGTAGATGAAAATGCTACTGTTTCATCAGAAGATTTACCTATAATTGAGTACGATACGGATACTCACGATTTTGGAGATTTGAAAAAAGGAGACAAAGCAACGCATGAATTTAAAATTAGCAATACAGGAAAAAGTGATTTGGTAATCATTAATGCAAGTGCGAGTTGTGGATGTACGGTTCCAGAAAAACCAACAGAACCTATCAAACCAGGGGAGTCTGCATCTATGAAAGTAGAGTTTTCGGCTACGGCAGCTGGTGTTCAAAGTAAAACGGTTAGTGTGGTGTCAAATGCATCAAACTCTATGACACAGCTGACAGTAAAAGCAAATGTAACAGAATAATAAATAGATAAAAATGGAAAACATTCAACAATTTTTACCGATTCTTTTGATATTTGGTGTGATGTATTTTTTGATGATTCGCCCACAACAAAAGAGAATAAAAAAAGAAAAAGAATTTGAATCTTCATTAAAAGTAGGGGATAAGGTAATTACAAAGGCAGGTATTCACGGTCGCATTTCAGAAATCGGAGCTGATGAAACTGTAATTTTAGAAACTATGGCAGGAAAACTAAAAATGGAAAAAGCTGCAATTTCTTTAGAAATGTCTCAAAAAGTACAGAAAGTATAAAACAAAAACGCCCATTTGGGCGTTTTTTTTTATTATTTTCTTGCTTTTATAAAATCCGTTATCAAATAAGCGATGAGTTTACCTACTGTACTTGGCTGAGTGCTATCTAGACTTGGAGCTCCTTCGCAAAGGTGCAAATAACTCGCCTTGTCGTGGCCACCCATGGTGTGTACAAATTGTCGTGCTTGTTTGCTGTGATAACCTGAAGGGGTTACTGCACTACTGGCAACGCTCTCGATTGCATCTAAGTCTAACTCAATACCAAACGGTTTATTTTTGATAAATTGTTTTGCTAATAAAAGTTGTTCGTTGAACTTCTTTTCACTTCGTATTTCCATCGCTTCGTACGAAACATATTGCAAACGGTCGCTGTTTTCTTTTAGTGTTTTGAAAATATTTTTTGATGTATAATTTTCGTGTAAACCAAAGATGAAATAGCGGTCTAAAAATCCCTCTTCAAACGCATAAGAAAATCCATTACCACTGTGTCTGCCTTCCAAGGCTCTAAAATCTGTGTGAGCATCGAAATTGACAGCGTTTACTGATTGATTTTTTGCCAAAGACAAACCTTTGATATGTCCGTAAGCATTGTTGTGTCCACCTCCAATGATGATGGGAATTTTTCCTGCTTTGATGATTTGTGTATTGAGAAAGGTAATCTGCTTGTCGATTAAGCTCACTTTTTTTCGCAATTTGTCGATGTTGTCGTTTTCGGCTTGTTGTTGTAATTCTGAAAAATCAAATGTCCCCAATATACTCACCCACGAACCTTTGCAAAGTACGTTGTGCTGTATGTTGAGTAAATTTTTTATGGCAACATCAAAAGCGGTTTCCGTACCAGTGCGACCCAAATTTGCCGCTACTCCGATACTTTCTTTGATGGCATATACCACAAACAGTGCAGAGGTTTCTTTCAAAAAAGCCTCTAACGATTGTTCGGTGGGTTTTAGTTTTACTTTTTCACCAAATTTGGTTTCACCCTCGCGTTTTGATACAATCGATTCAAGGTGATTATCGTTGAAATATATGAAATTTTCCATTTTTTAGTAGTTAGTGATAATATAATTTTCAAATCATAAATGATTTCTCCTTTCGTCGAAATGAAAAATTTTCAAATCTCCAAATTTTCAAATTGACACCCCATTCAAATACACTTGTTCTATTGGATTGCTTCCAAAATTGTATGGAATTGCATAAAACGAGTGCAATGGTTTGGTAATGATAAACGAAGCTTTTTTTCCTCTAGTGATACTGCCGTATTCTTTTTCCAATTCCAAGGCAAAAGCGGCATTGTAGGTTGCTGCATTAATGGCTTCCTCTGGCGTCATTTTCATTTTTATACAAGCAGTGGCTACTACAAAATTCATATTACCACTTGGTGTAGTACCTGGGTTGTAGTCCGAAGCCAAAACCAAAGGCAAATTGGCATCTAACAATTTACGAGCTGGTGTGTAAGGTATTGAAATAAAATACGAACAAGTAGGCAATGCTACAGGAATGGTGTTTCCTTTTTGCAAAGCTTGAATATCTTCGTCTGTTACCACTTCTAAATGATCAACTGATAGGACATTGTGCTTTACACACATTTCAATACCGCCAATAGCTGTGAATTGGTTCAAGTGAATTTTACTTTTCAAGCCGTGATTATGTGCAGCAATGATGAGTTTTTCGGTTTCTTCTACCGTAAAATATCCGGTTTCCAAAAACGCATCAAAGTATTCAGCCAAACCTTCTTTGGCAACTACAGGAATCATTTCGTTGCAGATATAATCTACAAAACCTGCTTGGTTGTTTTTGTATTCAACAGGCAGGGCGTGAGCACCCAAAAATGTAGCTTTTACTGCTACTGAATAATTTTTCTTTAGTTGAGCAATCACACGCATCATTTTCATTTCACTTTCCAAATCCAATCCATAGCCCGATTTGATTTCGATAACTCCTGTCCCTTGAATTATCAACTCTTCTAATCGAGCCGAAGCATCACGGTACAATTCTTCTTCAGAAGTAGTGCGTAATTTGGCAACAGAATTTAAAATTCCACCACCACGGTTGTAGATTTCCTCGTAAGATAAACCGTTGATTCTGTCCACAAATTCCTGTTCGCGGTTCCCTGCATATACAATATGTGTATGGCTATCAATCCAAGTAGGAAGTATCATTTTACCTGTAATATCTACGCATTGGTCGTAATCAGTTGGGCAATTTTCCATACTACCATAATCTATTATTATATCGTCTTTAATCAATAAAAAAGCATTTTTTATCGTAGGCAATTCTTTCATTTGATTACCTTTTAATATTTCGGTAGTATGTTCTCTAACTTGAATGAGTTCTTTGATGTTTTTAAAAAGTGTTGTCATTTTGTTATTTTTTCTCGTGCTGATTTCACAGACTTTTTCTGAAATGATTTTTAAGAATACTGTACTTAAAAACGATTAAACCTACGGTTTAAAGCAGATTACTTCAGATTTTGTTTTTTTGATAAATCAAAAAAAAATCCTCGAAAATCAAATCAATCAATTCCGAATCTTTAGTTACTAATGCCACAAAAATATAAAAATCTCTGAAATAGAAAAGTGATACCACTAATATTTTTGCAACTTGAGCCGATTATTTTGCGTAATCGGATCAAAATTTTCGTATTTTTGAGCCGATTAATCATTTTAATTGGCTCACGAATGTATAATTGGCAGTTTAAAGATTGGGGAAATTTTTCGTATAATGAAAGTGTTATCGACCCATATTTGACAGATATTTTATTGAATTTAGGGGAAATCAACGGGCTTTCATCCAATCTTCCTTTTGATATTCAGCAAGAGACTTTAATGAATATTATGATTTCCGAGGCTCAAAAAACTTCTGAAATTGAAGGAGAATTTTTCAGTCGTGAAGATATTTTTTCTTCATTAAAAAAACACATGGGATTTTCTGAAAATCAACTTATAATCAAGGATAAAAAAGCTCAAAATATTGCGAAATTGACCTTAGATGTCCGTAAAAATTTCGCCGAACCTTTGTCGGAAGATTTGGTAAAAAAATGGCATTTTATCTTAATGGAAAATTCATCGTATGTACAAGCTGGTGAATATAGAACAAGTGATGAACAAATGCAGATTGTATCTGGTAAATGGGGAAATGAAACGGTTCATTTTATCGCTCCGCCATCTCATCAAGTGCCGATTGAAATGAAAAATTTTATCAATTGGTATCAAAATTTTAAAACTTCACCAAAAGATGTAAAACAAATTTTGATAAAAACATCCATTGCCCATTTGTATTTTGAAAGTATTCACCCATTTGAAGATGGAAACGGTAGAATTGGTAGAGCTATTATTGAGAAATGTATGTTTGAATGTTTTCAAAATCCATTGTTTATCAGTATTTCAACAGCAATTGAAAACAACAAAAAAGCCTATTACACTCATTTGAAAAAGGCATCGAAAACTTTGGAAATTACCGAATGGATAGTGTTTTTTGTAGAATTGTTTCTCTCGGCACAAAATCATGCTAAAAGCACCATTCAATTGGTGTTGAATAAATCGTCGTTTTTGGACAAACACGCTCTAAATCTTAACGAACGACAATTGAAAGTGGTATTGAAAATGTTTGATTTGGGTTGGCGAAATTTTGAAGGTGGTATGTCTGCCAAAAAATATATGTCTATCACCAAAACTTCAAAAGCTACGGCAACTCGTGATTTGCAAGATATGGTAGCTAAAGGTGTTTTGCAAATGAATGGAAGTGGTAGAAGTATCAGATATTTCCTTGCTGTTGAATAATTTACCAACAGCAAGGATTTTTTTTTAAAAATTCGGACTCAAATTGTATTTTTTGTAAAATGTATCAATGATTTCTACAACTTCATCAGCTGAATCTACGATTTTTATCAAATTCATATCTTCGGGCGAAATCATAGTATATTCATCTCTCAATGTGGTTTTTATCCAATCAATCAATCCGCTCCAAAAGCTACTTCCTACCAAAATAATAGGAAATTTTCCAATCTTTTTGGTCTGAATCAGTGTGATTGCTTCAAATAATTCGTCGAGCGTTCCAAATCCGCCAGGCATCACAACAAAACCTTGCGAATATTTTACAAACATTACTTTTCGCACAAAGAAATAGTCAAATTGTAAATTTTTATCTCTGTCTATATACGGATTGTGATTTTTCTCAAAAGGCAAATCAATATTCAATCCTACAGATGCTCCTTGCCCAATATGAGCTCCTTTATTTGCAGCTTCCATAATCCCTGGACCTCCACCAGAAATAATTCCATAACCTGCTTTTGAAATTTTGAAAGCAATTTCCTCTGTGAGTTTGTAATAGGGATTGTCTGGTTGAACTCTCGCTGATCCAAAAATCGAAACACACGGGCCAATTCGACCCATTTTTTCGTACCCATTGACAAATTCGCTCATGATTTTAAAAATCGCCCACGAGTCGTTGCTTTTTATTTCGTTCCAACTTTTTTGTACAAAACTCTCTTTGATTAAATCTTCTTCGTTTATCATAGTATATTCTTATATCTCAAATTTGTAAGGTAAAATTGCTTGAATTTGATCAGTTTTTTTTATATAGTTGATTTGCTCCAACATTTTATAGTTTTCTAATCCAATTTCATTTATCAATGATTCTTTGATACTATTTTGAGTAGAAAGTCTAAAATATGAATTCAAAAAATCTGCAAATTTTATTTTGTAGGTTGGGTGTGTAGTAACTTTATAATTTTCTACACCCACTTTATTTGCTGCAAATTGGATTGCTTCGTCAAGACTACCTAATTTGTCAACCAATTTGTGTTGCAAAGCCATAGTTCCTGTCCAGACTCTTCCTTGGGCAACTTCGTGTACCTCTTCGGTAGTCATATTTCTCCCTTTAGCCACTCTTTCCAAGAAAGTGTCGTATATAAATTCGATATTTTCTGTCAAATATTTCTTTTCATTTTCCGAAAGAGGTGTAAATAATGACATACCAACAGAGTTTATATGTGTTCCGATTTGATGAGAAGTAATACCTATTTTATCTCCTAATTTTTCAGCATTAGGAATCATTCCATACACACCAATCGAACCTGTGATAGTTGTAGGCTCAGCAAAAATATAATCTGCGTTACAAGCGATGTAGTACCCACCTGATGCGGCAGTATTACCCATAGAAACAATTACTGGTTTTACTTTTTTAGTCAATTCGATTTCTCTCCAAATCAATTCTGAGGTCAAAGCACTACCACCCGGTGAATCAATTCTCAAAACAACGGCTTTAATTTCGTCATTTTTTCTTGCTTTTTCCAAAGAGCGATTGATAGAAATTTCACCAATATAATCAGAACTTCCTTCGCCTCCTCTGATATCTCCTTGAGCAAAAATTACCGCAATTTGATTATTTTCTTTCGAAGAATTGTTTTTTACATTATAAACATAATCCTCAATATCAATTTCTTTCAAATCTTTTGAATCTGAAATGTTTAACGCGTTTTTCAACGAACTTTTATATTCGTCTAAATAGGCTATTTTGTCTACCATTTTGTGTTCTAATGCCAATTGAGCTGTTCTTGCATTCTGATTGTCGGCAATTTCATTTAGTGTTTCAATCGAAATTTTTCTTGAAGAAGAAATGTCAGCAACTAGTTCATTCCAAATAGAATACAACAATTCTGTGTTTTGTAATTTGTTTTCAGGGCTCATTTCTTGCTGTAGAAAAGGTTCGACAGCAGATTTGTATTTTCCATGTCTGATTACTTGCATTTCTATTCCGGTATAGTTTTGCAAATTTTTCATATACAACAATTCTGTTGACAGTCCTTTAAAGTCAACTCCTCCCATTGGATTGATAAAAATAGTATCCGCAACAGAATTTAGATAATACTCTGCTTGCGAATAATGATTGGCGTAAGCCAAGACAAATTTTCCTGTTTTTTTAAACTCTTCCAATTTTTCTCTCAACGCCTGTCTTTGAGCTATTCCAATCGATGTACTATTATTTTCGATTGAAATCCCCTTGATTTTAGAATCATCTTTTGCGTAGTCGATCGCATTGAGTACATTATAAAAATCATATTTATTTTTTTCTTTATAGTCAAAATCTTCTATATAAACAGAGCCACCATAATCTTTATCTATGTTGGAAAGGTCTAATTTTAGCACACTATTATTGGCAACAGGTTTAGTAGAGCCGCTACTTGATGACATACTCGCAATCCCAAAAAAGAGGATGATGAGGAAAAAACCGATAAAAGTAAAAAGAATCAAACCAACGATGGTTGACAATACATTTTTAAAGAAATTCATGTTGTTAATTATTTGTTTTGTTTACGCTTAAAAATAAAGGAGTAAAAATAAATAAAATTTTAGTATTTTTGGCAACTTAAATTAGGAAAACATGAATTTAAAAAAGTCGTTTATAGTTATTTTTATTGTATTATTGATTGATCAATGGTCAAAAATATATATTAAAACCAATTTCCAGCTGCATGAGTTTGTAAATGTATTTGGATTGGAATGGTTTAAAATTCAATTTATTGAAAATGATGGTATGGCTTGGGGAATGGAAATTCCGGGTAATTATGGTAAATTGATTTTGACTACTTTTAGAATTCTTACAGTAGCCGTAATATTTTACTGGTTAAACAAATCTATCAAAGAAAAAGCACATTTTGCTTTGCCATTAGCTCTTTCGTTTATCATTGCAGGAGCAGTTGGAAATATTTTAGATTCTATTTTTTACGGAGTTATTTTTGATCATAGTTATGGACAAGTGGCGACTATGTTTGCCGAAAATCCTTATGGAACTTGGTTTTATGGAAAAGTTGTTGATATGTTGTATTTTCCAATTTGGCATGGGGATTTGCCTAATTGGTTACCTTTTTGGGGTGGTAAACCATTTACTTTTTTCAATGCTATTTTCAATGTGGCCGATGTGGCTATTAATATTGGTGTGATTTTAATGATACTTTTCAACGGAAAAATATTTAAAAAATAATATTTTGATGAATAAAAATCAGGTTAGACAATTATTTAAGGACAAAAGAAAGCAATTGACTGCTGATGAAATTACAGAAAAAAGTATTGCTATTGCCAATCAATTGTTGAAATTGAATATTTGGGATAAAGAATATTACCACGTTTTTTTGACTATCGAACGATTGATGGAAATTGAAACCGAAAGTATATTGACATTGTTGATGGCAAAGGAAAAATCAATAGTCGTTTCTCGTACTGATATCGATAAAGGAGAAATGAAACATTATTTGCTAAACGAAGAGACCAAGTTGAAAGAAAGTGATTGGGGGATTTTAGAGCCAATTTCAGGTCAGTTGGTACCAAGTAAAAAGATTGATGTCGTATTCGTTCCTTTATTAGGATATGATAAAAAAGGAAATAGAGTAGGGTATGGAAAAGGATTTTATGATAGGTTTTTGAAACAAACTACTGCTGAAGCATTATTAATAGGATTGTCATTCTTTGAGCCTATAGATGGTGAGATTTTGATGGAAGAGACAGATGTACCTATGGGAATAGTTGTGACACCTGATAATATAATTTACTGTGAATAAAAAAAACATCAACAATTGTTGATGTTTTTTTTGTGGTCCCACCTGGGCTCGAACCAGGGACCCCTTGATTATGAGTCAAGTGCTCTAACCAGCTGAGCTATAGGACCTGTCGTGATTCAAATTTCACGTTGCAATATTACGAATGTTTTTTGGTATTTGCAAAAATATTCTTGAAAAAATATTATTTTTTTTCACAAAGTTCAATCAATACTCCGTTTGATTGTTTTGGATGTAGAAAAGCTATACGCTTTTGATTGTTTCCAATTCTGATTTTTTCTCCAACAAAAGAAAAACCTTCTTTCTCCAATCGATTGATTTCCTTTTCAATGTCATCAACTTCAAAAGCGATATGGTGGATTCCTTCTCCTTTTTTATTCAAAAATTTAGCAATAGGAGAATCTTCGTTTGTAGGTTCGAGCAATTCAATTTTACTTTCACCTGTATGATAAAAACTTGTTTTTACACTTTCGCTCACGATGGTTTCAGTTTTAAAAGGTACTCTATTCAATAGTTTAGAAAATAATTTATCAGAAATTTCTAATTTTTTTACTGCAATACCAATGTGGTCTAATTTCATATCAATGATAAATTGTAAAGTCTATTCCTAATTTTTTTAATTTTTTTCTCAATTTAAGCATTTTTTTCAAAATAAAAGGTGGAGTGTATAATAAAATCTTTGATTGAATACTGATGTTTTTATTATCTACAAATTCTAAATATTCTTTTGATTTTTTAATTTCTCCTACCACTCGATAATTTACTGCATATTCAATTCTATAGATATCAAGAAATTTTTTAAAAGCTTGGATTGTTATTTTCAAATTCTAGATATTTATTCAAATTAGGTCTTGTTTTTTTGATAAATGGCATTTGAGAAATACTTTTTGTTTCTAAAGTATTGTAATATGATGATGTGATTTTGTTACTAATAGCAACTGGGTATTTAATTCCAATTCGAATCCAAAAGTCCAAATCTTCTCCGTTTGTCAAAGTTTTGTCAAATCCACCTATTTCTTCATATACTTTATGTTTGATACATACACTAGATGTGTGAGCAACTCTATCAATCCAACTACTTTTGAAAAAGTCTTTTACATAGCCTTCGTAGTCATCATCGATGTCTATCAGTTTGTTTTTTCTGAATTTGCTGTCGGTAATATAGGTCTGATATCGACTGCAATACATACCCGCATTTGGAAATTTTTCTATCAAATCAAATAAGGTTTGTAAATGATTTGGTTTCCAAAAATCATCGGCATCTATAAATGCAAAATACGGACTTTTAGCTAATTGCATACCTGTATTTCGTGCAATAGATACTCCTTGATTTTCTATTTTGTGATAGATGATTCTATTATCGTTGAACTGTTTTACAACATCTGGACTTTTATCTGTAGAACCGTCATCTATAACTATTATTTCAAAATTTGTAAATGTTTGGTTACAAACACTTTTTAAAGTTTTAAAAATGTAGGGTTCTTTATTAAATAATGGTATTATTATTGAGAAAAATGTAGTATTGTCTGTCATAGTTTGTAACGAATTGGAGTTACATAAAAAAAAGCTACTCTCTCTTGAGTAGCTTTTTGATTTATATTAACCTCTAGCTTTTTTTCTGTTAGCTTTAGTTGTACCGATTTTTGTCATGGCATTTCTAAATCCAATGAAATCAGTTGCAGTGTTTTGGTCAAGATATCTTCTTGTAGCTGGATCTAACCAATAAGCTCTATCTTTCCAAGACCCTCCTTTATAAACTCTTGAGTGATTGTTGATCAAAGTAGTTCTATTGTTATTGTCGTATTGATAGATAGGGTTTCCTTGTCCGTCAAAATCAACTACATTTAATGGAGCGTTGTACATTTGAGAGTTTCTTGTTACACCTGCTAAATTATCTCCATCTTTATAATTGATTGAGTTTTTATCATTGATATTTCTTCTCAAGTACAAGTCTTTTTCTTCTACGCTTGTTTTAGCCACTTGACCAGGCAATGCTTTAGGACGCAATCTACCATTTGGCAATGTATCGTATTTAATGTTTGACTCATCTACGATTACCACATTTCCATTTGCATCAATTGCTTTTTTAGAATATACGTTACCTCTAAAGTAGTTGATATCGTTTACGTCATCAGCAACTGCTGGTCTATAAACGTCTGCTACCCATTCTGCAACGTTTCCAGCCATATCATACAATCCCCAGTCGTTTGCAGGGAATGTTTTTACAGCTGTAGTCATTTCACCTTTGTCTGAAGTCCATCCAGCGATTCCACCGTAATCACCTCTGTTTTGTTTGAAGTTTGCTAAATAATCTCCTTTAGTTCTTCTTGAATTTGTACGCAATTCGTTAGAACCCCAAGGATATTTATTTCTTCCTTGTACGTTGTTGTATTCTCTTTGAGATCTTGAAACAGATGCAGCGTATTCCCATTCAGCCTCAGTTGGAAGTCTGAATTCTGCTGTAAACAATCCGCTTTCTTGTTTCAAATATACTCCACTTTGTCCTGTAGCTTTGTTATTTTTACCTCTGAAAACGATGCTGTCATTTCCTCCGTAAGATTGAGAGGGAGCAGATAAATATGCATCTGTTGAAAAAGAATTTGAACCATAGGCATCATTTACTTTAGCTCCTTTTTTCAAATATCCTGCTTTTTCTAAAGCCAATTCGTTTACACGGTCAGTTCTCCATTTTGAAAAATCATTAGCTTGTACCCAAGATACTCCTACTACAGGATAGTTTGCATACGCAGGGTGTCTCAAGTATGCATTTGTCAATGTTTCTGTAAAACTCAAGTGATTTCTCCATACTAATGTATCAGGCAAAGCTGCGTTATAGATATTGCGGTATCTGCTTTCTGAAGGTGGATATACAGCTTTAATCCATGACAAATACTCATTGTACATCAAGTTAGTAACCTCTGTTTCATCCATAAAGAAAGAGTTTACATATTGTTGTGTAGGTTGGTTGTTCCAATCGCCTAACACATCCTCTTGAATGCGACCCATTGTAAATGTACCACCTTCAATTTCTACCATTCCTACTGGTGCTTTTACACCGTCGAAAGAATTTCCATATTGAAATCCTCCTTTGCTATCATTTATTTTCCACCCTGTTGCTTGTGAAGTTACTGCACTGTTTCCACAGTTTGTAAGGGCAATCGATGCAGCAACCACTGCTGCAAATTGTAATGTCTTTAGATTATTTATATTCATCTTTATAAGTATGTAATAAATTTGGTGCAATATAATAATTGATATTTGAATAACAATGAATCTTTTAAAAAAAAATTAAGATTTTTTGATTTTTACCTATTTATTTAACTTTTTTATTCTTCATCGCCTCCAAAATCAGCTCGTAAATTTCATCGGTTTCCCAAATCGTTTCAATTTCTGGATGACTCATCACTTCTTTCATCACTTCCCCTTGCCAATCTGCAATTTTCAATACTTCGCTGTAGGGTTGCAACGAAAAAGAAACTCTATCATATAAAGGCAACCATTTTTCTGGATACTTTTTGGTAAACTTGGTTTCTATTTTCTTTTGCAACAAAAAGTTTTTATCGGCAGTATCGCTTCCCATTTCTTTAAAATTTCTAAAAGAAAGTTCGGCTATGGCATCAGCATTGGGTTTACGATTGGCTTGGTAATTTTTCAAAATCGTAGTCCAATCGTCGTTTTCTGTGATTTGTTTGTACAATTCGGTAATGTCTTCAAATCCTGCATTCATACCCTGACCATAAAAAGGTACAATGGCATGTGCAGCATCTCCCAATAGGGCTATTTTGTCTTTGTAAATCCATGGGTCGCATTGAGTGGTTACTAACGAACTCGTAGGATTTTGCATATAATCTTTTAAGAGATTGGGCATCAAAGGCACAGCATCTGGGAACAATTCTTTGAAAAATTCGATAACTTTTTCCTCTGTATTGATGGTTTCAAACGAATGTTTTCCCTCGAAAGGCATAAATAAAGTACAAGTAAACGAACCATCGATATTTGGCAACGCAATCAACATAAATTCTCTTCTTGGCCAAATGTGAAAAGATTTTGGGTCGAGTTTGTGCCTACCGTCTTCGTTAGCAGCGATTTCCAATTCTTTGTATCCCAAGTGCAAGAAAAACTGCGAATAGTTGAATCTATTTTGTCTTTGCATGCGTTGGCGAACTCTCGAAAAGGCTCCGTCTGTACCAAAGATAATATCGTGTTTGTGAGCTGTCCACGAAGATTTTTCGTCTGTATCCCCTACAAAAATTGTAGCGTCATCGAGTGAAATATCCCATACTTTGTGGTTGAATCTAAACTCAGTACCCACATCTTCGGCAAGTTGCACCATTTTTTTGTTCAATTCGCCACGCGAAACAGAATAAATTGCCTCGTTGTTTACTCCGTAATTTTGGTATTGAATTTCTCCAGAAATATGGTGAATCGCTCTTTTGTACATAGGCAAAGTGATTTCTTTGATTTCATCGACCAATCCTACGGTTTCCAATGCTTTCCACCCACGAGTAGAAATGGCAAGATTGATAGATTTTCCTTTGAAATTGATGGTTCTGATATCGTCAGAGCGGTCGTAAAGTACGGTTTCGTAGCCCAATTTTCTCAAGTGAATTGCGAGTAGAGTACCCACCAATCCAGCTCCGATAACACCTATTTTTTCGTGATTGTTCATGTGATTGTTTTATTTGTGCAATTCCAATTTTTCTGCAAAATAAGCACAGAAATCTCTCATGGTATCGCTCATTTTTTTATCGTCTGTAGCTCGTTCAAATGTATCTGTCATAGCTACCAATGTTTGATGAAAAAACTGTTTCATTTCATCTACAGGCATTTCTTTAGTCCACAAATCTATGCGTAAAGTTTCCTGTGCTTTTCCATCCCAAAGCGAAAGCAACATAGCTTTTGCTCGTTCGTTTTCTACACCACCGTCTTTGGCAGTCCAGCGAATATCTTCGGGTATATTGTTTTCGTCAAGAGAAACATTGACTTTTATTTCGGTTTGTTTACTCATTTGCGTTGAGGTTTGTATTTTGCGTTGTCAAATAATTCTTTGGTATCTTTTATCAAAAGATTTTGCAAAGATACATCTTTATTATTATTTATGTATGATTTTACGATTTGCCAACCGATAAAAACGCCAATACTCCCTGGTGATTCTTGATCAAATTCCAAATAAAATTTTGAAAAGGGAGCTTTTTGTATAAAACGCAAAAACAATTTTGGGTCGGTGTTGTATAAAAATTTGCTTTCAACAAAAAATTTCCAAATATTTTCTTCGTTTTCCTTTGCCCATTGCAATTGTTCTTTGGTATAATTGATTTGCAATTCTTCACTGGCAAAAGGCGTGAGTTTTTCAGCCACTGCCATCAATTTTCCAAAGTAAATCATTTGTCCCAAAAAAGTGCGGTCGTCTGTATAGGGAACCACTTGAGAGGCAAATTCCAAAGCCAAATCCACAGGAATGCGTTCTTTTTCAAATTCTTGCAAAGTATAAGTGTCAAAGTCCACATAAAATTTGTGATTTTTCCCTAAGTAAGTATCCAAAGAAAGCAACACCAAACTATCGGTATAAATGGTTCTGTTTTCAACATTTACCTCAGAAATCAACGAAATAACTTTTTTCGGTTGATGATTTGGGAAATAATAATGAATGCGTTTCAAAACCTCATTTACTTGATTTTTAGTAGTAGAAATATCCGAAAATTGGGTTTGAACTTCTTGATATAATTGTTGAAAAAGAGTGTCGTTTTGTTTAGCAATCCATTCATCATCAGAAACTTGAGGTGAAAGTAAAAAAGGATATTTTTTTCTCAAATCTAAGATGTTTTTATTGGTAGAAAATTCTTGGTCAAAACGATGCCACGATACTGGATAATTCATTTCGGCAATTTGTTTTTCGTCTTTTGATTGTTTGTTACACGCAATCAACGAAATAGCTAATGGAATGAAAAAATATTTTTTTAATGTTGTCATTGTTTCTATAAAAAGAATTACTTTTATTGCAAAGATAGGGATAAAATAAATATAATTTAAACGATTGAAAAATCAAATTAGGTTAAACGTTTTTTGAAAAATAAATATTTAATGGAAAAAATAAAAAATCATATTGTTTCTTGGTTAAAAGATTATGTAACCAATGCAAAAGTTGAAGGTTTTGTTGTAGGGATTTCTGGCGGAATTGATTCTGCGGTGGTCTCTACTCTTTGTGCTTACACAGGATTGAAAGTTTTGTGTGTGGAAATGCCTATTCATCAGGCGATTTCTCAGGTCAATCGAGCCAAAGAACATATCGACTTTCTGCAAAACAACTTTTCAAATGTGGAAAGGGTAGAGGTAGATTTAACGGAAACTTTTGAAAAAATGAAATCGGTGGTTCCTACTTCGGATAATGATGCTTTGTTGCAATTGACATTAGCAAATACTCGAGCGAGATTGAGAATGACAACTTTGTATTACCTTGGTGGTATCAATCGATTGTTGGTAGCTGGTACTGGAAATAAAGTGGAAGATTTTGGTGTGGGATTTTTTACCAAATACGGAGACGGAGGAGTGGATATTAGTCCGATTGCAGATTTAATGAAGTCTGATGTGAGAAAATTGGCAGCTTATTTGGACGTTCCAGTATCTATACAACAGGCAGCTCCTACAGATGGTTTGTTTGGTGATGACCGTACAGACGAAGACCAATTGGGTGCCTCTTATGACGAACTCGAAAAAGCTATGATTGCTTATGAAAATGGAGCAAAGGCTGATGATTTTTCTGGTAGAGAACGAGAGGTTTTTGAAATTTTTTCTCGTTTACATCACATCAATCAACATAAAATGAATCCGATACCAATCTGTGTGATACCTTTGGATTTGAAATAAATAAAACAAAATAGGCTGTCCTAATCGACAGCCTATTATTATTTCCTCAATTTACTATGATGTCTTGAATATCCAAAGTAAATAATCAACCCAATGAGCAACCAAAAACTAAAGTAAATCCAATTCCATAAGGTCAATTCTGCCATAAGGTACAAACAGCAAATCAATCCCAACATCGGAATTAAGGATAAATTTTTCTGAAAACTCCAAATATTTAATCCTATTAATGAAATTCCGAATATATATAAAGGTATGCGTTCGTTGTTCCAATCATTAGTTTCACTTAGGAAGAAAAAAGATTGTATTTGTTCGGTATTGAAATAATATGCCAAACTCAAAGTGGAAATCGCAATCAAAGGTAAAATATATTTCCCATTGATGTATGGAATTTTAAATTTTCCCTTAGGTACATTTCTTCCTTGTAATACCAATATTCCTGCACAAACCAACGAAAAAGCAAATAAAGTTCCTATGCTACAAAGGTCTGTTACCATTTTCAGGTTCACAAACAATGCAGGAATGGCAACGACAAATCCTGTTACAATGGTTGCATATGAAGGGGTTTTGTATTTTGGATGTACTTTTGAAAATTTTGGAGGCAACAAACCATCTCTACTCATCGTCATCCAAATGCGTGGTTGTCCCATTTGAAAAACCAACAACACACTTGCCATGGCTACGACGGCACTTACAGCGATGATTCCTGCCAACCATTTTAGATTGAGTTTTTCGAAAACATACGCCAATGGATCACCAACATTGAGTTCGCTGTGGTGTACCATCCCTGTCAAAATCAAAGCAATAGCGATGTAAAGCAAAGTACAAATCACAATTGAAGCAATCATACTACGAGGTAAATCTTTCTGTGGATTTTTACATTCTTCGGCAGTGGTTGAAATGGCATCAAAACCAATATACGCAAAGAATACCGCCGAAACGCCTTTCAAAACTCCAGAAATTCCATTAGGTGCAAAAGGCGACCAATTGTCCACATCTACATAAAACGCACCAACGATCAAAACCAAAAGTATCACCGCCAATTTTATCCAAACCATAGCATTGGCAAAGTTTTTTGACTCTCGTACCCCTCTATAAACCAAATAAGTAATCAAGAGGATAATCAACAAAGCAGGTGCATCTGCCACAAACGGAATTCCAAAAATAGTCGGAGCCGATTGATAGGCATTAAAGGTTTGTTGTAGATGGTTGGGGAGTGTTTCCAAGGGCTGAGTTTGCAGTAAAACCTGGGCTTCTTCAAAACCTTCTTTCGCAGTGAGAAAATCCATTTGCAACCACAGTGGTATGTGGATATTCATCGTTTGTAAAAGGCTGGTAAAATAATCGCTCCACGAAATAGCTAAAGTAACATTTCCAATTGCGTATTCCATAATCAACGCCCAACCGATAATCCATGAGATGAGTTCGCCAAATGCAATATAGCTATAAGTATAGGCACTACCCGAAACGGGAGCCATAGATGCAAATTCGGCATACGCCAACGCCGAAAATCCGCAGGCAATCGCAGTGAAAATAAATAAAAAAATGACGGCTGGTCCACCGTCATAACTTGCTTGACCAATTGTACTAAAAATTCCGGCACCTACAATAGCGGCTATTCCAAAAAAAATCAAATCTTTTTGGGTGAGATATTTTCCTAAAGAGTTTTGACTGTTTTGGTTGTCTTCCAATTCAGCTAAAATATCTTCTACTTTCTTTTTTCTAAACAATTGATTCATATGATATGTTGTTGTTTTGTTATACCCCAAGGGTTTGCTCAAACTATGTGTAGAAAATTACACGAATTATTTTTTTTACAACCAAGAAACAGAGACATTTCGTTTAAGAAGATAACGGTGGCTGTTGCGTTTAGAAAATCTATGTGTTTAAATAAATCGCACACAGCTTTTTAACTTCTCAGAAGTTAAATATTTCATAAGGTTGAGTGTCTCAAAAAATTAAATTCTAAATGGTGAAGAAAAATATATTTCTTTTGTCGTTTAAACCTTATCACTCCCAAACAAACGAAATTTTCTTTTCGATATTGGGATGTAAGCTAAAAATCACAGGACAAGTCATTGCAGCTCGTTCCAAAATGGTTTGTTGTTTTTTGTCTGCTTTTCCTTTCATTGCAAACGAAATAATGATTTCGCCAATTCTTCGTGGTTCGTTGTACATCACTTTGGTTACTTCTGCTGTAGAATTTTCGATAGCTACACCTAAATCTATCGCTTTGATTCCCATGATAGTAAACATACAAGTAGCCAGCGAATTAGCAACCATATCGGTTGGTGAAAAAGCCTCTCCATTTCCGTGATTGTCTTTGGGTGCGTCAGTTAAAATTTCTGTACCAGAATCGGAGTGAGTTGATTTTGTGCGTAAGTTTCCTTTGTAAATGATTGTGCTTGTAGCCATAATTATTTTGCTTCTTTAATTTTTAAATCCTTGGTATATTGCAAGATATATACTCCGCTGTTGTAAACGCCTTCATCTTTTTTGATATAGACAAATTTGTTTTCCACTTGATTGGTTCCGTAATCAAACAAATCTTCGTGGTCTGTACCCGAAAACATACGATTGACTACATCATACACCACATCATAACCTCTTACAGCGTATTTACTTGGATTTTTTCCGTATTTGTCATTAAATTTTTTGTAAAAATTGGTTCTTTTCCACGAATTTTCCTCGTTCGTTACCGAAGGATAAATCATTTCCAATTGAGCCAAATCTTTTACATCTACATCTGTCGATTCTAAATGGTTATTTTTTTGAAGAGTAACCAATTGAATGTCATAATTTGATTGTAATTTTTTCAAACTCATTACGGCTTCTACCGTTGCCAAATGATTGTCGGCATCGAGGATTACAAAATTTTTCCCACCTTTTACCAATTGAGGTTCGATAATCGATACAGGTACATTTCCTTTAGAATTGGTACTTACTTTTTTCACTTGAGGAAATTCTGCATACAATGCATTGATTTTACTCGTTTGTGATGGCAAATATACCGAAACAATATTGGCATTCTTTGATTGTAAATAATGCAACACTTCGCTTTTCATCAAATCCTCATTTGGCATGGTATGAATTTGATTTCTATATGATTGCCCTTTTTCAGTTGAAATAGGAGAAACCACCACCGTAGAAGTATTTGCCAATTTTTTACTCAAAGCATCCACATTTTTTTGGAAAAATGGACCAACGATTACATCTGTATTTGAAAAATCAACAGAAGATTGTAACGCATTGATGTCCAACGAACGATTGCTTTCTTTTGAATCTATTACTTTAACTTCTAAAGCGTATTTTTTTGATTTTAAATCATCTAAAGCCAATTCAGCTCCAGCGTAAAAATCAACAGCAATGTTTAAAAATACATCTTCGTTCAGTTTCTTCTGAGTAGCAGACGAATTTGGATTATTTGCATCTAAATTAAACGGCATCAAAAGCACCAATTCTCTTTTTTCTTTGTTTTTTCCGCTGAAAAGTTTCTTTGTTGGTCTGATTTCCTTAGTTTTAATTTCAGTTGGAAGAGCTATTTTTTTGTTGTCATTTTCTATTTTTTCGCCTACATTATTTGAATTTTTCACAGGAACTTTTAGGGTAGTTCCCTCTTTCAATCCATTAGCAATTTGCGGATTGTGTTTCAATAATTCTTCATACGAAACATTGTATGTCTTCTGAATATTGTACAAAGTTTCTTTTGGTTCTACAACAACTGTAGTAAAATTCTCTGTTTTAGATACTTTCATCGTCATTGTAACAGGTTTTGCTACTGTTTCTTCCACCTGAATGACTTGTCCTTCTTGTAATGGTTGTGTGTTCAAAATAGGGTTCCATTCATACAAATACGAAATTGCCACATTGTATTTTCGTGAAATAGAAAACAGGGTTTCGCCTTTTTCTACAGTATGCGTTCCCTTGGTAGGAACTAATGTTTTGGTACTGCTACTTGAGGTTGTAACCGTTGTAATTGTAGGAGTAGAAATCGCCGAAGAATTGTTTTTTGTAAGGAAAATTGTTTGCCCTTCTTTCAGTCCATTTTCTTTCAATCCAGGGTTGAATTCGTACAATTTTTCGATAGCGATATTATATTGTTTTGAAAGTCCGTACAAAGTTTCTTTGGGTTGAACGGTATGTTGTAATTGCGAATTTTTAGGGATTTTAATCACCTGTTCTTCTTTGATACCGTCGGCAGTTTCTGGATTTATCGTTACGATAGATTGTACCGTAACATCATATTTTTTAGCAATTTGATACAGCGTTTCCCCTCTCGAGACGGTATGTGTAGTAGTATGTGTTTGCCCAATAACATTTTGAGCAAATAGTAGTCCAAGTAGTAATGTTATCTTTCTCATATCGCAAATATAAACAACTTTGCTAAAAATTGATAAAATAAGTAGATAAATATTGAGTTTTGATACAAAAAAAGCTACTTGTAAAAAGTAGCTTTATATGATTGATTATGATTAGTTTACCGGAGTAATCGGAATTACCAAATCGTCTTTTACAAACTGTCCACCGATCATTGGTAAAAACATTCTGTTGTATTTGTGTCCTTCTGTTTTTGCGTGAAGTACTCCACGAGCTGTGTTTAATGTAAAGAATGCCAACTCGTTTAACAATCCTGCAGGTAATACAATGTTTTCTCCTTTTACGAAAAACTCCCAACCTTTGTCTTCAAATTCAAATTCGCAAGAAACTGCCATATCTACGATATCTGTTCCTTCTAAGTTGAACTTGAATTTAGCTACTGATTTTACAAATCTTCTTTCGTGGTTTACACCAAATTGAAAATCAAAGTTTAAATCTAAATTTCCACCTTCTTTATCTGTTTCTACCAAATTAAACGTTTCAGTAGTCATGTTAATCAATCTGAAATTGATATTTACTTGTTGTTGGTTGTTTACTGGTTCTTGACTCATTTCTAATAAATTTATTTTAGTTGTTATTTTTGATTAATTGTTCTAAAAAATCTCGCAGGTTAGACAATCTTGGTATTTTGTTTTGTCCGCCCAATTTTCCTTGTTCGTTTAGCCAATCGTGAAAGAGATTTTTTCGTGCTACATTCAATTTCAAAGGATTCAAAGTCATATTATTATATCGTTTGGCTTCGTAATCCGAATTGATCGCTTGTAAATTTCGGTCTAAAATTACGGAAAATTCTTCAATATCTTTCGGATTTTCTATAAATTCTATCATCCATTCGTGAGCTCCTTTTTCTTTTCCTTGCATAAACACAGGTGCTACGGTATATTCCAATACTTTTACGCCAAATTTTTCGCAAGTTTGTGCCAGTGCTTTGTCGGTATTTTCTATCATCAATTCTTCGCCAAATACATTGATGTAGTGCTTGGTGCGTCCTGTGATTTTAATGCGGTACGGATGGGCTGAAGTAAATCGCACGGTATCGCCCAGTAAATACCTCCACAAACCTCCATTGGTTGTAATCAGCACGGCATAATTTACACCAAGTTGTATCTCGTTGATGGTTACTACTTTTTGATTAGAACTTCCGAAACTATCCATTGGGATAAATTCGTAGAAAATACCATAATCGAGCATCAACAACATATCATCGGCTCCGTTTCTATCTTGAATGGCAAAAAATCCTTCCGATGCGTTGTAGGTTTCGTAATACCTGAAATTTTCGGACGGAAAAAGTTTTTTGTATTGGTCTCGATAGGGTTCAAAACTCACTCCTCCGTGAAAATACACTTCGGCATGTGGCCAAATTTCTAGCAAATTGTTTTTGCCTGTGGTTTCGAGCATTTGATTGAGCATCACCAACATCCACGAAGGCACTCCCACCAAACTGGTAACATCTACTTTGCGTGTTTCTTCGATAATGGCTTTCATTTTTTCGTTCCATTCGCTCATCAGAGAAACTTTATTTGAGGGCGTAGAGCTAAATTCTGCCCAAAAAGGCAAATTGTCTATCAAAATTGCCGACAAATCACCGAAAAAAGTATTGTGTTCTTCGTACAATTCTTTGCTACCTCCCAAACGCAAACTCTTACCTGTAAATAATTTAGAATTTTCGTTGTTGTTGAGATACAAGCAAAGCATATCTTTACCCGCTTTGTAATGACAATTTTCGAGAGCGTCATTGCTCACAGGGATAAATTTTGACTTTGCATTGGTAGTACCGCTCGATTTTGCAAACCATTTGATAGGTTCGTGCCACAAAATATTGTTTTCTCCTTTGCGAGTTCGGGTAATCAAAGGTTCTAAATCTTCATACGAATGAATAGGAACATTTCGAGCAAAATCTTCATAAGACTTGAAAGATTCAAATCCGTATTTTTTTCCAATTTCTGTATGTTGAGCCATTGAAATCAGTGTAGTAAGTACTTCTCTTTGAACTTCATTTGGATATTTCAAAAACAATTCAATCTGATGAATGCGTTTTTTCAAAAACCAAGATGCAATCGAGTTTAATATTGATAATGCCATTTCTTTACCATGTGTTTACAAAGTATTTTTCAAAAATAGTGATTATTCTTGTATTATTTTATAATTTTACGACAAATATTTATATTCTCTCGCAGATTCCACAGATAAACACAGATTTTGTTTGAAATTTTTGCTCACGCAGATTGAATAGATTTATTTTCTTTGTGTCGATTTGATTTTCGTAGTTTTTTTGATAAATCAAAAAAAACTAACTTACGAAGTTTTGTTATACACAATAGACACTGTTTCCCCCAAGTTTACACTTGGGGTTACACAAAGTTCGACACTCCTTGTCGCCAACTGAGCAAAGTCTCCGAAGATTTGGAGGAGAGTATGTGCATCGAAATTCCGCAAAGCAACTCGGAAAATTGAACAGTGAATAACCCAATGTGTCAGCTTTTGGAAAAATATCACAAATGCCTATATTCCGTAGGGAGTACGGTACAAAAATAAATATCAATAATTCGATTTTATCTCCGAAAGTTTGATTTTTATTATAAATCAGTTAAGAAAGATTTGATACTAATTTACTTCGTACTTTTCGGCAAAGTATAGGGTCGTGTAATAAAATAATTAATGAAAATTTTTGTAATTCGTGGCTAAAAAGTAAAAAAAAATGATTTTTGAAGGTATATTAAAAAAAATGGATACTGTTCTCGATGAACAGGTAAATTATTTTCTATTTAAAGACAGTGGTTTACTGCATGTAAATCAGTTGATTGATAGGAAAATATCACTAAAACATACGGGCTTTTGTTGTCTGAATTGCGGACAGGAAAAAAAAATCTTTCGTCAAGGGTTTTGTTACGACTGTTTTATGACCAGTCCGGCAGTGGGAGATTGGATTATGCATCCAGAGTTGAGCAAGGCTCATTTGGGCATTGCCGACCGTGATTTGGCTTACGAACAACGCGTACAATTGCAACCGCATATTGTGTATTTTGCTGCAGCAAGTGATGTGAAAATCGGTGTAACTCGCAAGACTCAAATGCCTACTCGTTGGATAGACCAAGGGGCTCATTTGGCATTGCCGATAGTCGAAGTTCCTAATCGTTATTTAGCTGGTATTACGGAAGTTGCCTTAAAAAAACATTATTCCGATAAAACCAATTGGCGAAAAATGCTTCAAAATGATATTATTTCTTTAGATAGTGAATTATTGTTAAATCAAGTGCAACCGCTATTGCCTCAAGAAGTAGTTCCATATTTTGAAAACACCATTCACAATACACTGGAAATCAAATACCCAGTAAAACAATATCCAACCAAAGTAAACAGTTTGAGTTTAGAAAAAACACCAGAATTTGGTGGAGTATTAAAAGGTATCAAAGGACAATATTTGATATTTGAAGACGGAGGCGTATTCAATGTACGCACATTCGAAGGGTATAAAGTACAACTAACAATAGAATAAAAATGAACATCAAAAACGCACAAATCGAAGTAGATAATTGGATAAAAGAACACGGCGTTCGTTATTTCAACGAATTGACCAACATGGCTCAATTGACAGAAGAAGTAGGAGAAGTAGCTCGTATTATTGCTCGTAGATATGGCGAACAATCTGAGAAAGAAAGTGATAAAAACAAAGATTTAGGAGAAGAATTAGCAGATGTATTGTTTGTATTGTTGTGTTTGGCAAATCAAACCGGTGTAGATTTACAAGAGTCTTTTGATAAAAAAATGGTTTTGAAAACCAAACGCGACCACGACAGACACCATAATAATAAAAAATTACTGTAGGGGCAAATCGCAATTCGCCAATTAACGCAATTTGCCCATTATTGCAAATCATCAATTAACTCAATTTGTTCATACAACAAAAACCGAAGGTTAAAAATAATCAATGTTAATTCGTGTAATTCGTGGCTAAAAACATCATCCTTCTTCAAAAAATCAAAATAAAAAGCAATCATTCAGTAGTCATTGGAGGGTCGAAATCCGAGACCAATCGATTGCTGTTGCTTCAGGCGTTGTATCCGTCGTTGGAATTGGAAAATATTTCCGAATCAGACGATAGCCAAGTAATGCAAATCGCTTTACAATCAGACTATTACTCAATTGATATAGGTCATGCAGGAACTGCTATGCGTTTTCTCACAGCATATTTTGCTTCGCAACAAGGAAAAGAAGTGATTTTAACAGGTTCGAAGCGAATGAAACAACGACCGATTAAAATTTTGGTCGAAGCCTTACAATCCTTAGGGGCAGATATCGAATATTTAGAAAATGATGGGTGTCCGCCGTTGAAAATTAACGGAAAAAAGATAGAAAAATCTGAAATCACCATCGATGCTTCGGTGAGTAGTCAGTATATTTCAGCTTTGTTGTTGATAGCTCCAAGTTTGCCAAATGGATTGAAAATCAAATTACAAGGGGAATGTACATCGTTGCCTTATTTGAAAATGACCACGCAAATTTTGGAAGATTTGGGAGTGGAATTGAATTTTTCAAATGATGAAGTTCAAGTTTTTCCATGTAAAAATATTTCTAAAAAACAATTTATGATAGAATCCGATTGGTCGTCGGCTTCGTATTATTTTTCATTGGTTGCACTGAGTGAAATAGGAACTACTATTCATATCCAATCATTCAAAGTAAATAGTTTACAAGGCGATAAGATATTAATTGAATTGTATCAAAACTTTGGCGTTTCAACTCATTTTGAAGGGAATAATCTGATTTTAGAAAAAACACATCAACCAGAGATTAAACATTTTTCAGTTGATTGTACAGCATTTCCAGATTTGGCTCAAACACTTATGGTAACTTGTTTGGGATTGCAAATTACAGCAAAATTTACAGGATTGCATACCTTAAAAATAAAGGAAACCGATCGCATCGAAGCAATGGCAACCGAATTGAGAAAATTTGGTTTGGAAGTCGCAACCACCACAAATTCATTAGAGATTTTGAACACCGTTTCCTTTACAGACAATCAACAAACGATAGATACTTATCACGACCACCGTATGGCATTGGCATTTGCACCTTTGTGTTTGAAAACGCCAATTCAAATCAATGATGCTGAAGTGGTAAGCAAGTCGTATCCCGATTTTTGGAAGGATTTGGAGAGAATTTTATTTGTTGAATAAATGAAACGATTTATCTATATCATTTTCTTTATTATAGCAATCTCCATTTACATTTTACAAAAAATGGAAATTGCTTTACATCCATTGATCAATAATTATGTAAATGATTTTTTGAGTATTCCCTTGGTTTTGAAAATTTCTCAATTAATCTGTGAAAAATTTATTTACCAAAAAAAAATCAACTTTACTTTCTCATTGATTATTGCCATATGTATGTATTGGAGTTTGCTTTTTGAAGTGATTTTTTCTAAAATTTTATCCCGATATACTACTGATTATTTAGATATTTTTGCGTACTTTGTGGGGGGAATCGTTTATTATCTTATCGAAAAATATGAAAATAATAAAATGTTCAAAATGCAATGAATTTAGCAAAACTGAACCTTATTGCGAACATTGCAATCAATTACTTTTTACCGAAGAAACGAGAAAACAAGAGGTGTTACAATCGCACAACGAACGATTGGCAAAACCCAAAGTGGATCATCCAGTGCTAAAGGCGGTAAAAGCCATGCAAAATCATAGATTTTTTGTAGTGCAAATGATAGGGCATCTGTTGTATGGGATTGGTTTTGTTGTATTTTCGATTATTTCTTTTATAGCTTGGTTGGTTGCAGCGATTGCGGCTTGATTTTCAATAAAGTAAACAAACTAAAACTTTATGAATACAAAATACATTTACTTTGCAGGAGGGTGTTTTTGGGAAACCGAACATTTTTTCAAACAAATAAGAGGTGTCGTTTTCACTCAAGTGGGGTATGCTAATGGGAAACAGAATATCCAACCTATGAGGAAGTTGATACCGATACTATAGGTTATGCAGAGGTGGTAAAAGTGGGAGACAATCCAGAAGAAATTACGCTCCAATTACTGATTGATTTATTTTTTAAAACCATAGACCCTACAAGTCTCAATCAACAAGGAAATGACATTGGAACGCGTTATCGCACAGGAATTTATTATACAATAGAAGAAGAAAGAGAAATTATTTATCAAAAAAACAAGCATTTATCTGTGCTTTATGATGAACCTATAGTAATACAAAATCTTCCGTTAAAAAGCTATTATTCAGCCGAAGAGTATCATCAAGATTATTTATACAAAAATCCATCGGGCTATTGTCATATCGACCCACAATTGTTTCAAATGGAAAAAGCTGCAAATCACAAAAAAGCAAATTATTTCAAACCATCTTATGAGGTTTTGAAAGAGAAACTTACGTCTTTACAATACGAAGTTACTCAAAATAGTGCTACAGAATATGCCTTTGAAAATAAATATTGGAATGAGTTTAGACCTGGAATATATGTCGATGTTACCACAGGTGAACCACTTTTTGTATATTCTGATAAGTTTGAATCTGGGTGTGGATGGCCGAGTTTTGCAAAACCAATAAATAAAGAACTCATCAAAGAAGTGTTGGACAAATCGTACCGTATGTTGCGTACAGAAGTTCGCAGTATGTTGGGAGATGCACGTTTGGGGCATGTCTTTACCGATGGTCCAGAAGAATTAGGAGGCTATCGTTATTGTATCAATAGTGCGTCATTGTGTTTTATACCTTTAGAAGAAATAGATCAAGAAAGGTATGCAGTCTATAAAAATTTGGTGGTATAAATAAAATCTATAGTAGAATAAAAAAAATCAATCAATTTTTATAGTTTACCATATAGATTGCCCTTATCTTTACAGTGTAAAAAAAATAGTAATCATATAAAAATAAAAATTATGGCATTAGTAGGAAAACAATTCCCAAACATCACAGTAGATGCAATTTCTGAAATGGGCGACAATTTGAGAATCAATGTATTGGAAGAAGCAACAAAAAACAATAAAAAAGTATTGTTGTTTTGGTATCCAAAAGATTTCACATTTGTATGTCCTACAGAGTTGCACGCTTTCCAGTCAGCTTTAGGAGAATTTGAAAAAAGAAACACAATCGTAATCGGTGCATCTTGTGATACAAACGAAGTACACTTTGCATGGTTAAACACTCCAAAAAATCAAGGAGGAATCGAAGGTGTAACTTACCCATTATTGGCAGATACTACAAGAAACTTGTCAAACGCATTGGGAATCTTGGATGTAGAAGAAGTATATTGCGAAGAAACAGACACAGTATTGTTGGAAGGGTCTAATGTAACTTTTAGAGCTACTTTCTTGATCGACGAAACAGGGAAAGTATTCCACGAAGCAGTAAACGATATGCCTTTGGGAAGAAATGTAAACGAATTCTTGAGAATGATTGATGCATACTCTCACGTACAATCTCACGGAGAAGTTTGTCCTGCAAACTGGGAAGCTGGTAAAGAAGCTATGAACGCAAACAGAAACTCTACAGCTGAATATTTAGCTAAACACTAATTTATAGACTTTTTGTAATATTGTAAAATGTATATTGTAAATTGTTTGTAACAAGCAATATACATTTTACTGTTACAAGATATTAAATAGTTACTTAATACTTTGTACATAAAACTTTGTACTCAGTACTTACTACTTAAAAATATTTGCCATGTTAATCGAATTATCACAAGACAATCTACAAGAAATCATTTCACAAAATCCTAAAGTAGCTGTACAATTTTCAGCATCATGGTGTGGAAACTGCCGTATTATGAAGCCAAAATTTAAGAAATTGTCAACAGAAAAAGAAGATATTACATTTGTAATTGTAGATGCAGAGCAATTTACAGAATCTCGTAAATTGGCTAATGTTTCCAACTTGCCTACATTCGCAATTTTTGTTGACGGAAAATTGGTAAACGAAACTCAAACAAACAAAGCTGAGGTATTAAACGACTTAATCAACGAAATTGCATAAGTTATGAAATTACCTATTATCAAACATTTGACTCAGTTTATTGAAGAAAACGACCAAGATTATGTAGTAGAAGCCATCGAAGTATTGGAAGCACTTACCGAAGTTCCATCGTTGAAAGATGAAGAACTCGATGTAATCGGCGAACTAATCAGTAATATGTACGGTGCTATCGAAGTAGATAAATTGGTAAAAGAAGGAACTCCTAAAAAAGAAGCTTTAAATGCATTTATGCAAAGAGTGTTAGGTTCAATTGATAAATAAACTATTTCATTATTCTAAAAACTATCCAAACGATTGGGTAGTTTTTTTGTTTTTAAGCGTGATTTTTAGAAAAAAAGAAAGTATTTTTGTACTAATTAGAAAAAAAAGTATGCAAAATATAGATAAAACCTCGTTATTGGAAAAAATCAATGCGTACAACAAAAACACATTGATGGAAACACTCGAAATTGAATTTGTAGAAATAGGTGATGACTATCTAAAAGCCAAAATGCCTGTAAATCCTCGTGTACATCAACCGATGGGTTTGTTGCACGGTGGGGCAAATTTGGCTTTGGCTGAAAGCGTGGGTAGTTGTGCGTCCATTTTGTTTGTTGATGTTACAAAATTTGACATTCGAGGGATTGAAATTTCGGGAACTCATGTAAAAAGCAAACGCGAAGGAACGGTCTATGCCACAGCAAAATTGGTTCACAAAGGTCGTACGCTGCATTTGTTTGAAATCAATATTACCGACGAAAACGACCAGTTGATTTCCAAATGCAAATTGACGAATATTATCTTACCCAAACGCAATGAAACTAAATTGTAGAGTAGAGGAGGCACTTTTGCACAATCGCCCGTTTGTCTTGTATCGAAAACCAAATGAAACTCAAATAAATGCTTGGTTTCAAAATACTGATAAATTGGTGCAATTTGCTGATTTTATAGAAAATAGTTTTGTGTTTGCTCCATTTGCTTTGGATGAAAAAATCTATTTTTTGCAGAAAGATTGTGAAATTTTTCAAGAAGAAATCAATTTTTTAGTTGAAAATAATCAACAAAAAGTAAACGATTTTCCTACGATTAAAAATGAAGAAAATATAAAAAAACAACATATTTCTTTAGTAGAAAAAGCCGTTTCTTCCATAAAAAACGACGAATTTTCAAAGGTAGTTTTGGCTCGAAAGGAAGAAGTTTCGGTTGAAAAAAATGATTTTTTCTTTTATTATCAACGATTGTTACAAAATTATCCTACCGCCTTTGTGTATTGGTGGTTTCATCCTAAAGTGGGAATGTGGATGGGAGCAACGCCCGAATTATTGCTCGAAAATCAAAATCAAACAGTAAAAACGGTCGCTTTGGCAGGAACCATTTCGGCAATTGGAAAAAATAAAGAGGAAATCGTTTGGGGAGAAAAAGAAAAAGCCGAACAACAAATCGTAACGGATTTTATTGTAAATGTGTTGAATGCTCATTGTGAAACGGTAACAACCTCTCAAGTTTATACCCATCAAGCAGGAAATTTATTTCATTTGAAAACTGATATTCAAGGGGAAATTTCGGATGAAAAACAATTGGAATTTATTGTAAAAGATTTACATCCAACCCCAGCACTATGTGGTTTTCCCAAAGAAAAAGCCAAAGAATTTATCTTACAAAACGAAGGATTTGATAGAGAGTTTTACGGTGGATTTTTAGGCGAATATCAAATCAAAGAAAAACAAACACAACTATTTGTCAATCTGCGTTGTATGCAATTGGTGGAAAATAGAGCGTATATATACATAGGAGGAGGTATCAATGTGGAAAGTATCCCAGTAAACGAATACGAAGAAACGGTAAATAAATCAAAAACTATTAAAAAAGCGTTGAATTAATTTTAGTTTTACTATGGAGGTTATCTCGATTTTAAGTGCTATTTTTTTAATCATTTCAAAAAAATCTGTGCCAATCTGCGAAATCTGCGAGAGAAACTGGACTTTTAAAAAAGTCGGAAAATGTATGTAACAATTAAAAAAGTGTAATTATGAAATTAGATATATTAGCCTTTGGAGCCCATCCAGACGATGTAGAATTGGGATGTGGAGGCACGATTGCCAAAGAAGTTTCTTTGGGTAAAAAAGTGGGAATCATCGATTTAACCCAAGGAGAGTTGGGAACGCGTGGTTCGAAAGAATTGCGAAAAATAGAAGCTGATAATGCTGCTAAAATTTTGAATATTTCAGCCAGAGAAAATCTGAAATTCAAAGATGGATTTTTTGTAAATGACGAAGTTCATCAGTTGGAAGTTATTAAAAAAATCAGAAAATATCAACCCGAAATTGTGATTTGCAATTCGATTAGAGATCGTCATATCGACCACGGAAAGGGAAGTAAATTGGTATCGGATGCTTGTTTTTTATCGGGATTAATCAAAATCGAAACTCGAGATGAAGAAGGCAATCTTCAAGCATCATGGCGACCAAAAGTGGTGTATCACTATATACAATGGGAAGACATCAGACCCGATTTTGTGGTGGATATTTCAGGATTTATGCAGCAAAAAATTGATTCTGTAATGGCGTATAGTTCACAGTTTTACAATCCAGAATCCAACGAACCGATTTCTCCCATTGCAACCAAAAATTTCACCGAAAGTATCGAATACAGAGCCAAAGATTTGGGAAGATTGGTGTTTGTAGATTATGCCGAAGGATTTACCGTTGAGCGATACCCAGCAGTGAATAGTTTGGGGGATTTGATTTGAAAATGAGCTAATTTGGATCCCACATTGGGCGGGACAGGAATTTGGAGATTTGTTGGGGAATTTAGGAGAAAAATTTTCAATAGGAGAAAATAATGCATACAGCTTCCTTCCTCTTTTTTAGCTTTTGACAAAAAAACAAAAAAATACTTGCATTGTATTTAAAAAGGTTGTACATTTGCACTCGTAAAAATACACGGTGGTTGTAGCTCAGTTGGTTAGAGCGTCGGATTGTGGTTCCGAAGGTCGTGGGTTCGAGACCCATCATCCACCCAAAAAGCTTTGAGTTGAGCTTTACAAACAACAGACTCTATACACGGTGGTTGTAGCTCAGTTGGTTAGAGCGTCGGATTGTGGTTCCGAAGGTCGTGGGTTCGAGACCCATCATCCACCCTGCAAACTGTCTAAACGATGTTTAGGCAGTTTTTTTTATTCCTTTTTGTAAAAAGTATACACTTATTTCCTAAATTTGTAAAAATATTTAACATTTTAAACAATGAAAAAACACAATTTCATTTTTTCGTTTTTGTTGTTTTTTGTTATGACGATTTGTGGTTTCAGTCAAGAGACAACTAATGCTTTTTTTCAACCTAAATATTGGTTGCAAAATTTCACTTCTTCTACAGATGCAAATCATTTGTTAAATGGTCATGCACCTTTACAATTGTCAAAAGATAAAATTTGGACTACTTATGATAAACTTAGACACACCAATCAATTGTTTGTAGTGGTAAAAAGCAACGAAGAATTGCCTGTTTTATTTGTTTTGGGGAATAAAAAGAATTTCTTTTTACAATCGTCCAGTTTTCAATTGGATTATGAACGTAATTATTCTATAAAACAATTTCAACCCACAGGAGAATTGTTGGATTTTTTTCTCACAGACTTTGGAAAAAATCAATTATGGATTGTTCCTAATGACAATTTTCAATTATATGAATTGATTATCGATTCATCTGTTACTCCTAAGAATGTAAATGAAATTCGTACCTATTTATCCATAAAATATGGAATTAATTTGCTGGAAACCAATCAGTATTATTATAATGGAATAAATTTGTGGGAAAAAGATTCTAATGATAAAAACATTTTTGGATTGGCAGTCTTTGATAAATATGTGTTGAAACAATTGAGTAGTACTCATTCTAGAACACAGGATATTTCACTTTCATTTTCAGAATCGATAGAACGCAAAAAATTAAGCGACGGAAGTTGTATTTTATTGGGAACAAATGAAAAAGACTATCAATTTAGAGAGGATGTATGCGAAAAACAATGGACGCTTCAATCGACACTATCAACTAAAATAGATTGGCAATGGCATATTTCTCAAAAAGAAGCATCTACACAGGTGGATTATTATTTGCTTGTTGATAAAAAAGAATATCAAGGAAAAGCTTACAGACAACAAAGTGGTTTTTCAAGAAATAGATGTACATATAGGAAAACAAAACATACAATTGATAAGAAAAAATGCCAAAAGAATAGAGGAGGTAAAAAAAGATCTGGAGGAAGCAATTGTTGAAAAAACGGAACAATCATTGGTTCATAAATTTGAAAATCACTCCAGTTGGACAGTACATCCCAATCCGTCAAAAACATCGAGTGATATCTATTGCCGATTCGATTTTCCAGAAAATAAAAAAGTACGATTGGCGATTTATCAAACTGACGGACGATTTATAAAACAGTTTTCAGAAATAAACACAGCCACACAGCCAACATTTGTATTTCAGTTGGATACCGTAGGTAGCTATATGCTCATTGCCTATTTTGAAGATAGAGTTGAGTTGAGGAAAATTGTGGTTTTAGATTGATTTTTTTAACACATAGGCTCATAGGAAACATAATTTTTTATGTATAATAATCTATGTTTTCTCTATAAGCGAAGCATCTCTGATTTATGGGAAAGTCTTTTTAATATTGGTTTTGACCATATTAAAATATACTATTCAGATAGAAAAGAATGTAAAGACGAACCTTAAAACCCCAATAATATACATCATCAATATAGTTTTTATTAGTAATTTTTGCAAAAAACTTATTTGTATTAATAAATAAATATAATTTTTAACCCAATAAAAATACATTACCTTATGAGACGACACCAAAAGACTATTAGTTGGTTTTTCTTGTACCTATTTGTTTTTCAAATAGGTATAGAATCGGTATATGCGTTGAAAAATCATGATATAATTTCATATAGATTTTGGAATTCTAAAGAAAATATTAATATAAGTGCGAGTTTCTTAACTCCTCAAGTCAGCCCCCTAACCTCTACACCAGTAAAAGCCGAACTGTACGAAGTAAAAGAGGGAACTAATACTGTCGCGTGTAGTAATAACACCGAATACACAAACTTGAAATCTGGCACGAGACAAAGCCGACTGAACGAAGTTAACCAAGGAACTTCCAACCATTTCATCATTGGTTATCACCCTGCGACTGGTGTGGATGAGCCGTTTGACAATGTGTTTGTGTTTGATTGGGAGACAAAAGATGTTGACAAACAAGTATTTTTGACTGCGGATGTCAAAGGTGTGAGCAATGCTTCGGGCTTGAGTTTTTCTGTAAACCAACAACAAGTGGTTGGTGGGTATTTTGTGGAAAAATCCAACGATTGGAAACGCATAAAAATTCCGTTGTCAACTACTCATTTACACAATGGTAAAAATCATATTTTGTTTACCAATGGTGACAATCAACAGTTGTTTTACGAACTGAAAAATCTACAAATCCAGATTGAAAACACTAATAAAAACACAGATTTTCAATTGTTTGATGAGCAGGTTTTATTTACGCATAATCAAAAGGCGTATCTAAAAGGTACTGTTCAACCCAATGTGAAAAACATTCGTATAAATGGCGTAAAAGCTCAACTGCAAGGCGATTTTTTCGAGGTAGTTTTTCCTATGGAAAGCAATTGCAATAGCGTCACTATCGAATTGGATAAATCCAATACTACAGAAAGTCTTCAACATACTTTTTCAGAACAAAAAGAACTGACTTTCGCTCAAAAAATGGAAGAATTTTCTTTGTCCACAGCGGTTCAGTTTGATGCAAATTCTTCAACTTGGCAAGTAAGTCTTCCATCCCTTTTTTTAGAAATCCCCTCAGAATCTTATCCGAAGGCATCGCAAATTACCGCAACGCCTTTGCGTCCTCGTGATGTGGCTCCTTTGGGACAAAAAATCGTGAATGTTACTGCTACCAATAGCGGGTATCGCCTATTGCCAGCTGGGGCAAAATTTTCTGAAAGTCTATCACTTTCCTTGGGGATTGATGATCAAAAATTACCCAAAGGCTATCATTTGCACGATGTGCAAATTTTTTATTTCGATGTCGATGAAAAGCGTTGGGTAGCTATCGAAACCAAAAGTATTGATACAGAAAATAATACGATTACAGGGCTTACCAATCATTTTACCGATTTTATTGCAGGGGTGATTCAAGCACCCGAACATCCAGAGGGTGAAGCGTTTGCACCGACCACGATTAGCGATATGCAAGTGGCTCAACCCTTGGCAAATCAAATGCAAATTGCTCCACCCACTGCCAATCAGCTGGGAGATGGTCGCATCGAATTTCCGATACACATTCCCAGTGGTCGCAACGGTTTGCAACCCAATTTGAGCCTTTCGTACAACCACAGCGGTTCGAGTAGCGTAGTGGGGTATGGTTGGGATTTGCCTATTCCGTCGATTGCCATCAATTCCAAATTTGGAGTACCCGAATTTCACGCCCAAAAAGAAACGGAAAGTTACCTTTTCAACGGCGAAGAATTGTTGCAAAAAAATGGAAGCAACCTCTATTTAGCGCATAGAGAAGAACATCACATTAACCGAACTTCGCCTGCGTTTTTTTATCCCAAAGTAGAAGGAGATTTTTCACGAATCGAGCGATTGGGTACTGCTCCAAATGCATATTCGTGGGTGGTTTGGGACAAATTGGGAACCAAATATTACTACGGAACTCATTTAAATTCAAGAATGTACGATTCGGCAACTGGAAACATCAGCCAATGGTTTTTGGACAAAATCGAAGACAAAAATGGCAATTATATTTCGTATAATTATCATACAAAACATTATGAATCAGATCATTTAGAAGGAGGAAAAGAAGTTTTGTTGGGATCTATTGGATACACTTTTCATCTCAATTTACCTTATGGAAACTTCAACCGACATCAGATAAATTTCATTTATTCTGATGCTTCTCGACCGGATGCTACGATTAGCTACCGCAATGGATTTAAGGAAGTTAGTGCCTCTGTATTAGAAAAAATCGAAGTTTCATCTTATGATACTGGTAGAAAAAAATCCGAATATGGTATCAATTATTTACTCAATCATTCGACAGGTGTTTTTTCAAAACATTTATTACAATCTATTGAAACACAGTATGTAAAGTACAATGCTCAAGGAGGAATAGAAAGTTCGCATTCGTATCATCACGCCTTTGATTATTACAATGATGTATCTGGTGGTTTGTTTGGCGAAGAGCGTATTTTGAATACTCCGAGCGATATTGGTTTGGGAATTATTGACGACTTAGATTTTCTCAACAAGGTAGATTTGTCGATGCTCCATGCCTCGGTGGACAAGGGGGTAGAACAAAAGCACATCGAAGGTGGCGTAGGCGTTGGATTGGGAACATTAGCATCCAACAATCCCATCACCTATATAGGGACAATCAGCACGGCGTTTGCCTTTCCGGTGCGTGTTACCAACAAACCAATAGTGCAACTGGTTGATATTGATGCAGATGGATTGCCAGACAAAGTGGTAAAAATTGGCAATCAGTGGAAGTATCGAAAAAATCTCGATGGACTGGCATTTTCGCCTCAATTGTACTCTATCCACAATTTCAACGAGTTGAATGTAACCGCATCAAAAACAGTAAATAAGCCCGATATAAATCTCAATTTGTTTCATACAACGATTGGTTTTTCTAAAAACAATACGCTGAGCAATACAACCACCTATCTCTCGGATGTCAATGCCGACGGTATTCTCGATTATGTCCGAGACAAAAAGGTGTTTTTCGGAAAAATAGACTCAACCTTAGGTCAGCCGACGTTTACGGTCAATAGTGCCGAAACACCCAATGTGATTTACAAAGGTTCTGAGGTAGAGGAGTCGGTTCTCAATCAGCCGGTTGAGTTTTCTAATGCCAACGATTTGATGGAAATTGTCAAGGTTTGGCGTGCTCCAAAATCGGGAAAAATCAATATTAATGGTACGGTTTCAAAGGATTTTACCTCGGTAGATCAAGGAGTACGTGTGGCGATTCAGCGTAGTTATTGGCAAACGTTTTCCAATGGAAATTTTTTGCTAAATGATGAAGAGGAAAATGATGAGTCTTTGATTGAAAATGATGAATTCGTTGAAGAATTAGTCGAAAATTCAGTTGAAAATGATGATTTCGTTGAAGAATTAGTCGAAAATTTAGTTGAAAATGATGAATTCGTTGAAGAATTAGTCGAAAATTCAGTTGAAAGTGATGATTTCGTTGAAGAATTAGTCGAAAATTCAGTTGAAAGTGGTGATTTCGTTCAAGAATTAGTCGAAAATTCAGTTGAAAGTGGTGATTTCGTTCAAGAATTAGTCGAAAATTCAGTTGAAAATGATGATTTCGTTGAAGAATTAGTCGAAAATTCAGTTGAAAGTGATGATTTCGTTGAAGAATTAGTTGAAAATCATTTCAGTCCGATAGGAATAGGTAGATTTTATACCAATTCATATATCCTTTCTCCCTCGTTGATGGTTGCTCAATCTATGCCGACCAATTTTCAAAATATTTCGGTAACGAAAGGAGATTTGATTTTTTTTAGGGTAAACAGTAGTCAGATTCCGGTGGATGAATTGTCGATTACTTGGAATCCTGAAATTGTTTATACCAATGAAAATTTTGAGTCGCCCAATAGCTATAAACAATATTCTAGCAACTACAGCGATGCCTTTGTTTATGGGACTTCTCAACCCAAAATCGAAGTAATCAAAGAGCCTGGGGTCTATCAATTGGGGTGGAATGCGTTTCCAATAAACAATGTTACTTTTCAAGGAGCGGAGCTTTCTGACGAAGTGCGTATTCGTTTTTCGGTTTATAAAACTGCTCAAAATGGCGTACAATTGGTCGAGCAAAAAGAAACCATCATTCCTATTAATGGAAATCATTTGGTTCAAGCTCCTCATTTTCAACTCAATCTTTCTCAAATCGATAAATACAATCCAGATACCTATCGTTTTGTAAAAGTGGAGGTATTGGCAAATTCGCAAATCAATTGGAAAAAATTGGATACTAAATTCAACCCTTTTTTCCAAAAAATAGGCGGAGAAAAGGTGGATTTGATTCCTTATTATCAAGTGTTTGCCAATCAGCATACACAATACGCTCCGTCTGTTTTGGTGGGTAGCCCTAAAAAGGTGGTGGTCAAACACAATTTTAGTTTATCAAACTGTACTTCTGTAGATTGCGAAAATCAATACGTTTATTTTGTTGTAAAAAATCAACGGGGACAGATTCCGAATAATTTGATTGTCAATGGTCAAAATTTTCCTGCAAAAATTCGTTACAAACTCAATGCTCAAGGGCAAGTCACCGAGCGAAAAGCTTATAGTCATTCCACCAAAGATTATACGGTTTCGATTCCTACGACACAGAGTATTTTGAGTTTTTCGATACCTCATTCTGCTGTGATTCAACGCAAAACGCACTTTTTTGAATACTATACTTCGAGTAAAAAAGTTGCGCACAAATTGGCGAGTTATCAAAATTTCAATTCATTGGTTTTTAATGAAAATGGCAGTTCGGCTCAAAATAATTATGTTGCTGGATTTCAAGGGCTGTACAAAGCCAATATTTTTAGTAGTGAAAACAATTTACAAGTAGGAACGCTCTATCGCAATTGGGGTCAATTTGCTTACAAAGGAGCCAATCCAGGAGAACCCTTTCAATACATCAACCGCAACCATTTATCGATCAGTCCGCTTGTGGGTGACAGTGAGGGATATTCTCAATCATCGATACAGCAACTTGAAAATCTGATGAATACTCCTGATAGCGAGGCTGATTCTATCGACGAAAACGACAATGGAACCATTGCTATTGGAACAAATACAGTGCTCAATACCAATCGATTGCAAGCCTTGGAACGCTTTGCAGCATTGACACCCCATCGAGCAAATGCTTCGTGGCAAATGCACAACAAACTCAAGGTTACAGCCACCCAAAGTAGTCCGTTTTTGCGTTACGAAGATCAAGATGCTTCTTACAATCCGTCGGTATCTACTACGGTTTCGCCTTGTGCTTCATGCGAGGCGGTGGGAATTGTAAAACAAAGCGAAACCCACTCAAAATCACGTACGCGTTCATCAAGTATTGTTTTTACTTCAATTTCAATGGCGACCAATTCGGGAGAAAGTCGTATGCTCAACGATTTTACCGACATCAATGGCGATGGTTATCCCGATGTGTTGGGAGGAGCGATTCAGTTGACCAATTCGAGAGGAGGATTGACCAATACATTACAAGCCAAAAGTTTGCAAATGAACCAACAAACCAATGGTTCGGGAGCGACTGCGGGTGGTTCGGCACAGGTGTTTTCCACCTCAATCAAAGGGCAAAAAAGCAACACACATACAGTAAAAAATCACCACAACATCAATGGGGCAGGTTCGCTTTCGGACAGTTATTTTGAATCGACTACTGAAAATCAAGGGATATTTATCGATTTGAATGGCGATGGATTGGCTGATGAAGTAGATTTTGACAATAAAAAGGTGTTTTTTAACCTAGGAAAAAGCTTTCATACGGAAAATTACACAGGATTTGCTGTACAAAATAAACATTTGGTTTCAACATCGAGAAACTTTGGTATTTCGCCAAGTGCAGGCTTGGGCTATGCTTTTACGCCTAATGTCAATGACCGTTTCAATGCCGATTTTCACTTGGGCGTAACGGGTTCGGAAACTATTTCGGAACAAAAGACACAATTTTATGACATCAACGGTGACGGTTTGGTCGATTTTGTAAGCAATAAACAGGTCTTTATCAATACAGGAACAGGTTTTGTTACTTCAGGAATGCAATTGCCGGATTTTGAGAAAAATACGACGGTTCAAATCGGTTGGATGACCAATTTGTCTGTATTGTTTCCGGTTTCTGTATTTGGGATTACTATCAAGTTTGGTGGCGGTGGCGGTTATAGCCGTTCGAGTAGTTTTCATTCAGAAAAAATCCGTTTGATGGATTTTGACGGCGATGGTTTTGTTGATGTGTTGTATTCAGACAAAGAAGAGCGGTTGAAAGTGCGATTGTCAAATATTCGCCGTACCAATTTGTTGAAAAAAGTGAGCAATCCTACGGGTTCGTCGTTTATTATGGATTACGCAACGACAGGTTCTACCTATAAAATGCCGTTTAAAAAATGGGTGTTATCGTCTGTGGATATTCACGATGGATTTGTGGGCGATGGTGCCGATGTACAACGCCAACGCTTTGAATATCAGAATGGATTTAAAGACCGTAGAGAACGCAAATTTTTAGGATTTGGCGAAATCAAAACCCATCAATTGGACGATAATGAGCAAGTGTATCGCACACAAACACAGGAGTTTGTGCTAAACCAGCTGACCGATACAGAGGCAACGGAACCGAGTATGAGCGGAAAGGTGCGAAAATACCAATACATTGGGCAATTGCCTTGGAAATCATCATTGAAAGATGCGTCTGGTCGAGTGCTAAACGAGCAAATTACCGATTATCGTTTGGTGAGTTTAACAGCTAATCAACCGATGGGTAATTTCAATACTACAGAGGCTTCGACCCAAAATTTTGGAGATAAAAGTCGTATTTTGCCCTTGGTGAAAACCCTTACACAAAAGACGCATCATTTTGAGGGAATGAGTAACGATTTTATTACCCATACACAGAGTACACAATTTCAGCGATATGACCGGTATTCACAGCCGTTGCAAGTGAAATTGGTAGAGGACAATTTGGATGTGCGTATTTTGTATCACACGATAAATAATTCGTCAAAATATTTAGTATCTATTCCACGTCAACACCGCATTTTGCATAACAATCAAGTGTTGCGAAAAAGCGATACCACCATAGATGCTGTAGGAAATATTAGGAGTATTTCTCGCGATAGATTGGACGGTCAACAAGCGATTACAAATTATGAGTACAACACATTTGGATTGCTGACGAAAGTAACTTTACCGAAACAAACTGCCAATTCTCCAGAGAGTAGTCGCATGTCCTATTCATACATTTACGACCCAAAATATTATCAATTTGTAACCCAAGTAACGGATGCTCACGGCTATATCAGCAGCAAATCGTACAGTAATTTTGGAAAAATAGAAAGCGTAACGGATACCAACGGCAACCAATTTTTCTATGATTACGATGCGATGCAACGATTGGTTTTGTTCAAAGGACCATATCACAATGAAAAAACGATTGAACATGAGTACGGTCGCACGGTGCAAAATATACCTTATGCTGTAACCAAACATTATATTACCGACAATCAACATGCACAAAATGCACCGCAACAAATCGTGCATACAGTCAGTTTTTCGGATGGATTGGGTCGCATTATTCAAACCAAAAAACAATTAGACACACCGCAGGAATGTGTAGGTGGCAATGGCTATTGGTTGGAGGTTTCGGGCAAACAATTGTACGATGCCTTGGGACGAGTAACCGCTTCGTATCTGAGTAAAGAGGAGAAAAATTGTCAAGGAGATTTTAATACTCAACTGCGATTGTACAGCGATTTGACACACAACAATCAAGAAAAAACAACCGTTGCTTACGATGCCCTCGACCGACCGCTCTTGCAGACCGTTGTAGGCTTGGATGCTGTAACTTCGTATATTTATGGCAAGGACAACGCTACCCAAACGGCAACGACCCAAGTCATATTGCCAGAAGGCAACCAAACCACGACTTATACAGACCGCCGAGGACACACTGTGCAATCGGTGCAGTACAACAGTGATACAAACGAGGCTTTAGCCACACAATTTGCTTACAATGCCTTGGGCGAATTGCTACAAGTAACCGATGCCGAAGGACATCATACAAAATATCAGTACAATAAATTGGGACAAAAAACTCAGACGATACATCCTGATAGCGGAACAACCAAGTTTGAATACAATCTCGACGGTTCGTTGCGACGCATGGCAAACGAAAAACTCAACCACAACAACCAGTGGATCAATTATTCGTACAACAAAAATCAGTTGATACAAGTACAGTATCCGTCGCATACAGTATCGTATGAATACGGAACCGCGAGTGATTTGGGCAACGGACAAAACCGAGTAGGACGTTTGAAAAAAGTAACGGATTTGACGGGTACTCGAGAGTTTTCGTACGGAAAATTGGGAGAAATCACGCAAGATTACCGAGTGTTGCAATCGCAAAACGGAGTGATGCAATTCTACACCACGACCCAAACCGATTCGTGGGGGCGTGTGTTGGAGATGACTTACCCTGACGGAGAAAAATTATTTTACGAATACAATACAATAGGACAATTAAAAAAGATAAAGAATTCAAATAATTATGTATATTTGAGGCACGTACTCTATACGTTTTTCGGCGAAGCCAAAGAGATAGAATACGGTAACAAAGTAAAAACCCAAAACGATTTTGATACCATGCGACGTTTGCGTACGATGCGATTGCGAAGACCGAGTAACCACATTTTTTCAAATGTGCAGTACGATTATGACCGTAATCAAAATATTGTAAGACAACGAAATACGGTATCACAGCACAACAATTTGCATTTGGGAGGCGTGAGCGATAAGCAATACCAATACGACAAATACAATCGTTTGTCGAGAGCCATAGGTACATTTACAGGATTTAAGGAAGAGCAAAACTATGATTTGACAATGAGCTACAACGCGACTCATAGTATTGTAAACAAAAACCAGACACACAATGTAACGCTGAATCAAGTACCACAAAATTCGGTGCATAATTATCAAGCGGAGTATTTTTACGATGATGATACACACCCTCACGCACCGTCATTGTTGCAATACCAAGACGGAAAAAGTATTAAATTGAGTTATGATGCCAACGGTAATTTAGAGCATATACAATCAGACAAGGATTTGGTCGTTGTAGGCAATAGAGATTTTGAATGGGACGAGCAAAACCGTTTGTTGTCTGTGGTGGACAATGGCGGACAGCAGATCAGTCATTATGTATATGACCACACAGGCGAGCGAACGTTTAAGTCAGAGCAAGGACTTAGTTTGGCAAATGTATCAGGACAGCAAGCGTATGAAGTATCAGATATGACAAACTATACGCTGTATCCATCAGGCTTTGTCACGGTAAATCCGGAGCGAAATGAATATACCAAGCATTATTACAACAACGGCAAGCGATTGGCAAGTCGCTTGATGACTCTACAAGGACAATTTGTCTCTCAAAATCAGTTGCAACCACAGGCGATGAGTATGCAGGCGATGTCGGCTACTCAAAGCCCACAAAACTGTCAGCAACAGTTGGATGCGATTATGCAATACCTTGCCAATGACCCTGCGATGACAGATTGTTTGACAGCGGTACAAAACATCAATGCAGACCCATCTTATCAAAATGCTTGTGATAAACTCTATGCCGTAAACGCATTAAACTGCTCACCCGCAGATGTTATTGATGTGGTGATTACAGACCCTGTGTACACTCCAGAGGAAATCAGTGAGTTGGATTGTATTAATGCGATATATCAATTGTTTTATTTGTCTGTATATAAAAGCAGTAGTACCTATTGGTTGAATGCAGATGTAAAACGCTGTTATAGCCAAATAAAAGGTATAATCATGAAATATTTTATAACACCAGAACCACAACGAATGGATCCTTGTGAGTTTTGGGAGTATTTACAACAATTTTTACCGTGTGAACCTACGCCAACAATCCAAGAGCCAGTTCCTACACCAACAGAGCCAATTACGTATGAACCACCTGTAATGACACAACCTACTCCAATTGTAGGTTTCGAACCTGTTGAGCAAAGTATTGACAAGGTGTATTACTACCACGGTGACCACTTAAATTCAAGTACTTACGTTACAGACAACAACGGACGACCTGTTGCGTATTATGACTACTTACCGTTTGGAGAGGTAGCTGTGGAGCATAATCAGACTACCAATTTCAACAACGGATATAAATTCAACGGCAAAGAACTCGACGAAGCAACAGGGATGAGTTACTATGGAGCGAGGTATTATGATTCGAGGTTGTCGGTTTTTGTGAGTGTAGATCCGCTGGCGGAGGAGTTTGTAGGCTGGACACCCTACCATTATGTGCATCAAAACCCTATCAACTTGATAGACCCAACAGGAATGAGTGCCGAAAATGGGGATGGGAAAGGCAACGGATGGTTATCTAAAATTTGGAATAGGGTTAAAAATACTTTTAATCCTAATAGTAAAATAGAAGATATAACAATATTAGATGAAATCATAATAAACATTAATAAAATATCAGAAGAAGAAAGAATAAAAGAAAAGCAAATTGATAAAATAAAAGAAGAGTGGAAATCTGAAGAAGTTAAAAATGAATGGAGAAGATTAGGTGTATGGGACGATAATGTTTCTTATAATAACTATTTTGAAGCATTAGGAAATCAACTTTCTTTGATAATGCCAAATGCTGGGGCAAATGTTTATTTAGCTGTAATTAAAAATGTAAGAAACTTCAAATATTTTGATAATCTTGATGATTTAAAACCCCTTTTTAAAAACAAATCATTAGATGATTTAAGTACGATTTTGCAAAAAAATGGATGGAATAAATTAGAAGGTAATTGGAAAACAAGAACAGTTTTCGAAAAAAGGATAGGAAAGAAAAAATTCTATGCTCAATGGGAAGTGAATAATGTACATTCTAAAAACAATAAACCTGTAGGGTATTGGAAGGTAACATATGGTAAAATAAACGCGACAAAAAGGAATACATTTCGAGTTTCACCAGATTATAATTTTAAACCATAACTTTTATGAATTATAATATCTTAAAATTTCAGTATGAAGAAATAGTATATATTTTACTAATTCTCTCATCTGACATGTCATATTATAGTAAAGAAGTACAAATGGAATTTGCAGAAGTGCTATATAGACTATTAGATTATTCTGATAAAAATTTTTTGTTAAAGTTAAAACTAATAAATAAAAATATAAACCAAGAGTTTATAGAATCTTTTATTAAATTAGATGATATAGCTAAAAAATTTTATAAAAATAAATGGTTCGATAATATAAATTACTATAATTCATATATAATAAAAAGTAAATTAATAGCTGAAAAGTTATTAGTAATAATGAATGAAGAAAAGATAGAACCTTTAGAATATTTAAATAACAATATGAACTGTTAGTTGTTAAGCTAATTTATTTAGAAAGTATTTTTATTTGAGTTAAAAAATTGGCGGTGGCGGTTATAGCCGTTCGAGTAGTTTTCATTCAGAAAAAATCCGTTTGATGGATTTTGACGGCGATGGTTTTGTTGACGTGTTGTATTCAGACAAAGAAGAGCGATTGAAAGTGCGATTGTCAAATATTCGCCGTACCAATTTGTTGAAAAAAGTGAGCAATCCTACGGGTTCGTCGTTTATTATGGATTACGCAACGACAGGTTCTACCTATAAAATGCCGTTTAAAAAATGGGTGTTATCGTCTGTGGATATTCACGATGGATTTGTGGGCGATGGTGCCAATGTACAACGCCAACGCTTTGAATATCAGAATGGATTTAAAGACCGTAGAGAACGCAAATTTTTAGGATTTGGTGAAATCAAAACCCATCAATTGGGCGATAATGAGCAAGTGTATCGCACACAAACACAGGAGTTTGTGCTAAACCAGCTGACCGATACAGAGGCAACGGAACCGAGTATGAGCGGAAAGGTGCGAAAATACCAATACATTGGGCAATTGCCTTGGAAATCATCATTGAAAGATGCGTCTGGTCGAGTGATAAACGAGCAAATTACCGATTATCGTTTGGTGAGTTTAACAGCTAATCAACCGATGGGTAATTTCAATACTACAGAGGCTTCGACCCAAAATTTTGGAGATAAAAGTCGTATTTTGCCCTTGGTGAAAACCCTTACACAAAAGACGCATCATTTTGAGGGAATGAGTAACGATTTTATTACCCATACACAGAGTACACAATTTCAGCGATATGACCGGTATGCACAGCCGTTGCAAGTGAAATTGGTAGAGGACAATTTGGATGTGCGTATTTTGTATCACACGATAAATAATTCGTCAAAATATTTAGTATCTATTCCACGTCAACACCGCATTTTGCATAACAATCAAGTGTTGCGAAAAAGCGATACCACCATAGATGCTGTAGGAAATATTAGGAGTATTTCTCGCGATAGATTGGACGGTCAACAAGCGATTACAAATTATGAGTACAACACATTTGGATTGCTGACGAAAGTAACTTTACCGAAACAAACTGCCAATTCTCCAGAGAGTAGTCGCATGTTCTATTCATACATTTACGACCCAAAATATTATCAATTTGTAAGCCAAGTAACGGATGCTCACGGCTATATCAGCAGCAAATCGTACAGTAATTTTGGAAAAATAGAAAGCGTAACGGATACCAACGGCAACCAATTTTTCTATGATTACGATGCGATGCAACGATTGGTTTTGTTCAAAGGACCATATCACAATGAAAAAACGATTGAACATGAGTACGGTCGCACGGTGCAAAATATACCTTATGCTGTAACCAAACATTATATTACCGACAATCAACATGCACAAAATGCACCGCAACAAATCGTGCATACAGTCAGTTTTTCGGATGGATTGGGTCGCATTATTCAAACCAAAAAACAATTAGACACACCGCAGGAATGTGTAGGTGGCAATGGCTATTGGTTGGAGGTTTCGGGCAAACAATTGTACGATGCCTTGGGACGAGTAACCGCTTCGTATCTGAGTAAAGAGGAGAAAAATTGTCAAGGAGATTTTAATACTCAACTGCGATTGTACAGCGATTTGACACACAACAATCAAGAAAAAACAACCGTTGCTTACGATGCCCTCGACCGACCGCTCTTGCAGACCGTTGTAGGCTTGGATGCTGTAACTTCGTATATTTATGGCAAGGACAACGCTACCCAAACGGCAACGACCCAAGTCATATTGCCAGAAGGCAACCAAACCACGACTTATACAGACCGCCGAGGACACACTGTGCAATCGGTGCAGTACAACAGTGATACAAACGAGGCTTTAGCCACACAATTTGCTTACAATGCCTTGGGCGAATTGCTACAAGTAACCGATGCCGAAGGACATCATACAAAATATCAGTACAATAAATTGGGACAAAAAACTCAGACGATACATCCTGATAGCGGTACAACCAAGTTTGAATACAATCTCGACGGTTCGTTGCGACGCATGGCAAACGAAAAACTCAACCACAACAACCAGTGGATCAATTATTCGTACAACAAAAATCAGTTGATACAAGTACAGTATCCGTCGCATACAGTATCGTATGAATACGGAACCGCGAGTGATTTGGGCAACGGACAAAACCGAGTAGGACGTTTGAAAAAAGTAACGGATTTGACGGGTACTCGAGAGTTTTCGTACGGAAAATTGGGAGAAATCACGCAAGATTACCGAGTGTTGCAATCGCAAAACGGAGTGATGCAATTCTACACCAGGACCCAAACCGACTCGTGGGGGCGTGTGTTGGAGATGACTTACCCTGACGGAGAAAAATTATTTTACGAATACAATACAATAGGACAATTAAAAAAGATAAAGAATTCAAATAATTATGTATATTTGAGGCACGTACTTTATACGTTTTTCGGCGAAGCCAAAGAGATAGAATACGGTAACAAAGTAAAAACCCAAAACGATTTTGATACCATGCGACGTTTGCGTACGATGCGATTGCGAAGACCGAGTAACCACATTTTTTCAAATGTGCAGTACGATTATGACCGCAACCAAAACATTGTGCGACAACGAAATACGGTATCACAGCACAACAATTTGCATTTGGGAGGCGTGAGCGATAAGCAATACCAATACGACAAATACAATCGTTTGTCGAGAGCCATAGGTACATTTACAGGATTTAAGGAAGAGCAAAACTATGATTTGACAATGAGCTACAACGCGACTCATAGTATTGTAAACAAAAACCAGACACACAATGTAACGCTGAATCAAGTACCACAAAATTCGGTGCATAATTATCAAGCGGAGTATTTTTACGATGATGATACACACCCTCACGCACCGTCATTGTTGCAATACCAAGACGGAAAAAGTATTAAATTGAGTTATGATGCCAACGGTAATTTAGAGCATATACAATCAGACAAGGATTTGGTTGTTGTAGGCAATAGAGATTTTGAATGGGACGAGCAAAACCGTTTGTTGTCTGTGGTGGACAATGGCGGACAGCAGATCAGTCATTATGTATATGACCACACAGGCGAGCGAACGTTTAAGTCAGAGCAAGGACTTAGTTTGGCAAATGTATCAGGACAGCAAGCGTATGAAGTATCAGATATGACAAACTATACGCTGTATCCATCAGGCTTTGTCACGGTAAATCCGGAGCGAAATGAATATACCAAACATTATTACAACAACGGCAAGCGATTGGCAAGTCGTTTGATGACTCTACAAGGGCAGTTTGCACAAAACACCCCTCAAGCGATGAGTATGCAGGCGATGTCGGCAACGCAAAGCCCACAAAACTGTCAGCAACAGTTGGATGCGATTATGCAATACCTTGCCAACGACCCTGCGATGGCAGATTGTTTGACAGCGGTACAAAACATCAATGCAGACCCATCTTATCAAAATGCTTGTGATAAACTCTATGCCGTAAACGCATTAAACTGCTCACCCGCAGATGTGATTGATGTGGTGATTACAGACCCTGTGTACACCCCAGAGGAAATCAGTGAGTTGGATTGTATTAATGCGATATATCAATTGTTTTATTTGTCTGTATATAAAAGCAATAGTACCTATTGGTTGAATGCAGATGTAAAACGCTGTTATAGCCAAATAAAAGGTATAATCATGAAATATTTTATAACACCAGAACCACAACGAATGGATCCTTGTGAGTTTTGGGAGTATTTACAACAATTTTTACCGTGTGAACCTACGCCAACAATTCAAGAGCCAGTTCCAACACCAACGGAGCCAATCACATACGAGCCACCTGTAATGACACAACCAACGCCTGTACACGGTTTCGAACCTGTACAACCATCGTTGGACAGAGTATATTATTATCACGGAGACCACTTAGGAAGTAGCACTTATGTAACCGACGACAACGGACGACCTGTTGCGTATTATGATTATTTGCCATTTGGAGAAGTGGCGGTTGAACACAACCAAACCACAAACTTTAACAACGGTTACAAGTTTAACGGCAAAGAGCTAGACCAAGCCACGGGTATGAGTTATTACCATGCTAGGTATTACGACCCAAGAATAAGCCTGTTTGTGAGTGTGGATCCGCTGGCGGAGGAGACCTTTGAACCTTACAGCTATGTAGGGAATAATCCTATTATGTTTACTGACCCGACGGGGATGTATAGAGAGGGAGTGGAGAATGAATGTGATAGTTGTAAAAATGAGAGCGATTGGAATGCTTATAGAGATCAAGCAAAAAATACAGCTTCTATGATAGGAGAAGATTTTGATATGGTTTCAATGGGCGTAGGAGATAGAATGAAAGTAGGATATAATGAAGAAGGTCGTCAAATATATTTTTTAGATGGAGAAAAAATGGATTTGAGACAATACGACAGTAGATTACTTGTTGCAGCAAGTTTTATTAATGATGCTGCATTGATAGAAGCACCTATCATGTTACTAAAAAATAGTGGAAAGATTTTAAGTACTTTATTTAGTAAAACTAAAAATATTAAACCTAAAAGTTCTGAACTATTTTCCGATACAGTTCGTGAAAGTTTTTTAAGACATGCTTTTTCAAATAATAGACATACAGATTTGGGTATGAGTAATCAAGAAATAACCAATAAAGCAATGTCTTTGATAGAAAAAAATAGAACACTATTAAAAGAGGGAGATAACACTTTAATAGGCAAAGTAAATGGAATTGAAAAATCATTTAAAGCATATATGAAAAACGAAAAAGTAATATCTATAAATATGTACCCTGGTATATCAAATAGAAGTATAGGAACTGTAATTAATTATGGAGAAATAACATGGAAATAATAGGTAAGAATTTAGATACTATAGAAGCGTCTTATTTAAAAAATACAAACAAAACGGTTATTATAAAAAAATGTATAATTAATATAATTGATTTAGAGGGAATTTTCGATTTTAATCAAAAATTAATTATTGAAGACTGTATAATTAATGATTTTCAAATTCATTCCTGCTGGTTTATTAATGGTTTAATTTTAAAAAACAATATAGTTAATAACTATATTGATTATCAAATGGGAGGACATAATCTTAAAAAAATAGAACTAACAGGAAATATTTTTAAATCTTTTTTTAACTTTTTTGACTGTCAGTTTAAAGAAAAAATAGAGGTAACAGGAAATGTTTTTTTAGAGGGGTCTAATTTGTTAGGGAATAAAGGTGAAAGTTTTGAGAATATTTTTGAAAATGGATTTTTAATTGAAAACAATGTTGGGAAGTTAAATTTTAACATTTAATCATAAATTTGTTTGAAATATATACATTTTTCGGCGAAGCCAAAGAGATAGAATACGGTAACAAAGTAAAAACCCAAAACGATTTTGATACCATGCGACGTTTGCGTACGATGCGATTGCGAAGACCGAGTAACCACATTTTTTCAAATGTGCAGTACGATTATGACCGTAATCAAAATATTGTAAGACAACGAAATACGGTATCACAGCACAACAATTTGCATTTGGGAGGCGTGAGCGATAAGCAATACCAATACGACAAATACAATCGTTTGTCGAGAGCCATAGGTACATTTACAGGATTTAAGGAAGAGCAAAACTATGATTTGACAATGAGCTACAACGCGACTCATGGTATTGTAAACAAAAACCAGACACACAATGTAACGCTGAATCAAGTACCACAAAATTCGGTGCATAATTATCAAGCGGAGTATTTTTACGATGATGATACACACCCTCACGCACCGTCATTGTTGCAATACCAAGACGGAAAAAGTATTAAATTGAGTTATGATGCCAACGGTAATTTAGAGCATATACAATCAGACAAGGATTTGGTTGTTGTAGGCAATAGAGATTTTGAATGGGACGAGCAAAACCGTTTGTTGTCTGTGGTGGACAATGGCGGACAGCAGATCAGTCATTATGTATATGACCACACAGGCGAGCGAACGTTTAAGTCAGAGCAAGGACTTAGTTTGGCAAATGTATCAGGACAGCAAGCGTATGAAGTATCAGATATGACAAACTATACGCTGTATCCATCAGGCTTTGTCACGGTAAATCCGGAGCGAAATGAATATACCAAACATTATTACAACAACGGTAAGCGATTGGCAAGTCGTTTGATGACTCTACAAGGACAATTTGTCTCTCAAAATCAGTTGCAACCACAGGCGATGAGTATGCAGGCGATGTCGGCTACTCAAAGCCCACAAAACTGTCAGCAACAGTTGGATGCGATTATGCAATACCTTGCCAATGACCCTGCGATGACAGATTGTTTGACAGCGGTACAAAACATCAATGCAGACCCATCTTATCAAAATGCTTGTGATAAACTCTATGCCGTAAACGCATTAAACTGCTCACCCGCAGATGTTATTGATGTGGTGATTACAGACCCTGTGTACACTCCAGAGGAAATCAGTGAGTTGGATTGTATTAATGCGATATATCAATTGTTTTATTTGTCTGTATATAAAAGCAGTAGTACCTATTGGTTGAATGCAGATGTAAAACGCTGTTATAGCCAAATAAAAGGTATAATCATGAAATATTTTATAACACCAGAACCACAACGAATGGATCCTTGTGAGTTTTGGGAGTATTTACAACAATTTTTACCGTGTGAACCTACGCCAACAATTCAAGAGCCAGTTCCAACACCAACTGACCCAATCACATACGAGCCACCTGTATTGACACAACCTACGCCTGTACACGGTTTTGAACCCGTACAACCATCGTTGAACAGAGTATATTATTATCACGGAGACCACTTAAATTCAAGTACTTACGTTACAGATGATATCGGACGACCAGTAGCATATTATGACTACTTACCGTTTGGAGAGGTAGCTGTGGAGCATAATCAGACTACCAATTTCAACAATGGTTATAAATTCAACGCTAAAGAACTTGACGAAGCAACAGGTATGAGTTATTACGGAGCGAGGTATTATGATTCGAGGTTGTCGGTTTTTGTGAGTGTAGATCCGTTGGCGGAGGAGTTTAGAAACTTTTCTCCATACATATACACTTTGAATAATCCTATCCGTTTTGTAGATCCTGATGGACGTTCTCCTAAGCGTCCTAATTTATCAGGCATCACTAATGTTAGAAATGTTTTATCAGGTAAACAATGGATAAGATATGGTAGTAATGTAACGGTAATTTCAACAAGAAGTTTTTTAGGTTATGAAGTTAGTAGAAGTACTGAAACGAGGTCATCAAATAATGGAACCTATCAATGTGCTGATTATAGTAGACTTCAAGTTAAACAAGGAAATGGAGATCATACTGCTGTTGGAGCAAAAAAAAGAATAGATATGTATGTGAAAACAGGAGGAGATAAATCTAAACTTGATTTACAGAAAGGAATAAATTTAATAGTTGATAATTTAAAAGAAGGAAAGGCAGTTATGGCAGGTGTAATGTACGATGCAAATAAGGAAACAGGAAACGCTAATTCAGCAACAAATCACTATGTTACAATTGTAGGTATGGGAAAAGATGATAATGGATATTATTTTTCTTATTATGATAATTATACTGGAGGAGCAGGAAAAGAAGTAGGTACTGATCTGGAATTAAATAAATTTAGGTTACAAAAATCATCTAGTGGCTTCTATTACTTTTCCGACGGCGAGGATGGGAATATTCCTTATAATGGAAATAAACCAGCAACACCGGGAAGTCCTTCAAAATATATATTAACCGAAGTTAGAGATAATGAATAAAATACTAGTTCCACTTATTTTATTATCTTGTTTTTCATCATGTAAAAATGATAATAAAATTATAGGTCTTTATAAAATGGATAAATATGTAATCTTAAATAAAGAAAACGATATTAAAGATTACCATTTTTTAGAGTTAAACTCAAATGGAGTTTTTAATGTTTTTCATAGTAGAACAGATTCTACAAATCAAATACAAGGTAAATGGAAATGCTTAAGTAAAGCAAAAAACAATGAATTACTAGTTCAATTTGAATATGAAGGTAAAACAATTGTAGGAAATTTAAGAGGAAATATTTTTTACTTCATCGAACCAAATGATTTTCACAATAACAAGTACAAAAGTATTTTATATGTTAAATCTTTGGAATTATAGGGAGGGAATGAAGCTTTAACCCCAAACTCCGCCAAGTTTTAAACCTAGCGGATTTTGTATTTATAAGATAGATTGAATTTTTCTTTTAGCGATAAAGGCGTCGATTACGGAGTGATGCAATTCTACACCACCACCAAAACCGATTCGTGGGGGCGTGTGTTGGAGATGACTTACCCTGACGGAGAAAAATTATTTTACGAATACAATACAATAGGACAATTAAAAAAGATAAAGAATTCAAATAATTATGTATATTTGAGGCACGTACTCTATACGTTTTTCGGCGAAGCCAAAGAGATAGAATACGGTAACAAAGTAAAAACCCAAAACGATTTTGATACCATGCGACGTTTGCGTACGATGCGATTGCGAAGACCGAGTAACCACATTTTTTCAAATGTGCAGTACGATTATGACCGCAACCAAAACATTGTGCGACAACGCAATACGGTATCACAGCACAACAATTTGCATTTGGGAGGCGTGAGCGATAAGCAATACCAATACGACAAATACAATCGTTTGTCGAGAGCCATAGGTACATTTACAGGATTTAAGGAAGAGCAAAACTATGATTTGACAATGAGCTACAACGCGACTCATAGTATTGTAAACAAAAACCAGACACACAATGTAACGCTGAATCAAGTACCACAAAATTCGGTGCATAATTATCAAGCGGAGTATTTTTACGATGATGATACACACCCTCACGCACCGTCATTGTTGCAATACCAAGACGGAAAAAGTATTAAATTGAGTTATGATGCCAACGGTAATTTAGAGCATATACAATCAGACAAGGATTTGGTTGTTGTAGGCAATAGAGATTTTGAATGGGACGAGCAAAACCGTTTGTTGTCTGTGGTGGACAATGGCGGACAGCAGATCAGTCATTATGTATATGACCACACAGGCGAGCGAACGTTTAAGTCAGAGCAAGGACTTAGTTTGGCAAATGTATCAGGACAGCAAGCGTATGAAGTATCAGATATGACAAACTATACGCTGTATCCATCAGGCTTTGTCACGGTAAATCCGGAGCGAAATGAATATACCAAGCATTATTACAACAACGGCAAGCGATTGGCAAGTCGCTTGATGACTCTACAAGGACAATTTGTCTCTCAAAATCAGTTGCAACCACAGGCGATGAGTATGCAGGCGATGTCGGCTACTCAAAGCCCACAAAACTGTCAGCAACAGTTGGATGCGATTATGCAATACCTTGCCAACGACCCTGCGATGACAGATTGTTTGACAGCGGTACAAAACATCAATGCAGACCCATCTTATCAAAATGCTTGTGATAAACTCTATGCCGTAAACGCATTAAACTGCTCACCAGCAGATGTGATTGATGTGGTGATTACCGACCCTGTGTACACTCCAGAGGAAATCAGTGAGTTGGATTGTATTAATGCGATATATCAATTGTTTTATTTGTCTGTATATAAAAGTAGTAGTACCTATTGGTTGAATGCAGATGTAAAACGCTGTTATAGCCAAATAAAAGGTATAATCATGAAATATTTTATAACACCAGAACCACAACGAATGGATCCTTGTGAGTTTTGGGAGTATTTACAACAATTTTTACCGTGTGAACCTACGCCAACAATCCAAGAGCCAGTTCCTACACCAACAGAGCCAATTACGTATGAACCACCTGTAATGACACAACCTACGCCTGTACACGGTTTTGAACCCGTACAACCATCGTTGAACAGAGTATATTATTATCACGGAGACCACTTAAATTCAAGTACTTACGTTACAGATGATATCGGACGACCAGTAGCATATTATGACTACTTACCGTTTGGAGAGGTAGCTGTGGAGCACAACCAAACCACAAACTTTAACAACGGTTACAAGTTTAACGCCAAAGAACTCGACGAAGCCACCGGCATGTACTACTACGGAGCAAGGTACTACGATCCGAGACTATCAATTTTCGTGTCGGTAGACCCGCTAGTAGAAAAAACCTTTGAGCCGTATTCATATGTTGGTAATAATCCTATAATGTTTATTGATCCTACTGGGATGAGTAAGGAGAAAATTGTTCCAAGTAAAATCTTTTTATCAAAACCATATGGACATATTCATAATACTTTGATGAAGAGTAATTCAATATACAATTCATTATTAAATAAATATAAAAACTCTAACAACTTTAATTATTATCTATATGTTAATGATAAAAGAAAATTAGCTGGTAGTAGAGCTAGTACAGAAATAAGAGAAGCGTATATAAGAGAACAATTTATTGGTATTGAGGGGAAAACATTTTATCAAGACAAGGGTGTTGATAAATTCTCTGAGATAGCTATAGCAAAAACCCTAATTCATGAAGCTGCTCATTTAAAAATAGCTTCAGAAAACAATACCACAAAAGATGATAATAATCACGATTATTTTGCTAGTGAAAATTACGCAAGTGTTATTAAAAATGCTCTGATGGAATATAACGCCGAACGCAAGTTAGGATATAGCGAAGAAGAATTAGAGGCATTAAGTTGGGAGGGAATCCATACATCAGATGCATTTAAAAGTTACATAAATGATAAAATGAAAAAAAATGACACAAGTTATGATACAGAGTATAATAAATGGAAAAAGCAGGTTGAAGATATTAGAAATATCAAAAAAGAATATTAACTTAACTTTTACAATATTGTTTTTCATTTGCGGTTGTGGGGTTAATGCTCAGAAAATAAGCTACAAATTCTCTGGAAAGTATGATTATGAAACGGAGTATTATACTAAAGTTATTATAAATGATAGTATGTATATCGAGAAAAATATATTCAAACAAATATCACTTGGTGTAAAATTTTTGAAAGATACGAAAACACATACTATATATATATTAGATGGTAAGAGAAAAAAACTTTTTTTTAATGGAGTTACAATGAATATACCTCTAATTTATCAAAATAAAGAGTTTGTTTTATTGTGGAAAAAAAATAATTTAAGAACTAGTGAAAATAACGATATTTACCAAGTAACTATTATAGAAAAAGAAGTTCATATTACTCATAGACCTATATATTATTTTACATTTGAAAATGGTGTTATATTAATAAAGGGGAGTGAAAGTTTATTAAAAAGAGAAGACTTCAGTTATTTAGACCTACCTATCACTAAATAGTCTCCGATGGCGTAGATTTGTAATTTGTGACTTTTATTTTCTCCAAATTCTGTATATTTACACTTATGTTGGTCTTTGGGAGAAAAATCGTCCAATCTATAAAAAAAACAAAAAAATGTTAAGGCAAACTAATTATCTCGATTTAGGTGTAAACCTCTACGACTTTCATACTCGGAATTATGACCCAAGATTGAGTATTTTTATCAGTGTAGACCCGCTAGTAGAAAAAACCTTTGAGCCATACAGCTATGTAGGGAATAATCCTGTTATGTTTACCGACCCAACGGGGATGCATAGAGAGGATTGGGTAAAGAATAATAGTACAGGAGAATATATTTGGGATAATAATATAGATTCAGAAGCAAATACTCCAGAGGGCTTTAAATATATTGGTAGAGATGATCAATCAATAGTTAATGATATATTTTCAGGTTCTAGGTTTAGTTATTCTACTAAAGATTATGGAATTATAGATGTTCAAGATTTTGAAAATGCATATTCTGCAAAAGGTTCAGCACCATTTTATATCACAACAGAAACAAAAATGGATATAAATTTAAGAGCCAATGTTACTTTAAGTATAGATAAAAAAGGAAATTTATCTAAAAAATTTAACGGAATAGATTTTAATGTTACTATAAGTGGTAAGGTAATAGCACCTTATCCAGATATGTCAATGAAATTATTTGATAGAGAGATGAGTTTACAAGGGAATCCGATGACTCCTGATATTTCTCAAAACCCTTCTTTTATTCAAGGTGGTGATGTTCCAACTTTAACCTATAAAACACATTGGAGTTCAACATCTATCCAAAAAAATTATGGAAAATCCTTTAATATCAATTTTAATTTTAAAGGGCAATATGCTAATGGATTAAAATCAATGACAATGCCAAGTATTTTAGGAGTATTAGGTATTCCTAATACTACAAATATAAGAACATTTATAAAATTCAATAATCAACGGAAATAATGAAAAAAAAAATCTTACTATCAATTCTTTTAATCCTACTTAATTGTAAAGAAAAAAAAAATAATGATTTAATTAACCAATCATTGGAAAAATTTTATCGAACAGAAGACTTAAATAGTTTGATAGAAACATATAATCAATTATTTAATGATGTAAATAAAAAAGAAGTTTTAAAAAGATATAATAAAAAACAGGTTATACCTTTTTTTATTGCTCTGAATAAAAAGAAAGAACTTAAAGAAATATTAGAATATCAAGAAAAAATAGATTATCATGACAAACTTTTAATTAATCTATTAGCTTATAATATAGAAAAAGAAAATGGAAATATAAACAAACAACCAATTTATAATAATATAAAAATTATACAAAAGGAATTGTCAAAATCTCCAAAGGATTCTATTTTATATATTGATTATTTTTCTATGAGATCAATGTTGGTTGATGAAACGGAACTAAAAACAGAAATAGATAGCATGAGATATACTAATTTTTATTTTTCAAACAATTTTTATGAATTTATTATTGAAGATGCTATTAATGAATTAAAAAACAATGAGGTTACTAAGAATATTTTTAAAAGATAATTTTTCCTTTGATAAATTTAAAAATTAATCCCTTTCGCCAAGTGCAGGCTTGGGCTATGCTTTTACGCCTAATGTCAATGACCGTTTCAATGCCGATTTTCACTTGGGCGTAACGGGTTCGGAAACTATTTCGGAACAAAAGACACAATTTTATGACATCAACGGTGACGGTTTGGTCGATTTTGTAAGCAATAAACAGGTCTTTATCAATACAGGAACAGGTTTTGTTACTTCAGGAATGCAATTGCCGGATTTTGAGAAAAATACGACGGTTCAAATCGGTTGGATGACCAATTTGTCTGTATTGTTTCCGGTTTCTGTATTTGGGATTACTATCAAGTTTGGTGGCGGTGGCGGTTATAGCCGTTCGAGTAGTTTTCATTCAGAAAAAATCCGTTTGATGGATTTTGACGGCGATGGTTTTGTTGATGTGTTGTATTCAGACAAAGAAGAGCGGTTGAAAGTGCGATTGTCAAATATTCGCCGTACCAATTTGTTGAAAAAAGTGAGCAATCCTACGGGTTCGTCGTTTATTATGGATTACGCAACGACAGGTTCTACCTATAAAATGCCGTTTAAAAAATGGGTGTTATCGTCTGTGGATATTCACGATGGATTTGTGGGCGATGGTGCCGATGTACAACGCCAACGCTTTGAATATCAGAATGGATTTAAAGACCGTAGAGAGCGCAAATTTTTAGGATTTGGTGAAATCAAAACCCATCAATTGGGCGATAATGAGCAAGTGTATCGCACACAAACACAGGAGTTTGTGCTAAACCAGCTGACCGATACAGAGGCAACGGAACCGAGTATGAGCGGAAAGGTGCGAAAATACCAATACATTGGGCAATTGCCTTGGAAATCATCATTGAAAGATGCGTCTGGTCGAGTGATAAACGAGCAAATTACCGATTATCGTTTGGTGAGTTTAACAGCTAATCAACCGATGGGTAATTTCAATACTACAGAGGCTTCGACCCAAAATTTTGGAGATAAAAGTCGTATTTTGCCCTTGGTGAAAACCCTTACACAAAAGACGCATCATTTTGAGGGAATGAGTAACGATTTTATTACCCATACACAGAGTACACAATTTCAGCGATATGACCGGTATGCACAGCCGTTGCAAGTGAAATTGGTAGAGGACAATTTGGATGTGCGTATTTTGTATCACACGATAAATAATTCGTCAAAATATTTAGTATCTATTCCACGTCAACACCGCATTTTGCATAACAATCAAGTGTTGCGAAAAAGCGATACCACCATAGATGCTGTAGGAAATATTAGGAGTATTTCTCGCGATAGATTGGACGGTCAACAAGCGATTACAAATTATGAGTACAACACATTTGGATTGCTGACGAAAGTAACTTTACCGAAACAAACTGCCAATTCTCCAGAGAGTAGTCGCATGTTCTATTCATACATTTACGACCCAAAATATTATCAATTTGTAAGCCAAGTAACGGATGCTCACGGCTATATCAGCAGCAAATCGTACAGTAATTTTGGAAAAATAGAAAGCGTAACGGATACCAACGGCAACCAATTTTTCTATGATTACGATGCGATGCAACGATTGGTTTTGTTCAAAGGACCATATCACAATGAAAAAACGATTGAACATGAGTACGGTCGCACGGTGCAAAATATACCTTATGCTGTAACCAAACATTATATTACCGACAATCAACATGCACAAAATGCACCGCAACAAATCGTGCATACAGTCAGTTTTTCGGATGGATTGGGTCGCATTATTCAAACCAAAAAACAATTAGACACACCGCAGGAATGTGTAGGTGGCAATGGCTATTGGTTGGAGGTTTCGGGCAAACAATTGTACGATGCCTTGGGACGAGTAACCGCTTCGTATCTGAGTAAAGAGGAGAAAAATTGTCAAGGAGATTTTAATACTCAACTGCGATTGTACAGCGATTTGACACACAACAATCAAGAAAAAACAACCGTTGCTTACGATGCCCTCGACCGACCGCTCTTGCAGACCGTTGTAGGCTTGGATGCTGTAACTTCGTATATTTATGGCAAGGACAACGCTACCCAAACGGCAACGACCCAAGTCATATTGCCAGAAGGCAACCAAACCACGACTTATACAGACCGCCGAGGACACACTGTGCAATCGGTGCAGTACAACAGTGATACAAACGAGGCTTTAGCCACACAATTTGCTTACAATGCCTTGGGCGAATTGCTACAAGTAACCGATGCCGAAGGACATCATACAAAATATCAGTACAATAAATTGGGACAAAAAACTCAGACGATACATCCTGATAGCGGTACAACCAAGTTTGAATACAATCTCGACGGTTCGTTGCGACGCATGGCAAACGAAAAACTCAACCACAACAACCAGTGGATCAATTATTCGTACAACAAAAATCAGTTGATACAAGTACAGTATCCGTCGCATACAGTATCGTATGAATACGGAACCGCGAGTGATTTGGGCAACGGACAAAACCGAGTAGGACGTTTGAAAAAAGTAACGGATTTGACGGGTACTCGAGAGTTTTCGTACGGAAAATTGGGAGAAATCACGCAAGATTACCGAGTGTTGCAATCGCAAAACGGAGTGATGCAATTCTACACCAGGACCCAAACCGACTCGTGGGGGCGTGTGTTGGAGATGACTTACCCTGACGGAGAAAAATTATTTTACGAATACAATACAATAGGACAATTAAAAAAGATAAAGAATTCAAATAATTATGTATATTTGAGGCACGTACTTTATACGTTTTTCGGCGAAGCCAAAGAGATAGAATACGGTAACAAAGTAAAAACCCAAAACGATTTTGATACCATGCGACGTTTGCGTACGATGCGATTGCGAAGACCGAGTAACCACATTTTTTCAAATGTGCAGTACGATTATGACCGCAACCAAAACATTGTGCGACAACGAAATACGGTATCACAGCACAACAATTTGCATTTGGGAGGCGTGAGCGATAAGCAATACCAATACGACAAATACAATCGTTTGTCGAGAGCCATAGGTACATTTACAGGATTTAAGGAAGAGCAAAACTATGATTTGACAATGAGCTACAACGCGACTCATGGTATTGTAAACAAAAACCAGACACACAATGTAATGCTGAATCAAGTACCACAAAATTCGGTGCATAATTATCAAGCGGAGTATTTTTACGATGATGATACACACCCTCACGCACCGTCATTGTTGCAATACCAAGACGGAAAAAGTATTAAATTGAGTTATGATGCCAACGGTAATTTAGAGCATATACAATCAGACAAGGATTTGGTTGTTGTAGGCAATAGAGATTTTGAATGGGACGAGCAAAACCGTTTGTTGTCTGTGGTGGACAATGGCGGACAGCAGATCAGTCATTATGTATATGACCACACAGGCGAGCGAACGTTTAAGTCAGAGCAAGGACTTAGTTTGGCAAATGTATCAGGACAGCAAGCGTATGAAGTATCAGATATGACAAACTATACGCTGTATCCATCAGGCTTTGTCACGGTAAATCCGGAGCGAAATGAATATACCAAACATTATTACAACAACGGCAAGCGATTGGCAAGTCGCTTGATGACTCTACAAGGACAATTTGTCTCTCAAAATCAGTTGCAACCACAGGCGGTGAGTATGCAGGCGATGTCGGCTACTCAAAGCCCACAAAACTGTCAGCAACAGTTGGATGCGATTATGCAATACCTTGCCAACGACCCTGCGATGGCAGATTGTTTGACAGCGGTACAAAACATCAATGCAGACACATCGTATCCCGATGCTTGTGCAAAGTTGTATGAGGTAAATTCATTAAACTGCTCACCAGCAGATGTGATTGATGTGGTGATTACAGACCCTGTGTACACCCCAGAGGAAATCAGTGAGTTGGATTGTATTAATGCGATATATCAATTGTTTTATTTGTCTGTATATAAAAGCAGTAGTACCTATTGGTTGAATGCAGATGTAAAACGCTGTTATAGCCAAATAAAAGGTATAATCATGAAATATTTTATAACACCAGAACCACAACGAATGGATCCTTGTGAGTTTTGGGAGTATTTACAACAATTTTTACCGTGTGAACCTACGCCAACAATTCAAGAGCCAGTTCCAACACCAACGGAGCCAATCACATACGAGCCACCTGTAATGACACAACCAACGCCTGTACACGGTTTCGAACCTGTACAACCATCGTTGGACAGAGTATATTATTATCACGGAGACCACTTAGGAAGCAGCTCGTATGTAACAGACGACATAGGGCGACCAGTTGCGTATTACGATTATTTGCCCTTTGGTGAAACAATGGTAGAACACAACCAAACCACGAATTTCAACAATGGGTACAAATTCAACGCTAAGGAGTTAGATGAAGCAACAGGTATGAGTTACTATGGAGCGAGGTACTACGATCCAAGAATAAGTGTGTTTGTGAGTGTAGATCCGCTGGCGGAGGAGTTTGTAGGCTGGACACCTTATCATTATGTACATCAAAACCCTATCAACTTGATAGACCCAACAGGAATGAGTGCGGAAGATGGTAATGGTAATCCTGCCAAAAATATTGTAATAAACTTTTTGAGAAATGATAGAGGTTCAAAAAATAAACCCTTAGGTAATTTTGACAATAATGATTTAGCAAAAAATGGATGGCATGTAATTGATGTTTCAACTATTCAAGAAGCTAGTGATAAGTTAAAAAAATATTTGAATGGAAATAAGATAGATAATTTATTTATAAATGCTCACGGTAATTCTATAACATATAGCTATGAAGATGGAACATTTGCTGATTTTGCTTCAGGGGTGAAGTTAGGAGATATTTTTATTTCAGGTAGAACCTTACAGTTATATAGTGAAGGCAAGTTTGATGAACTTAATGATTTTCATAAAGGTGCGGTTAATGCAATTTCAGCATTAGATGATATTTCAAAAATGATGAATACTAACTCTAATTTAATTTTTGGAAGTTGTTTTTCTGGAAATGAGCATAGATTTGGAGAATTTATTTCACAAATGAATCCACAAATGAATGTATTTGCATCAGGCGACGGGTACTATATTGAGCATAATCAAAAAAGTAAAAAAACATCTTTTGCTAACTTTTCTAATTATGCAATTAGGAGAGAAGATTTTGAGATTGGAATGCGTCGTTATAGATCAGGAAGATTAATAGACGAAGGTTTTAACATAAAGATAAATAATAAAAATGGAATTAGTATTTTTAAATAAATATATAAAGTATTGGATTTTTATTTTCTTTTTACATTATTCCACATTAATTGCACAAGATAGAATTAGCTTTAGAGAATTTGAACAAAATTTAATAGATGGAGAGGGGTTTACAGAAAGTGAAATTGTAAAAATTAATAACTATTCGTTTGTAAAAATAAAGGGATATGAAATTTTGGATGTTTTTTTGCCAGTTGTAATTGATTTTGACGAGGATAATGAGTTAAAAGAATATTGTTCAGGAGGATATTTGTTAATCTATGATAAAAATCGAAAATGTTTTTTTGAAATAAGAGTCGATAGGAGAGGTATTTGCTTAGAAAAAGGTATAGGTAATACTTTTAATATAAATGCAGAACTTTTTTACGAATTTACCAAAGATTATTCTGTTGGTATAGATATAAAATTAATAACGCATGAAAGACAAAAATATTGGTTTCAGTTGGTTGAAAGAGAAAATAAAATGATTGTATATGCAAAATGTTTAGATAATAGTTATAACAAAGTTTTGGAAATTGACGGTAATTTGAACAATCTTTTTATAGATGACATTTTTGAAAAAATTCTATTGTTGGATTTTAATAGGTTAGAATCAATGGAAAAAAGTTTTTATTTTAGAAATGATATATAGGATAGAAGAGTTTAAATTGTTTTTACCTTTTGAAACTCCTACAACCATACCACAACCCACACCCATCGACCCTATAAATTATACCCCCTCCACAAGCAACGAAGCCTGCTCTGGTACACGGTTTCGAACCTGTGGAGCAAAGTATAGACAGAGTATTTTATTACCACGGCGACCATTTAAATTCAAGTACTTATGTAACCGACGACATAGGACGACCAGTAGCATATTATGACTACTTACCGTTTGGAGAGGTAGCTGTGGAGCATAACCAAACCACTAACTTCAACAACGGCTATAAATTCAACGCTAAGGAGTTAGACGAAGCAACAGGTATGAGTTACTATGGAGCGAGGTACTACGACCCAAGAATAAGCGTGTTTGTGAGTGTGGATCCGCTGGCGGAGAAATACAGAAACATTGGAGGTTATGTTTATACTGCTAATAATCCAATAAACTTTATTGATCCTGATGGGCGTGAACCGATTAAACCATACGTTGGTACAGTAAGTAATTTTGTTTCCCTATTAAATAATAGTTCTAGAAAAGTAGGAACTTTTAAAGGAGCTCAAGCTAGTTCATATCTAAGTAGTTTGAGTAATACTAAATTTGATTTGAAAAAAGGGAGACCTTTGCCAACTCAAACAGGGTACTTTAATATGAAAAAAGGGCGATATATTTATACTACTAAAGGAGGGTGGGTTGATATGACACATTTTTTATTTTATGCTGGAGCAGCATATAATTATAAACAAGATGGTTCTAAGAATCCTATAGGAGAAGCGGTTCAAGATGGTTATAGACAGGAAGCTTCAGATGTATTTTTTGCTCCTCATTCAGCTTATAGCTATGAAGATCTACCGAGTGATAAATTTGGTGCAGACTTCGCAGTTAATTTCTTTGACCCAAATAGTGATTTGACTTTTGCAGAACAACTTGAAAGTTATTTAGTAAATGAATTAGGGGCAACAAATCCATCAAATGCACCGAATTATGATAATTTACCTAGTTCTGATAACCAAAAGAAACCCACCAGACAAAACGTAACGACAACTCCTGTGTATGTTGATGGAGATGATGGTACTGTTGGGCAACCAAGAAAAAAACCTGAAAATGAAAATCCTGGAAGAAGAAAACCGGGTGAATTTTAATTCAAAAATATGAGACGTGAAACAGTATTTATTTTCGTGTTATTAATTATAGCATCTTTTTTGGTTTACTTCTTTTACTTTAATACGGAAGAAAGAGGATTAATAAATCAAGGAAACATAATTGTTGAAAAAATAGAATCTTATAAATTAAAAGAGGGATATTTACCAAACAGTTTGAATGATATCGGCATTGAAGAAAAAATGGAAAGTCCATTTTATTACACTCGCTGGGATAGCGTAAATTATATTCTATATTTTACAAAACCAGGTGTTGGAGAGTCAATGAATTATTATTCAGATTCCAAAGAATGGAGTCATATACAAAGAGGCTTCCAATCTGAATAACCAAAAACGCCAGCTTACAGCTTGACAGAGTGAATTTCTTTGAATATCGGTAGGATGTTAGACGTTTACCTTTCATTAAAAAAACATTTTTTATCTTGCTAAAGATCATTACATTTATCTCGTTGTTTAGATAAAATAAATAGTTTGTGAAAGATAGGTTTGTAAGTCTCGAACCTGTACAGCCCCCACTCGATAGAGTGTATTATTATCACAGCGATCATTTGGGTAGCAGCACTTATGTAACCGACGACATAGGACGACCAGTAGCATATTATGACTACTTACCGTTTGGAGAGGTAGCTGTGGAGCATAACCAAACAACGAATTTCAACAATGGGTATAAATTCAACGGCAAAGAGCTAGACCAAGCCACCGGCATGTACTACTACGGAGCAAGATACTACGACCCGAGGTTGAGTGTTTTTATCAGTGTAGACCCATTGGCGGAAGTTCAACCAAACAAGACACCATATCATTTTGTAAGCAACAACCCTGTGAATTTTGTGGATCCTGATGGGAGATTTCCATATCCAATAGTCATACGTTCATTTCATCCAGCAGCTTCTTTTGGCGGAGGAAAAAGAGGATTACCACCAACTTGGAATGGTTTGGGCTACTCTGGTGATAACAGAGGTTTTAGTTTAAATAGTACTGCATCTTCCCGTATTCATCATAGAGTTGTAGCAGACCCTCAAAAGGGAACAGTAAGTTATTCTGGCAGAGGTAGAGGAGGAACTTATTCAGATCCCTCTCATCATCCAACGCAAGGTGTAGCAACGGATGTTCCTAATGGATATATAGGTCGTGTAAGGTCTGGTAATAATTCTGTATCATTTGAAACGGGATATGAAGGAAAGAATCCTTTGGCAAGTGGTCCGATTTCTTATATTGATGTAGATGCAATAATTTCACTGTCACAGAATGGAGATATTTTAAATATCAATGCACAAGTAGCAGGAGATAATTTTCCAAATACAGAAGCTTTTATTACAGATCCAAGTGGACAAAAATTGTTCATAGGAACTGATGTAAGAGCGGCTGGGCAAGATGATATGCCTACTATATTGTTTGAACCAGCAACAGAGCATATTATGAATGTTAATATGAATGTTAAGACAGATCCTAAAACAGGCAATTTTATCAGTGTTCAAAAAGGTGATGACTGGATTAGTGTTCAAGATTATAACAAGCAATATTTAAATAAAAATCCTAATCCATAAAAAATATGAAAAAGACATTTAGAGTGTTTGGTTATATTCTATTAGGTTTATTGCTAATTTGGAGTGTAATGTATCTTTTAGAGCAATGGTGCTATAAGGCAGAAAGTGAAATTTTTATTTTACCTGATAATTTTGAAGGGGCGGTTATTGTCTTATATAATGAGAAAGACGGAGAGCCTGAAAAATATGATAAAAAAGGAAACAGAGTTTATGATATTCCTGAAAATGGTTTATTGAAAACGAGATTTAAGTTTCAGGATGGTTGGCGAGATATTAAGTACATTCAAAGGAACGGAGTACAATTAAGATATTTACTTCCATCTGATAACGTTTGGAACGATACAATTACAAAAAGAAGAAATGACAGTATTTATGTTTTTAATGCTTCTTACTCTGATGATTATTGGTTCCTTGTAGGGAAAATAAAGGATATTGATTCTCTAGGAAAAGAAATGGATAAAAAATGGGAAGCTTTTTTCAAATCCTGTTATTTTGAAAGAGGGAGACAGCATTGGAAACGTAAGACACAATAAAAATTTTGATAAAATAAAAGCCCGCAATTAGCGGGTAGTGTTCCAAAGTTAGTGATGGGCAACTATTCTAATAGGTAACTAGCTGATATATAATAAAAAAACGAATAAAAGAATAAAGCGTTTTCACCATATAAAAATATGCCCTAAAAATTTTGCTCTTTCAAAAATAATGTTTACTTTCGGTAAAGTTTAACCATAAAACCATATAGTTGAGACCTTTGCAAGAACCGTCCATTCTCTATTTTTCCTATATTCGGATGATTTTTTTAGAAAATGGGGTTTTGAAAATTCGAAATTGTATTCTTTTTCATCATTTTTTATCTCTTTTTCGGGAAGATTTTAATCAAAAGCTCCCTTTTTTGAGCTTTTTTTCATTAAAAGGCAGGAAGTATCTCCATCTTCGGACTTCGCTTCAGATTGTAGGCAATGGCTTCCAAAATAGGTTGTGTGTGTACCTTGTCCAAACCTTTTAAACGAGTCTGCCCCACACCAAACCATCGCTTTTGACTCCCAAAAGTACGCTCCACTACCCAACACGTTTTAGAAATCAACTTGTTAAACACTCTCTCCCATTTACTTAGCGGCTTATTTCTCTGTGCTTTATGCTGTATCCTGTCCTTGGATTTTCTTCTCTTAAGATATTCCCTATTCACCTTGGAAGCATAGCCTTTATCGGTAAAAACACCTTTTTTAATTCGTTCATTGTCAATTTTTTCCAATAAAGGAATCAAGCCTTTGCTATCGTGCTCGTTAGCCGCTGTGGTATGAACCGCCAATACCAAACCATTACTATCCACCGCAATTTACTTCTTGTATCCGAAATAAGTTTTTGTGCCTTTTTTAAGCCATCTCGCTTCCTTATCTACCCCATCTTCAGCCACTTCCCTGAAAAAATGCTCTTGTTTTTCAATTTCCACCTCGGGCAATTCGTCTTCTTTTCGGTCTTGGGCAATTTCAAAAGTTTTTGGCTTTTTCGAATGAAACAAGCTCTGCTTAATACTAGCATCTATCTTTACGCCTTGATGAATGATGATTCTGTGTTTTTCCAACTGATGGTTGGTTTCAGAAAGCAAAGAAATCAAAGGCTTTCTTTTCGGTAAGCTCGGTGCGAAATAGACTTAAAACACTGTAGCTTGGTACAGAATCTTCCAATTGCATATCGCAGAATTTCATCGCCGATAGGCTGTCATTTACATACTCTTCTAGCTTGATATCCGAGAGATTGTTCCACATCCCGATGAGTAGCATTTTGAAAAGCAGGAGTCCATCGTAAGGTTTTTAACCCGAGGTGGAAAGCCCTTTTTTGATAGTTTTTGTCGATGATAGCGGAAATAGGTCGCCAATCAATAATGGTATCGACTTGTGCGTAAAAAGAGCCTTTCGGGTGCGTCTTTCTACATCATAAGTAGCAAAGGACATAGCGGATAGAGTTTTGGTGCGTTTCATAAAACAAACGCACAAAATAATAAATTGATAATCAATTGATTAAAAAAATCACTTCTTGTTTTCTTATCCTGTAAAAGTCTCAATACTGTTTGTTATGGGAATCTTTTTTGATTTTAGAATTGATGAGATCAGAAAAAAATGTTTTATAAAAAATTTCAAAGCACTACTTTTTTATATTATTTTTTATATTATTTTTTATATTTTTGTACAAATATTTAACATTTTAAACAATGAAAAAACACAATTTCATTTTTTCGTTTTTGTTGTTTTTTGTTATGACGATTTGTGGTTTCAGTCAAGAGACAACTAATGCTTTTTTTCAACCTAAATATTGGTTGCAAAATTTCACTTCTTCTACAGATGCAAATCATTTGTTAAATGGTCATGCACCTTTACAATTGTCAAAAGATAAAATTTGGACTACTTATGATAAACTTAGACACACCAATCAATTGTTTGTAGTGGTAAAAAGCAACGAAGAATTGCCTGTTTTATTTGTTTTGGGGAATAAAAAGAATTTCTTTTTACAATCGTCCAGTTTTCAATTGGATTATGAACGTAATTATTCTATAAAACAATTTCAACCCACAGGAGAATTGTTGGATTTTTTTCTCACAGACTTTGGAAAAAATCAATTATGGATTGTTCCTAATGACAATTTTCAATTATATGAATTGATTATCGATTCATCTGTTACTCCTAAGAATGTAAATGAAATTCGTACCTATTTATCCATAAAATATGGAATTAATTTGCTGGAAACCAATCAGTATTATTATAATGGAATAAATTTGTGGGAAAAAGATTCTAATGATAAAAACATTTTTGGATTGGCAGTCTTTGATAAATATGTGTTGAAACAATTGAGTAGTACTCATTCTAGAACACAGGATATTTCACTTTCATTTTCAGAATCGATAGAACGCAAAAAATTAAGCGACGGAAGTTGTATTTTATTGGGAACAAATGAAAAAGACTATCAATTTAGAGAGGATGTATGCGAAAAACAATGGACGCTTCAATCGACACTATCAACTAAAATAGATTGGCAATGGCATATTTCTCAAAAAGAAGCATCTACACAGGTGGATTATTATTTGCTTGTTGATAAAAAAGAATATCAAGGAAAAGCTTACAGACAACAAAGTGGTTTTTCAAGAAATAGATGTACATATAGGAAAACAAAACATACAATTGATAAGAAAAAATGCCAAAAGAATAGAGGAGGTAAAAAAAGATCTGGAGGAAGCAATTGTTGAAAAAACGGAACAATCATTGGTTCATAAATTTGAAAATCACTCCAGTTGGACAGTACATCCCAATCCGTCAAAAACATCGAGTGATATCTATTGCCGATTCGATTTTCCAGAAAATAAAAAAGTACGATTGGCGATTTATCAAACTGACGGACGATTTATAAAACAGTTTTCAGAAATAAACACAGCCACACAGCCAACATTTGTATTTCAGTTGGATACCGTAGGTAGCTATATGCTCATTGCCTATTTTGAAGATAGAGTTGAGTTGAGGAAAATTGTGGTTTTAGATTGATTTTTTTAACACATAGGCTCATAGGAAACATAATTTTTTATGTATAATAATCTATGTTTTCTCTATAAGCGAAGCATCTCTGATTTATGGGAAAGTCTTTTTAATATTGGTTTTGACCATATTAAAATATACTATTCAGATAGAAAAGAATGTAAAGACGAACCTTAAAACCCCAATAATATACATCATCAATATAGTTTTTATTAGTAATTTTTGCAAAAAACTTATTTGTATTAATAAATAAATATAATTTTTAACCCAATAAAAATACATTACCTTATGAGACGACACCAAAAGACTATTAGTTGGTTTTTCTTGTACCTATTTGTTTTTCAAATAGGTATAGAATCGGTATATGCGTTGAAAAATCATGATATAATTTCATATAGATTTTGGAATTCTAAAGAAAATATTAATATAAGTGCGAGTTTCTTAACTCCTCAAGTCAGCCCCCTAACCTCTACACCAGTAAAAGCCGAACTGTACGAAGTAAAAGAGGGAACTAATACTGTCGCGTGTAGTAATAACACCGAATACACAAACTTGAAATCTGGCACGAGACAAAGCCGACTGAACGAAGTTAACCAAGGAACTTCCAACCATTTCATCATTGGTTATCACCCTGCGACTGGTGTGGATGAGCCGTTTGACAATGTGTTTGTGTTTGATTGGGAGACAAAAGATGTTGACAAACAAGTATTTTTGACTGCGGATGTCAAAGGTGTGAGCAATGCTTCGGGCTTGAGTTTTTCTGTAAACCAACAACAAGTGGTTGGTGGGTATTTTGTGGAAAAATCCAACGATTGGAAACGCATAAAAATTCCGTTGTCAACTACTCATTTACACAATGGTAAAAATCATATTTTGTTTACCAATGGTGACAATCAACAGTTGTTTTACGAACTGAAAAATCTACAAATCCAGATTGAAAACACTAATAAAAACACAGATTTTCAATTGTTTGATGAGCAGGTTTTATTTACGCATAATCAAAAGGCGTATCTAAAAGGTACTGTTCAACCCAATGTGAAAAACATTCGTATAAATGGCGTAAAAGCTCAACTGCAAGGCGATTTTTTCGAGGTAGTTTTTCCTATGGAAAGCAATTGCAATAGCGTCACTATCGAATTGGATAAATCCAATACTACAGAAAGTCTTCAACATACTTTTTCAGAACAAAAAGAACTGACTTTCGCTCAAAAAATGGAAGAATTTTCTTTGTCCACAGCGGTTCAGTTTGATGCAAATTCTTCAACTTGGCAAGTAAGTCTTCCATCCCTTTTTTTAGAAATCCCCTCAGAATCTTATCCGAAGGCATCGCAAATTACCGCAACGCCTTTGCGTCCTCGTGATGTGGCTCCTTTGGGACAAAAAATCGTGAATGTTACTGCTACCAATAGCGGGTATCGCCTATTGCCAGCTGGGGCAAAATTTTCTGAAAGTCTATCACTTTCCTTGGGGATTGATGATCAAAAATTACCCAAAGGCTATCATTTGCACGATGTGCAAATTTTTTATTTCGATGTCGATGAAAAGCGTTGGGTAGCTATCGAAACCAAAAGTATTGATACAGAAAATAATACGATTACAGGGCTTACCAATCATTTTACCGATTTTATTGCAGGGGTGATTCAAGCACCCGAACATCCAGAGGGTGAAGCGTTTGCACCGACCACGATTAGCGATATGCAAGTGGCTCAACCCTTGGCAAATCAAATGCAAATTGCTCCACCCACTGCCAATCAGCTGGGAGATGGTCGCATCGAATTTCCGATACACATTCCCAGTGGTCGCAACGGTTTGCAACCCAATTTGAGCCTTTCGTACAACCACAGCGGTTCGAGTAGCGTAGTGGGGTATGGTTGGGATTTGCCTATTCCGTCGATTGCCATCAATTCCAAATTTGGAGTACCCGAATTTCACGCCCAAAAAGAAACGGAAAGTTACCTTTTCAACGGCGAAGAATTGTTGCAAAAAAATGGAAGCAACCTCTATTTAGCGCATAGAGAAGAACATCACATTAACCGAACTTCGCCTGCGTTTTTTTATCCCAAAGTAGAAGGAGATTTTTCACGAATCGAGCGATTGGGTACTGCTCCAAATGCATATTCGTGGGTGGTTTGGGACAAATTGGGAACCAAATATTACTACGGAACTCATTTAAATTCAAGAATGTACGATTCGGCAACTGGAAACATCAGCCAATGGTTTTTGGACAAAATCGAAGACAAAAATGGCAATTATATTTCGTATAATTATCATACAAAACATTATGAATCAGATCATTTAGAAGGAGGAAAAGAAGTTTTGTTGGGATCTATTGGATACACTTTTCATCTCAATTTACCTTATGGAAACTTCAACCGACATCAGATAAATTTCATTTATTCTGATGCTTCTCGACCGGATGCTACGATTAGCTACCGCAATGGATTTAAGGAAGTTAGTGCCTCTGTATTAGAAAAAATCGAAGTTTCATCTTATGATACTGGTAGAAAAAAATCCGAATATGGTATCAATTATTTACTCAATCATTCGACAGGTGTTTTTTCAAAACATTTATTACAATCTATTGAAACACAGTATGTAAAGTACAATGCTCAAGGAGGAATAGAAAGTTCGCATTCGTATCATCACGCCTTTGATTATTACAATGATGTATCTGGTGGTTTGTTTGGCGAAGAGCGTATTTTGAATACTCCGAGCGATATTGGTTTGGGAATTATTGACGACTTAGATTTTCTCAACAAGGTAGATTTGTCGATGCTCCATGCCTCGGTGGACAAGGGGGTAGAACAAAAGCACATCGAAGGTGGCGTAGGCGTTGGATTGGGAACATTAGCATCCAACAATCCCATCACCTATATAGGGACAATCAGCACGGCGTTTGCCTTTCCGGTGCGTGTTACCAACAAACCAATAGTGCAACTGGTTGATATTGATGCAGATGGATTGCCAGACAAAGTGGTAAAAATTGGCAATCAGTGGAAGTATCGAAAAAATCTCGATGGACTGGCATTTTCGCCTCAATTGTACTCTATCCACAATTTCAACGAGTTGAATGTAACCGCATCAAAAACAGTAAATAAGCCCGATATAAATCTCAATTTGTTTCATACAACGATTGGTTTTTCTAAAAACAATACGCTGAGCAATACAACCACCTATCTCTCGGATGTCAATGCCGACGGTATTCTCGATTATGTCCGAGACAAAAAGGTGTTTTTCGGAAAAATAGACTCAACCTTAGGTCAGCCGACGTTTACGGTCAATAGTGCCGAAACACCCAATGTGATTTACAAAGGTTCTGAGGTAGAGGAGTCGGTTCTCAATCAGCCGGTTGAGTTTTCTAATGCCAACGATTTGATGGAAATTGTCAAGGTTTGGCGTGCTCCAAAATCGGGAAAAATCAATATTAATGGTACGGTTTCAAAGGATTTTACCTCGGTAGATCAAGGAGTACGTGTGGCGATTCAGCGTAGTTATTGGCAAACGTTTTCCAATGGAAATTTTTTGCTAAATGATGAAGAGGAAAATGATGAGTCTTTGATTGAAAATGATGAATTCGTTGAAGAATTAGTCGAAAATTCAGTTGAAAATGATGATTTCGTTGAAGAATTAGTCGAAAATTTAGTTGAAAATGATGAATTCGTTGAAGAATTAGTCGAAAATTCAGTTGAAAGTGATGATTTCGTTGAAGAATTAGTCGAAAATTCAGTTGAAAGTGGTGATTTCGTTCAAGAATTAGTCGAAAATTCAGTTGAAAGTGGTGATTTCGTTCAAGAATTAGTCGAAAATTCAGTTGAAAATGATGATTTCGTTGAAGAATTAGTCGAAAATTCAGTTGAAAGTGATGATTTCGTTGAAGAATTAGTTGAAAATCATTTCAGTCCGATAGGAATAGGTAGATTTTATACCAATTCATATATCCTTTCTCCCTCGTTGATGGTTGCTCAATCTATGCCGACCAATTTTCAAAATATTTCGGTAACGAAAGGAGATTTGATTTTTTTTAGGGTAAACAGTAGTCAGATTCCGGTGGATGAATTGTCGATTACTTGGAATCCTGAAATTGTTTATACCAATGAAAATTTTGAGTCGCCCAATAGCTATAAACAATATTCTAGCAACTACAGCGATGCCTTTGTTTATGGGACTTCTCAACCCAAAATCGAAGTAATCAAAGAGCCTGGGGTCTATCAATTGGGGTGGAATGCGTTTCCAATAAACAATGTTACTTTTCAAGGAGCGGAGCTTTCTGACGAAGTGCGTATTCGTTTTTCGGTTTATAAAACTGCTCAAAATGGCGTACAATTGGTCGAGCAAAAAGAAACCATCATTCCTATTAATGGAAATCATTTGGTTCAAGCTCCTCATTTTCAACTCAATCTTTCTCAAATCGATAAATACAATCCAGATACCTATCGTTTTGTAAAAGTGGAGGTATTGGCAAATTCGCAAATCAATTGGAAAAAATTGGATACTAAATTCAACCCTTTTTTCCAAAAAATAGGCGGAGAAAAGGTGGATTTGATTCCTTATTATCAAGTGTTTGCCAATCAGCATACACAATACGCTCCGTCTGTTTTGGTGGGTAGCCCTAAAAAGGTGGTGGTCAAACACAATTTTAGTTTATCAAACTGTACTTCTGTAGATTGCGAAAATCAATACGTTTATTTTGTTGTAAAAAATCAACGGGGACAGATTCCGAATAATTTGATTGTCAATGGTCAAAATTTTCCTGCAAAAATTCGTTACAAACTCAATGCTCAAGGGCAAGTCACCGAGCGAAAAGCTTATAGTCATTCCACCAAAGATTATACGGTTTCGATTCCTACGACACAGAGTATTTTGAGTTTTTCGATACCTCATTCTGCTGTGATTCAACGCAAAACGCACTTTTTTGAATACTATACTTCGAGTAAAAAAGTTGCGCACAAATTGGCGAGTTATCAAAATTTCAATTCATTGGTTTTTAATGAAAATGGCAGTTCGGCTCAAAATAATTATGTTGCTGGATTTCAAGGGCTGTACAAAGCCAATATTTTTAGTAGTGAAAACAATTTACAAGTAGGAACGCTCTATCGCAATTGGGGTCAATTTGCTTACAAAGGAGCCAATCCAGGAGAACCCTTTCAATACATCAACCGCAACCATTTATCGATCAGTCCGCTTGTGGGTGACAGTGAGGGATATTCTCAATCATCGATACAGCAACTTGAAAATCTGATGAATACTCCTGATAGCGAGGCTGATTCTATCGACGAAAACGACAATGGAACCATTGCTATTGGAACAAATACAGTGCTCAATACCAATCGATTGCAAGCCTTGGAACGCTTTGCAGCATTGACACCCCATCGAGCAAATGCTTCGTGGCAAATGCACAACAAACTCAAGGTTACAGCCACCCAAAGTAGTCCGTTTTTGCGTTACGAAGATCAAGATGCTTCTTACAATCCGTCGGTATCTACTACGGTTTCGCCTTGTGCTTCATGCGAGGCGGTGGGAATTGTAAAACAAAGCGAAACCCACTCAAAATCACGTACGCGTTCATCAAGTATTGTTTTTACTTCAATTTCAATGGCGACCAATTCGGGAGAAAGTCGTATGCTCAACGATTTTACCGACATCAATGGCGATGGTTATCCCGATGTGTTGGGAGGAGCGATTCAGTTGACCAATTCGAGAGGAGGATTGACCAATACATTACAAGCCAAAAGTTTGCAAATGAACCAACAAACCAATGGTTCGGGAGCGACTGCGGGTGGTTCGGCACAGGTGTTTTCCACCTCAATCAAAGGGCAAAAAAGCAACACACATACAGTAAAAAATCACCACAACATCAATGGGGCAGGTTCGCTTTCGGGCAGTTATTTTGAATCGACTACTGAAAATCAAGGGATATTTATCGATTTGAATGGTGATGGATTGGCTGATGAAGTAGATTTTGACAATAAAAAGGTGTTTTTTAACCTAGGAAAAAGCTTTCATACGGAAAATTACACAGGATTTGCTGTACAAAATAAACATTTGGTTTCAACATCGAGAAACTTTGGTATTTCGCCAAGTACAGGCTTGGGCTATGCTTTTACGCCTAATGTCAATGACCGTTTCAATGCCGATTTTCACTTGGGCGTAACGGGTTCGGAAACTATTTCGGAACAAAAGACACAATTTTATGACATCAACGGTGACGGTTTGGTCGATTTTGTAAGCAATAAACAGGTCTTTATCAATACAGGAACAGGTTTTGTTACTTCAGGAATGCAATTGCCGGATTTTGAGAAAAATACGACGGTTCAAATCGGTTGGATGACCAATTTGTCTGTATTGTTTCCGGTTTCTGTATTTGGGATTACTATCAAGTTTGGTGGCGGTGGCGGTTATAGCCGTTCGAGTAGTTTTCATTCAGAAAAAATCCGTTTGATGGATTTTGACGGCGATGGTTTTGTTGATGTGTTGTATTCAGACAAAGAAGAGCGGTTGAAAGTGCGATTGTCAAATATTCGCCGTACCAATTTGTTGAAAAAAGTGAGCAATCCTACGGGTTCGTCGTTTATTATGGATTACGCAACGACAGGTTCTACCTATAAAATGCCGTTTAAAAAATGGGTGTTATCGTCTGTGGATATTCACGATGGATTTGTGGGCGATGGTGCCGATGTACAACGCCAACGCTTTGAATATCAGAATGGATTTAAAGACCGTAGAGAACGCAAATTTTTAGGATTTGGTGAAATCAAAACCCATCAATTGGGCGATAATGAGCAAGTGTATCGCACACAAACACAGGAGTTTGTGCTAAACCAGCTGACCGATACAGAGGCAACGGAACCGAGTATGAGCGGAAAGGTGCGAAAATACCAATACATTGGGCAATTGCCTTGGAAATCATCATTGAAAGATGCGTCTGGTCGAGTGCTAAACGAGCAAATTACCGATTATCGTTTGGTGAGTTTAACAGCTAATCAACCGATGGGTAATTTCAATACTACAGAGGCTTCGACCCAAAATTTTGGAGATAAAAGTCGTATTTTGCCCTTGGTGAAAACCCTTACACAAAAGACGCATCATTTTGAGGGAATGAGTAACGATTTTATTACCCATACACAGAGTACACAATTTCAGCGATATGACCGGTATGCACAGCCGTTGCAAGTGAAATTGGTAGAGGACAATTTGGATGTGCGTATTTTGTATCACACGATAAATAATTCGTCAAAATATTTAGTATCTATTCCACGTCAACACCGCATTTTGCATAACAATCAAGTGTTGCGAAAAAGCGATACCACCATAGATGCTGTAGGAAATATTAGGAGTATTTCTCGCGATAGATTGGACGGTCAACAAGCGATTACAAATTATGAGTACAACACATTTGGATTGCTGACGAAAGTAACTTTACCGAAACAAACTGCCAATTCTCCAGAGAGTAGTCGCATGTTCTATTCATACATTTACGACCCAAAATATTATCAATTTGTAAGCCAAGTAACGGATGCTCACGGCTATATCAGCAGCAAATCGTACAGTAATTTTGGAAAAATAGAAAGCGTAACGGATACCAACGGCAACCAATTTTTCTATGATTACGATGCGATGCAACGATTGGTTTTGTTCAAAGGACCATATCACAATGAAAAAACGATTGAACATGAGTACGGTCGCACGGTGCAAAATATACCTTATGCTGTAACCAAACATTATATTACCGACAATCAACATGCACAAAACGCACCGCAACAAATCGTGCATACAGTCAGTTTTTCGGATGGATTGGGTCGCATTATTCAAACCAAAAAACAATTAGACACACCGCAGGAATGTGTAGGTGGCAATGGCTATTGGTTGGAGGTTTCGGGCAAACAATTGTACGATGCCTTGGGACGAGTAACCGCTTCGTATCTGAGTAAAGAGGAGAAAAATTGTCAAGGAGATTTTAATACTCAACTGCGATTGTACAGCGATTTGACACACAACAATCAAGAAAAAACAACCGTTGCTTACGATGCCCTCGACCGACCGCTCTTGCAGACCGTTGTAGGCTTGGATGCTGTAACTTCGTATATTTATGGCAAGGACAACGCTACCCAAACGGCAACGACCCAAGTCATATTGCCAGAAGGCAACCAAACCACGACTTATACAGACCGCCGAGGACACACTGTGCAATCGGTGCAGTACAACAGTGATACAAACGAGGCTTTAGCCACACAATTTGCTTACAATGCCTTGGGCGAATTGCTACAAGTAACCGATGCCGAAGGACATCATACAAAATATCAGTACAATAAATTGGGACAAAAAACTCAGACGATACATCCTGATAGCGGTACAACCAAGTTTGAATACAATCTCGACGGTTCGTTGCGACGCATGGCAAACGAAAAACTCAACCACAACAACCAGTGGATCAATTATTCGTACAACAAAAATCAGTTGATACAAGTACAGTATCCGTCGCATACAGTATCGTATGAATACGGAACCGCGAGTGATTTGGGCAACGGACAAAACCGAGTAGGACGTTTGAAAAAAGTAACGGATTTGACGGGTACTCGAGAGTTTTCGTACGGAAAATTGGGAGAAATCACGCAAGATTACCGAGTGTTGCAATCGCAAAACGGAGTGATGCAATTCTACACCAGGACCCAAACCGACTCGTGGGGGCGTGTGTTGGAGATGACTTACCCTGACGGAGAAAAATTATTTTACGAATACAATACAATAGGACAATTAAAAAAGATAAAGAATTCAAATAATTATGTATATTTGAGGCACGTACTTTATACGTTTTTCGGCGAAGCCAAAGAGATAGAATACGGTAACAAAGTAAAAACCCAAAACGATTTTGATACCATGCGACGTTTGCGTACGATGCGATTGCGAAGACCGAGTAACCACATTTTTTCAAATGTGCAGTACGATTATGACCGCAACCAAAACATTGTGCGACAACGAAATACGGTATCACAGCACAACAATTTGCATTTGGGAGGCGTGAGCGATAAGCAATACCAATACGACAAATACAATCGTTTGTCGAGAGCCATAGGTACATTTACAGGATTTAAGGAAGAGCAAAACTATGATTTGACAATGAGCTACAACGCGACTCATAGTATTGTAAACAAAAACCAGACACACAATGTAACGCTGAATCAAGTACCACAAAATTCGGTGCATAATTATCAAGCGGAGTATTTTTACGATGATGATACACACCCTCACGCACCGTCATTGTTGCAATACCAAGACGGAAAAAGTATTAAATTGAGTTATGATGCCAACGGTAATTTAGAGCATATACAATCAGACAAGGATTTGGTTGTTGTAGGCAATAGAGATTTTGAATGGGACGAGCAAAACCGTTTGTTGTCTGTGGTGGACAATGGCGGACAGCAGATCAGTCATTATGTATATGACCACACAGGCGAGCGAACGTTTAAGTCAGAGCAAGGACTTAGTTTGGCAAATGTATCAGGACAGCAAGCGTATGAAGTATCAGATATGACAAACTATACGCTGTATCCATCAGGCTTTGTCACGGTAAATCCGGAGCGAAATGAATATACCAAGCATTATTACAACAACGGCAAGCGATTGGCAAGTCGCTTGATGACTCTACAAGGACAATTTGTCTCTCAAAATCAGATGCAACCACAGGCGATGAGTATGCAGGCGATGTCGGCTACTCAAAGCCCACAAAACTGTCAGCAACAGTTGGATGCGATTATGCAATACCTTGCCAACGACCCTGCGATGGCAGATTGTTTGACAGCGGTACAAAACATCAATGCAGACCCATCTTATCAAAATGCTTGTGATAAACTCTATGCCGTAAACGCATTAAACTGCTCACCAGCAGATGTGATTGATGTGGTGATTACAGACCCTGTGTACACCCCAGAGGAAATCAGTGAGTTGGATTGTATTAATGCGATATATCAATTGTTTTATTTGTCTGTATATAAAAGCAATAGTACCTATTGGTTGAATGCAGATGTAAAACGCTGTTATAGCCAAATAAAAGGTATAATCATGAAATATTTTATAACACCAGAACCACAACGAATGGATCCTTGTGAGTTTTGGGAGTATTTACAACAATTTTTACCGTGTGAACCTACGCCAACAATTCAAGAGCCAGTTCCAACACCAACGGAGCCAATCACATACGAGCCACCTGTATTGACACAACCAACGCCTGTACACGGTTTCGAACCTGTACAACCATCGTTGGACAGAGTATATTATTATCACGGAGACCACTTAGGAAGTAGCACTTATGTAACCGACGACAACGGACGACCTGTTGCGTATTATGATTATTTGCCATTTGGAGAAGTGGCGGTTGAACACAACCAAACCACGAATTTCAATAATGGGTATAAATTCAACGCAAAAGAGTTAGACGAAGCGACAGGTATGAGTTACTATGGTGCGAGGTATTACGACCCAAGAATAAGCCTGTTTGTGAGTGTAGATCCGCTGGTGGAGAAAACAATGACTCCTTATCAGTATGTGCATCAAAACCCTATCAACTTGATAGACCCAACAGGAATGAGTGCGGATGGTTGGGTGCAGAGAAAAGATGGGACTATTTATTGGGATGAAAACGCAACTTCACAAGCCACGACCAAAGCAGGCGAAACATATTTAGGAAAGACTTACGAAAGAGAAAAAATTTGGAGTAATGTTAATGTCAGAGGGAATATAGAAAATGGTCTAATGCGAGAAAACTATAAGTCCAATGGTAAAATGGAGTATACGAATTTGACTCCTTGGGTAGATAAAGCTTTTGAAGAAATGGCTAAGGGAATATCTGAAACAGGTAGTAACCCCGAAATCACAAAATATTGGGAATACACACAAATGCCTAAAGCTGCCGCAAATGGAGATAAGTGGGCTCAAAGTGTTTTGAAAGAAGACCAAACCCCTTGGTGTGCTGCCTTTGTTAATTACAGTTTAGAAACTTCAGGGGTTGATGGAACTATGTTTGCTACAGCATATTCCTTTAAAAAATATGGTCAAAATTTAGGGAATAACAAACCTGTATATGGCTCAATCGCAGTTATGAATTATTCACACGTGGGTTTTGTCGTTGGTACAAATAAAGATGGTAGAATTATACTACTTGGAGGTAATCAAGGGAATGCTATTAATTTAAGCCCTAATGGAAAGTCCTCAGTTATACAATATGTATATCCAAGCGGACATACTCCTACAAACCTTTCACTGCCTCAATATGATTTAAAAGGACGCTCACTAACAAATGCAACATCAAGATAAGATATAAACAAAATGAAAAGCTTATTTATAACCATAGCAGCTACTATAGTTAGTTGTTTTAATAAACAACCAAAATCCGACCAAGGTATATTTAGTAGTAAAACCCACCAAGATACTCTTGTATATTTGAACAATGATTATAAAATGACGATTTATTCAAGAGATAAAGCAATCTATGATTTTAAACTGTATAATATCAAAACCTTTGTACAATTGGAAGGAACACCTCAATTAATTTTAGTGGAAGATGAGATACCTGAAGGTTCATTGAGGGAAGACCATAATAATCCCAATGATTATAGAGGGTATGAATGTGATAGCGCATATCAATATATAATTGAAAAGATAAAAGTTGTTTTTGCACTTGAAAAAGGTACAAAAAATAGGCTTGATTTAGTAATTTATGATTCTGATTATAAAGATTTTGTAAATGGTGATTATACTTTAGTTAAACAGAATGAAAACATTAGTATTAGAAACTTACCAATCCAATAGAAAAATGACTTATTCTAAATAAATAGGATTAAATATAAACATTACAGGAGAGACTAAAAAAACAGGACGAAAAGATAAAATAGGAAGAGATGCGTATTTTGCAGAAGGTTCAGCACCATTTTATATCACAACAGAAACAAAAATGGATATAAATTTAAGAGCCAATGTTACTTCAAGTATAGATAAAAAAGGAAATTTATCTAAAAAATTTAACGGAATAGATTTTAATGTTACTATAAGTGGTAAGGTAATAGCACCTTATCCAGATATGTCAATGAAATTATTTGATAGAGAGATGAGTTTACAAGGGAATCCGATGACTCCTGATATTTCTCAAAACCCTTCTTTTATTCAAGGTGGTGATGTTCCAACTTTAACCTATAAAACACATTGGAGTTCAACATCTATCCAAAAAAATTATGGAAAATCCTTTAATATCAATTTTAATTTTAAAGGGCAATATGCTAATGGATTAAAATCAATGACAATGCCAAGTATTTTAGGAGTATTAGGTATTCCTAATACTACAAATATAAGAACATTTATAAAATTCAATAATCAACGGAAATAATGAAAAAAAAAATCTTACTATCAATTCTTTTAATCCTACTTAATTGTAAAGAAAAAAAAAATAATGATTTAATTAACCAATCATTGGAAAAATTTTATCGAACAGAAGACTTAAATAGTTTGATAGAAACATATAATCAATTATTTAATGATGTAAATAAAAAAGAAGTTTTAAAAAGATATAATAAAAAACAGGTTATACCTTTTTTTATTGCTCTGAATAAAAAGAAAGAACTTAAAGAAATATTAGAATATCAAGAAAAAATAGATTATCATGACAAACTTTTAATTAATCTATTAGCTTATAATATAGAAAAAGAAAATGGAAATATAAACAAACAACCAATTTATAATAATATAAAAATTATACAAAAGGAATTGTCAAAATCTCCAAAGGATTCTATTTTATATATTGATTATTTTTCTATGAGATCAATGTTGGTTGATGAAACGGAACTAAAAACAGAAATAGATAGCATGAGATATACTAATTTTTATTTTTCAAACAATTTTTATGAATTTATTATTGAAGATGCTATTAATGAATTAAAAAACAATGAGGTTACTAAGAATATTTTTAAAAGATAATTTTTCCTTTGATAAATTTAAAAATTAATCCCTTTCGCCAAGTGCAGGCTTGGGCTATGCTTTTACGCCTAATGTCAATGACCGTTTCAATGCCGATTTTCACTTGGCCGTAACGGGTTCGGAAACTATTTCGGAACAAAAGACACAATTTTATGACATCAATGGTGACGGTTTGGTCGATTTTGTAAGCAATAAACAGGTCTTTATCAATACAGGAACAGGTTTTGCTACTTCAGGAATGCAATTGCCGGATTTTGAGAAAAATACGACGGTTCAAATCGGTTGGATGACCAATTTGTCTGTATTGTTTCCGGTTTCTGTATTTGGGATTACTATCAAGTTTGGTGGCGGTGGCGGTTATAGCCGTTCGAGTAGTTTTCATTCAGAAAAAATCCGTTTGATGGATTTTGACGGCGATGGTTTTGTTGACGTGTTGTATTCAGACAAAGAAGAGCGATTGAAAGTGCGATTGTCAAATATTCGCCGTACCAATTTGTTGAAAAAAGTGAGCAATCCTACGGGTTCGTCGTTTATTATGGATTACGCAACGACAGGTTCTACCTATAAAATGCCGTTTAAAAAATGGGTGTTATCGTCTGTGGATATTCACGATGGATTTGTGGGCGATGGTGCCAATGTACAACGCCAACGCTTTGAATATCAGAATGGATTTAAAGACCGTAGAGAACGCAAATTTTTAGGATTTGGTGAAATCAAAACCCATCAATTGGGCGATAATGAGCAAGTGTATCGCACACAAACACAGGAGTTTGTGCTAAACCAGCTGACCGATACAGAGGCAACGGAACCGAGTATGAGCGGAAAGGTGCGAAAATACCAATACATTGGGCAATTGCCTTGGAAATCATCATTGAAAGATGCGTCTGGTCGAGTGATAAACGAGCAAATTACCGATTATCGTTTGGTGAGTTTAACAGCTAATCAACCGATGGGTAATTTCAATACTACAGAGGCTTCAACCCAAAATTTTGGAGATAAAAGTCGTATTTTGCCCTTGGTGAAAACCCTTACACAAAAGACGCATCATTTTGAGGGAATGAGTAACGATTTTATTACCCATACACAGAGTACACAATTTCAGCGATATGACCGGTATGCACAGCCGTTGCAAGTGAAATTGGTAGAGGACAATTTGGATGTGCGTATTTTGTATCACACGATAAATAATTCGTCAAAATATTTAGTATCTATTCCACGTCAACACCGCATTTTGCATAACAATCAAGTGTTGCGAAAAAGCGATACCACCATAGATGCTGTAGGAAATATTAGGAGTATTTCTCGCGATAGATTGGACGGTCAACAAGCGATTACAAATTATGAGTACAACACATTTGGATTGCTGACGAAAGTAACTTTACCGAAACAAACTGCCAATTCTCCAGAGAGTAGTCGCATGTTCTATTCATACATTTACGACCCAAAATATTATCAATTTGTAAGCCAAGTAACGGATGCTCACGGCTATATCAGCAGCAAATCGTACAGTAATTTTGGAAAAATAGAAAGCGTAACGGATACCAACGGCAACCAATTTTTCTATGATTACGATGCGATGCAACGATTGGTTTTGTTCAAAGGACCATATCACAATGAAAAAACGATTGAACATGAGTACGGTCGCACGGTGCAAAATATACCTTATGCTGTAACCAAACATTATATTACCGACAATCAACATGCACAAAATGCACCGCAACAAATCGTGCATACAGTCAGTTTTTCGGATGGATTGGGTCGCATTATTCAAACCAAAAAACAATTAGACACACCGCAGGAATGTGTAGGTGGCAATGGCTATTGGTTGGAGGTTTCGGGCAAACAATTGTACGATGCCTTGGGACGAGTAACCGCTTCGTATCTGAGTAAAGAGGAGAAAAATTGTCAAGGAGATTTTAATACTCAACTGCGATTGTACAGCGATTTGACACACAACAATCAAGAAAAAACAACCGTTGCTTACGATGCCCTCGACCGACCGCTCTTGCAGACCGTTGTAGGCTTGGATGCTGTAACTTCGTATATTTATGGCAAGGACAACGCTACCCAAACGGCAACGACCCAAGTCATATTGCCAGAAGGCAACCAAACCACGACTTATACAGACCGCCGAGGACACACTGTGCAATCGGTGCAGTACAACAGTGATACAAACGAGGCTTTAGCCACACAATTTGCTTACAATGCCTTGGGCGAATTGCTACAAGTAACCGATGCCGAAGGACATCATACAAAATATCAGTACAATAAATTGGGACAAAAAACTCAGACGATACATCCTGATAGCGGTACAACCAAGTTTGAATACAATCTCGACGGTTCGTTGCGACGCATGGCAAACGAAAAACTCAACCACAACAACCAGTGGATCAATTATTCGTACAACAAAAATCAGTTGATACAAGTACAGTATCCGTCGCATACAGTATCGTATGAATACGGAACCGCGAGTGATTTGGGCAACGGACAAAACCGAGTAGGACGTTTGAAAAAAGTAACGGATTTGACGGGTACTCGAGAGTTTTCGTACGGAAAATTGGGAGAAATCACGCAAGATTACCGAGTGTTGCAATCGCAAAACGGAGTGATGCAATTCTACACCAGGACCCAAACCGACTCGTGGGGGCGTGTGTTGGAGATGACTTACCCTGACGGAGAAAAATTATTTTACGAATACAATACAATAGGACAATTAAAAAAGATAAAGAATTCAAATAATTATGTATATTTGAGGCACGTACTTTATACGTTTTTCGGCGAAGCCAAAGAGATAGAATACGGTAACAAAGTAAAAACCCAAAACGATTTTGATACCATGCGACGTTTGCGTACGATGCGATTGCGAAGACCGAGTAACCACATTTTTTCAAATGTGCAGTACGATTATGACCGCAACCAAAACATTGTGCGACAACGAAATACGGTATCACAGCACAACAATTTGCATTTGGGAGGCGTGAGCGATAAGCAATACCAATACGACAAATACAATCGTTTGTCGAGAGCCATAGGTACATTTACAGGATTTAAGGAAGAGCAAAACTATGATTTGACAATGAGCTACAACGCGACTCATAGTATTGTAAACAAAAACCAGACACACAATGTAACGCTGAATCAAGTACCACAAAATTCGGTGCATAATTATCAAGCGGAGTATTTTTACGATGATGATACACACCCTCACGCACCGTCATTGTTGCAATACCAAGACGGAAAAAGTATTAAATTGAGTTATGATGCCAACGGTAATTTAGAGCATATACAATCAGACAAGGATTTGGTTGTTGTAGGCAATAGAGATTTTGAATGGGACGAGCAAAACCGTTTGTTGTCTGTGGTGGACAATGGCGGACAGCAGATCAGTCATTATGTATATGACCACACAGGCGAGCGAACGTTTAAGTCAGAGCAAGGACTTAGTTTGGCAAATGTATCAGGACAGCAAGCGTATGAAGTATCAGATATGACAAACTATACGCTGTATCCATCAGGCTTTGTCACGGTAAATCCGGAGCGAAATGAATATACCAAACATTATTACAACAACGGCAAGCGATTGGCAAGTCGTTTGATGACTCTACAAGGGCAGTTTGCACAAAACACCCCTCAAGCGATGAGTATGCAGGCGATGTCGGCAACGCAAAGCCCACAAAACTGTCAGCAACAGTTGGATGCGATTATGCAATACCTTGCCAACGACCCTGCGATGGCAGATTGTTTGACAGCGGTACAAAACATCAATGCAGACCCATCTTATCAAAATGCTTGTGATAAACTCTATGCCGTAAACGCATTAAACTGCTCACCCGCAGATGTGATTGATGTGGTGATTACAGACCCTGTGTACACCCCAGAGGAAATCAGTGAGTTGGATTGTATTAATGCGATATATCAATTGTTTTATTTGTCTGTATATAAAAGCAGTAGTACCTATTGGTTGAATGCAGATGTAAAACGCTGTTATAGCCAAATAAAAGGTATAATCATGAAATATTTTATAACACCAGAACCACAACGAATGGATCCTTGTGAGTTTTGGGAGTATTTACAACAATTTTTACCGTGTGAACCTACGCCAACAATTCAAGAGCCAGTTCCAACACCAACAGAGCCAATTACGTATGAACCACCTGTAATGACACAACCTACTCCAATTGTAGGTTTCGAACCTGTTGAGCAAAGTATTGACAAGGTGTATTACTACCACAGCGATCACTTAAATTCAAGTACTTATGTAACCGACAACAACGGCAGACCGGTAGCATATTATGACTACTTACCGTTTGGAGAGGTAGCTGTAGAGCATAATCAAACCACTAACTTCAATAATGGGTATAAATTCAACGCTAAAGAACTAGACCAAGCCACGGGTATGAGTTATTACGGAGCGAGGTATTATGATTCGAGGTTGTCGGTTTTTGTGAGTGTGGATCCGTTGGTGGAGAATTATCCTAACGAAAGTCCATACATATATACAGGTAATAATCCTGTTAATTTTGTTGATCCAGACGGAAGATGTTATACACGAGCTAGTAATGGAGAATACGTCCCTTGTGCACCTCCAATAAAAGATGTTACTTTTGCTGCCAAATTAGAATCCTCAAAACCTATATTTACATACAATTATGGAGCAAAACAAACAGATGCTTTTGGTAATGATTGGACTTTTACAAAAAATAACTCTTGGGAGTTAGTTAATGCAAATCCTAATCCGGATTATTCTCAAAAAGTTGCAATAGCACCTACAGGTGATGCGAGTTATTATGAGCAACGGTATAAAGCTCATATTGAATCATATGGCACAACTCCACCAGATTATTATTTGTCATATGGTCATAAGTATGCCAATAAGTTCACTAAAGAATTAAGAAACGAATTATCTGATGCAGGTAAAAAATGGATAGATCAGACTGTTACAGAGCTACAAAAACAAATGGAAAATTTTATAAAGAATGACTCTTATATTCAAAGTAATAATGATGCTTTCAGAACAAAAGCTTTTGATACTCACGTTCCGTCTTATATAAAAGGTGGATTACTGAAGAATTTACCATTTTCAGATAAATTCAAAATTGGGACTACTCCGGATTTAAAAGATTTAACAAGTCCTGATGGTATGAGACAAGTAAGGCAAATTATCCCTAAAATTTTCTGATTTATGAAACAGCTGATTTTGTTAATGTGTTTAATAACAAGTATTTCTTGTTCTGAAGAAAAAAATGATAAAATGATTTATGAAAATGTTGAAATATTTGTAAAAGAGAATGGTAGTTTTGAAGATTTTTTTGTTATAGATGATGAGTTTTATATCTTGACGAATAAATCTACATATGTGTATTCTGAACCTAAAGACAGGTACATAGAAACTGATGTTAAAGTCAAATTATTTTCAAAAGGAATAAATGAATCTTATGATAAACTAGAATTTATAACAGAATTTAATGAGGTAAATTCAGCTAGATTTTTACCACAGATGGATAATACTTCCATATGCTTTTTTACTCGTGATCTTAATTATGGAAAATCAGATACATTTTATAAATATTCGTCAGGGATTATCACCAAACTTTTTGAACACGAGAATCATATAGTTTGGTATGATGCAGTGCAAAATTTATTTTATGATGGTTATAGCCTTTATAAAGTTCAGGGTAATGAAAAAATAAAACTAACTGAAAAATCCACAAATAGCTCTTATCAGTTGTTTGGAGAAAAGATATACAAGCTCTCTGAAAAAGGAGGTATTATGCAATTGGAAGAACTTGATGCATCATTAGAGACAAAAAAAATAATATTCTCTACAGATAAAAAGTTAAATCTTGATTTTAGAATTTCAGATAGTGTAACGTTCTATTTTTTACAAGGAACTACTGAAGGTAAAATTAATCTTGTCCAATATCGTAAAAATTCATTTACAACCCTAATGGATAATATAGACAACATATCAGATGATGGATTTTATGTATATAAAGATTTAATAGGGCTTATAACGTATAAAGTTGACGAAAGTATGCTTGGAGGTTTTGGAGGGACACGAAAAAGTGTTATTTACTCAAAAGACGCAGGCAAAGTATTTAATGAGTTAAATTTAGAGAAAGGAACATTAGTGCCTCCATATATTTTTTACAAAGACAGTCTTTTTGTAGGAAATTTAGGTAATGGTATACTTGCAAAAGCAAATTTATAGATTTATAACAAAAAAACGCCAAGCTGTAAGCCTGGCGGAGTGAATTTCTTTGAATATCGATAGGATGTTAGCCGTTTGCCTTTCATTAAAAAAAACATTTTTTATTTTGCTAAAAATCATTACATTTACCTCGTTGTTTAGATAAAATAAAAAGTTTGTGAAAGATAAGTTTGTAAGTCTCGAACCTGTACAGCCCCCACTCGATAGAGTGTATTACTACCACGGCGACCACTTAAATTCAAGTACTTATGTAACCGACGACAACGGACGACCTGTTGCGTATTATGATTATTTGCCGTTTGGAGAGGTAGCTGTGGAGCACAACCAAACTACCAATTTCAACAACGGATATAAATTCAACGGCAAAGAACTCGACGAAACAACAGGGATGAGTTACTATGGAGCGAGGTATTATGATTCGAGGTTGAGTGTTTTTATAAGTGTTGACCCGTTAGCGGAGAAAATGCCAAGCTGGTCGCCGTATCGTTATGGGTTTAATAACCCAATCCGATATACCGACCCAACGGGAATGTTTGAGGTAGATGGTGAGTATGAAATTACTCACGATAAAAATGGTAAAGAAGTCAGAACAAAAGTTTCAAATTTAGGAGATGATGTTGGCATAGATTTTAATCATCATTTAGATGGGGATAGAAAAGGTCAAACCGAAATTGTAAATACAAAGAATGGGTTTACCAATTGGATTGCTGATTCACGTTTTATGAGAGGTTATACTCAAAGAGACGAGAGTATTAATTGGAAATCTGTTTATGACGAGTGGCAGTCAGGTACTGGACCAGAAAACAGTTTGTTTTTTGGTAGAGATAATAATATGATTAAAGATATTAGAAAAAGTAATCTTTATCACGGAGCAAGAAATGATTATTTAAAAGCTAAAAGCTTGGGATTTTGATAATAAGATTTCAAAAAAATACATTCCAATAGATTTTGGACTTTCTGGATTGTTGCTTTCAGGAACTAATATGACTATGCAAATGATGGGTTCAGGAGGTGTGAGTTTTTATGATATTGGGAACCATCAAAGATTGGTAATGATAACAGACCAAAAATCCAAAGAATCTTTTTATTATCATTTACCGTGGATTAAAAATATTAGTAGAAATAATGGATGTATTTGTATACAACCAAAACAAAGTACAACAAATCAAACATATATTTGGATTGATAATAATGTTGAACCGTGATGAAAAAGGAAAATGTTTGTTTCTTAGTAGCTATCTTTTTTACAACAATATCTTGTAAAACGTCAGAAAGTAATCTTATAGGAATTTATATTAAAAATCCTAGTGAGAACACCATAGACACTTTGTTTTTGTATGAAAATCATAAATATAAACAAGTGATTTATTATAAAACAGGTGAATTATTTGGTGTAAATGAAAATAACTGGAGATTAAATGGGGATAAAATTGACTTTATGAATTTGTATTTAAATTATGACTTAGATTTAAGTAATTATACCAAGCCTGAAAATGGAATTATAGGAGAAACATTACTTATGACGAGTTTGCTTCCTTTTTCAAATGGAAAGATTATAATTGATAAAGACCGGAAAGTATTTTATTTTAAAAAGTCTAAATTGTAACCAAAATCGCCAAATTTTATCTTACCAAGCATTATTACAACAACGGTAAGCGATTGGCAAGTCGTTTGATGACTCTACAAGGGCAATTTGTCTCTCAAAATCAGATGCAACCACAGGCGATGAGTATGCAGGCGATGTCGGCTACTCAAAGCCCACAAAACTGTCAGCAACAGTTGGATGCGATTATGCAATACCTTGCCAACGACCCTGCGATGGCAGATTGTTTGACAGCGGTACAAAACATCAATGCAGACCCATCTTATCAAAATGCTTGTGATAAACTCTATGCCGTAAACGCATTAAACTGCTCACCAGCAGATGTGATTGATGTGGTGATTACAGACCCTGTGTACACCCCAGAGGAAATCAGTGAGTTGGATTGTATTAATGCGATATATCAATTGTTTTATTTGTCTGTATATAAAAGCAATAGTACCTATTGGTTGAATGCAGATGTAAAACGCTGTTATAGCCAAATAAAAGGTATAATCATGAAATATTTTATAACACCAGAACCACAACGAATGGATCCTTGTGAGTTTTGGGAGTATTTACAACAATTTTTACCGTGTGAACCTACGCCAACAATCCAAGAGCCAGTTCCAACACCAACAGAGCCAATTACGTATGAACCACCTGTAATGACACAACCTACGCCTGTACACGGTTTTGAACCCGTACAACCATCGTTGAACAGAGTATATTATTATCACGGAGACCACTTAAATTCAAGTACTTACGTTACAGATGATATCGGACGACCAGTAGCATATTATGACTACTTACCGTTTGGAGAGGTAGCTGTGGAGCATAATCAGACTACCAATTTCAACAATGGTTATAAATTCAACGCTAAAGAACTTGACGAAGCAACAGGTATGAGTTATTACGGAGCGAGGTATTATGATTCGAGGTTGTCGGTTTTTGTGAGTGTAGATCCGCTTGTAGATCAAACCTTTGAACCATACAGCTATGTAGGGAATAATCCTGTGATGTTTACTGACCCTACGGGGATGAGTAAAGATGAGGTGATAATTACAGGAAATATGGCAAAAGAAGCTTTCTTAGAGTTGCAATCTGCTGTTGCTGGTCAATTAATTTTGACAATGGATTTTTCAGGTAAATTATCATACAGACCAATAGAAGGAGTAAATATTAGTTCTGATACTCAACAATTAATAGATGCTATTGATGATAACTCCATTATTGTGAATATAATAGCAGATGATACATATACAACTCCGAATAATGAATTATTTATAGGTGGTGCCTTTATGGGAAATACAGTAATAAATGACAATGGTAAAAAAAATGTTGTTGCCGAACAACTTATCAATCCAAATGTTTTAAAAAAACTTAGTGCAGACTATAATAAACCAGGTGCAGATACTTTACATGAAATCACAGAAGCTTATCAAGGAGGGCTTATTTCAAAATCAAAAAATATTTCATCTCCTGCTGGCGGAAAACCCAATAGTGTTTATACTCAGGCACATAATACAGCGACACCTCAATCAGGTATTGTTAAAGAATTTATTTATGATGAAAAGGGAAATGAACTTAAATTAACACCTTCAGGAAGATTTCCTCCAAACGCGACAAATTTAGAGTATAAGACATCTAATGGAACAATAATATTAAAAATACCATAGTATTATGAATAAAGTTATTATATGTTTTTCTTTTTTTTTATTAATAAATTGTAATATTGTAAAGAAAAACAGTAATCAAAATGAATTATATCATAAAATAACAAAGATAGATTCGATAAATAGTTATTATCTTGTTTATACCACAAAAGGTGATTCTGTTTTTCAAATAGTATCAAAAAAAGAAGTAGTAGAGAGCTGTAAAAAAATAGAAATAGGGAAAGATTATATGCTTAAATTAACTTCTTTCCGTTCTACAGCTCCCTATATTGGGAATATTAAAATATCACCTGTTAATGATTTACATATAAAATGTTTTCAATTTGAAGATAATACAGAAATATGTAAAGAAGAAGGTATAAGCGATTTGTATTTTACTAAAAATTTGAAAGGATTGTGTATAAAATAAGTATGTTCAGCTTACAAGAAAAAACCTTTGAGCCATACAGCTATGTAGGGAATAATCCTGTGAATTTTGTGGATCCTACGGGGATGAGTAAGGAGGATCCGATAGGTCCAGGTTATTATACTGCGACTGTAAATTCTAGGACAATAGGCTTTGCTTTAAGGCATCCTATAGCAGCTGTATCAATAGGAACGCCGAGTAAAGGATGTACTAATATTTCCACTAATTCTGTCAGATTTTCAACTCGTATAGGTTTAAATGAAAATGCACAAAAAGAGGGGTCGCAAGTGAATGCTTATAGGCATACTTTGTGGCAAGCTGAAATTACAAAAGAATTTGGTACAAATATAGCAAAACAAGTTGGAAATGCTCACGAAGTCAATCCGTTTGCAGCTACAGGAAACAATTTAATAACAACTTTCAATACACTTGCAGAAGCAGATGAAACAATTGATTTACTCAACAATATAATCGGAAGAAGTATAGGTGAAGCTAATCCTAATGCTAATATGCAAGAATTAGCTATGAAAACATTAGATTATTTTAAAAATAAAGGTCTTTGGACAGCAACGGTTATAATCGATGAAGAAGGGAATACAACAGGTTGGAGTATATCTCAAACAAGATTGAGTAAAGAACAATATAATAAAGCAAAAGATATTATTCAGGGATTAAACACGAATGGTTTTACTCAATCAGAACAGAAAATACGAGATGCAAAAAGTCAAAAAAAGATTGAACGTTTAGAAAGAGGTCCTAAATGGTAATTTATGTATGAAAAGGATATTGATAATTTTAATCATACTTGTGATTTACTCTTGTAATGACACATCGGATAGCAAGATTAGTGAAAAAATACAAAATGTTTGTTTAGAACGGGAGGATAATTGTATGGTATCTTTAAAAGATATTGTTGTAGAAGATTGGGATTATGTATTAATTTCGACAGAAAGTTTATCATTGGAGAATTTGAATAACCAATTAGGATTTGAATATCCTTATTTTACTGATATAGCTAAAAGAATAATCTTTGTTAAGGGAGATAAAATAGTTTATCACGAAGATGAATTTCCAAATCCTGAACAAGTAAAAAAAGGAAAAGTTTCTTTTGATATAGGAAGCAATAGTTTTATGAAAATAGAAAGAGATAAAGCTATATTTAAGGTTGTAAAGGAAAACAAACACTATTTATTAATTCATACAAAAGGCACTCATAATAGCAAATAAGTATATCTGATTTTAGAGCATCAAGAGTTGCAAAAATGAATAAATAGGTACTACTACGGAGCAAGGTACTACGACCCAAGATTGAGTGTTTTTATATCTGTAGATCCGATGGCGGAGGAATACAGAAACATTGGAGGTTATGTTTATACTGCTAATAATCCAATAAACTTTATTGATCCTGATGGGAGGGAAATTAAAGATCATGATAATGTTGTTGCGAATTTTAAAAAAGAAATAACAAATAATATCAATACTCAAAAAGAGTTAATTAAAAAAGGATATATAGATTCAAATTCAGGAGAAAAATTAATTTCTTTTTACACTAACATTTTGGATGAAATATCTAAATTAGAAAAATCTGATCAGATATATAATGTATATCTTGACACTTCAAATAAAGAAGGAGGAATGAAGTATGATATGAGTTCAGGAGAAATTATGATTAGCGTAGATAACAATATTGGATTAGTAGCACATGAATTACATCATGCTTATCAGTATGAAGTTGGAGATGTTTCGTTAGTTGTTGATAATTCTTCTTATGGAATGCTGTATGATATTACAGATGAAACAAATGCATATAATAGAGAGAGGGCATTAGTTACAGGAATGCAATTCTTTCAGACACCTAATTCAATAGTAGAGGGGTATCCCTTAAAAATGAGTGATGATGATGTTAGACAATTAGGAAGCACTATGACACCTGCAGCTTATCAGATTTTACCAAATGGACCTATTGGTTTGAAATCTAATATTGGTAAACAGTTGAGAAAAAAAACAACAGAGGCTGGTAAATTAGGATTACCTGTAAAAGAAGTTTATAAAGGTTGGCAAAAAGATTATAACAAAAAATAACAGAATGGATATAATTAGATTTTTAATTTTTACTCTATATTTCCCTTTTATTTTGAATTCTCAAAAAACAAATGTTGAAGATATGTATTCATATCAAACTCCTTATTATTATGAGAGTATTAGTCTATTGAAAAATGGACAATTTATTTATAAGAATAACACTAATTTTTTAAGTTTAAAAATAGAGGGAAAATGGGAAATAAAAAATGATAGCATTCTTATTTTAAATAGTGATATTAAAAATGATAAAATTAAAGTAGTAGAGTCTATAAAAAAAGATAAAAAGCATATTTTTAAAGTACGAAATACAAATGATTATTATTTTGTTTACGAAATTTATTTAATTAATAATAAAGGAGATACGATAGTTATGAAAAATCAATTTGATAAAACTAATATTATTGGAAATTTCTCATCGTTTTATATTGTTGATACTAGAGGACTGAAATCACCAACGTACAAAATAATTAATGAAAATGCTAATTTTTTTGAAATAACGATTGAACAAAAACGTTTTTTCGATAATGAAATTTGGAAATTTCATCACGATTATATAATACCTTTGGGGATAGATGAAAAATATACCAATTATAAATTATATAAAACAAATCATTAATTTGATAGTATATTTTGAAAAATATTAAAATGCAATTAATTGATATTTAAATCCTTTAACCCCAAACTCCGCTAGGTTTTAAACCTAGCGGAGTTTGTATTTATAAGATAGATTGAATTTTTCTTTTAGCGATAAAGGCGTCGATAACAGAGAAGATATGGTTTTGGTCGGTTTCTTCAAATTTAGACACTTCCAAGATTCTTTCGCTGGTGGTTTTATCAATTTGCACATCTTGTTTACTTGTCAGTTAATCCAAAGACACTTCTAAAATATCCGCTATTTTACGAGCGATATCAATCGAGGGAAGCATTTCATTACGCTCATATCTTCCTAATACATTTTTATGAATACCCAAACGATTGGCTAATTCTGTTTGAGATATTTCTTCTAATAAAAAAAGACTCAAAAAAGGGAGTTTTTTGCAAAGAGTTCTAGCCGTTTACCTTTCATTAAAAAAAACATTTTTTATTTTGCTAAAAATCATTACATTTACCTCGTTGTTTAGATAAAATAAATAGTTTGTGAAAGATAAGTTTGTAAGTCTCGAACCAGTGCAACCGTCGGTTGATAGAGTTTATTACTACCACGGCGACCACTTAGGAAGTAGCACTTATGTAACCGACGACAACGGACGACCAGTTGCGTATTATGACTACTTACCGTTTGGAGAGGTAGCTGTGGAGCATAATCAGACTACCAATTTCAACAATGGGTATAAATTCAACGCAAAAGAACTCGACGAAGCAACAGGGATGAGTTACTATGGTGCGAGGTATTACGACCCAAGAATAAGCGTGTTTGTGAGTGTAGATCCGCTGGCAGAAGTTCAACCAGACAAGACACCATACCATTATTGCTCAAATAACCCCGTTAGTAGAGTTGACCCGACAGGAATGCTTGACCACGAATATGATAAGGACGGAAATAAAATCAGTGATTTAGGAGGTGATAAGATAGATTTCCATCATCAGGGAGATGGAAGTACTAAGGTGGTAGATAGAGCAACTGGAGCGTCTAATGTTATTAAAGGAGGGGAAGCATTAATCAGAGGTTATACTCAACGTGATAATAGTACAGGTTGGGGAACACTATTTAATGAATGGGACCAAGGAACAGGACCAACAAAGAGTATGTTTGCTGATTTTGACAATACCAGCACAGGTGTTTTTGGTTCTTTTGATAAAACTTTTTCAGTTTATGCAGGAAAGGCAAGAACAGCGGTATTAAATGATGGAGGTAGTAAAGGACGGGTTAATTTTGATTACGGAGATATAAACCCACTAACAGCAGGATTTGACGGTTGGGAACAGTTTATTGGTCGTGCGAACCTTTCTTATTATAAACTAGGGGATAAGGTTCTTTATATGATGAATGATACGAAATCAATGCAATCGTTTATGTATAGAATGTCACCAAGTTGGGAGCGTTCCGATTTTAGGCTGAACGGTACTACTTATCAAACTTATATTTGGACAGAAACAATACAAGAAGTACAGAATAAAAGTCAGATACGAGTAGATTATATAAATCAGTTACAGAAAGCAAGGCAGGAGTACCGTAATACAGAACATCAGCGTTTGCCGGCAATTAAATGGTAGTAATATGAAAGTAGTGGGAATGTTTTTAATAGGCTTATTGTTTGTTTCGTGTGGCTATACAGAAAAAGAGTTAATCGGAGTTTATGCACCGACAGACTACAAAAATACATTTGATACCATACAATTAAAGGAACATAATAAGTATCACAGAAAGGTTTTCGACAAGAATAAGAAACTTGTATTGGAAATCAATGGGAAATGGGAACTTGATGGAAATTATATAAAGTTTAAATCATTTTATCTAAATTTAGATGATGATTTGGTTAACTTTCCTGAAAGTGTTCGAGATACTATAGGAGGATGGGGAGGAAATTTAGAGCGAAGAAAAGGAACTATTGAGTTTTGTGTGGGACATTTATCCGCTAGCTTGTCCGACCAGAATTGTTACCAGAAATTGAAATAAACAACAAAGCCACTCAATGAGTGGCTTTGTTTATTTAGCGTAAGCGTGTTTGTTTTTAAAATCTCTTATCAGAGCATCGAGGGTTACAAAAATGTAATCCTTGTCTTTTTCGGGAGCTTTGTAACTTCCTGCACTCTGTCGAGAGTAGCCTTGTCGAGTTCCACATCAGAATTACCCGTTAGAAAATCCAAACTTACTTCGAGAGCTTGTGCGATTTTAACCGCCATTTCTATGGTCGGCTTTACTTCGTTGCGTTCATATCTTCCGTAGGCATCGCCATTGATACCGATTTTCTTACCTACTTCCGCTTGGGAAAGGCTTTTTCTCTTTCTTACTTGTGTCAATCGTTCGCCAAAGGTCATATCTGTATGTTTTAATGCAGTAAAAGCAATTATAAGGCAAATGTACAAACAAAAAATGTAGGATAAAAATCAGTAATGTTTGGTTGTTTAATACAAAGTTTGTAGATTTGCGACAGATATGTAGGATTAAAATTTTTTTTCAATGGAAATATCAGAAATCAAACAAAAGCTCACAATGTCGAACGTATTGCACTATTACGGCTTAAAGACGGACAAGCAGAGCAGAATAAGCTGTCCGTTCCACGAGGACAAAATCCCGAGTATGCAGGTGTATTACAAAACGCAAACGGCATATTGTTTTAGTTCCAACTGCAAGACACATGGCAAGAGTATGGACGTGATAGATTTTGTAATGCACAAAGAGAACAGCACCAAAGCCGAAGCCATAAACAAATGCAAGGAAATATTAGGTTATCAGAAACCCGACAGCAAAGAACGCTACCAACCCGAATTAAGCAGGGAACAGTTTTTAGGGAATATGTACCAATACTTTAAAAATGCGGTCAGCAACTCAAAACCTGCAAAGGATTATTTACAGCAACGGAATTTAGATTTTAAGAAAACCGAAATCGGTTACAATGCGGGGCAGTTCCATCACGGAGCAAGGAAAGACGAGAATGTAATTGCTCAATGTTTAGAATACGGATTACTGATTGACAAGAACATTACAGGACGTACAGGGGAAAAAGCATACGGAGTTTTTGGGAAATGGTGTATCTGTTTTGCATTGAAGAACAGGAATAGCGAAGTAACAGGATTGTATTTTAGAAGTACGTTAAATGATAAGGACAGCAGACATTTTTACTTAAAGAACAGAAAAGGACTTTACCCGAATTATCCTGAACCGAACACCAAAAAACTAATCTTAACGGAAAGCATTATTGACGGAGCAAGTTTATTACAGATAGAAACCATAACAAAGGAATATGCAGTTTTAGCGTGTTACGGAACAAACGGACTAACCGAAGAACACCAGCAGGCAATAAAGGAACTTCCGCAGTTGGAAGAAATCATTTTCTTTTTTGACAACGATACAGCAGGAAAAGAAGCGGTTAAGAAATACGGGGCAATGCTCAAAGCTGAATACCCGAAATTAAAATTAACCACAGCAGAGCCGATAAACAAAGACATCAACGAAACTTTACAGGGACACGAAGAAAGCATATTTATTGAATTGCTGAACAACAGAACGGAGTTAAATTTTTCTTTTTCAATTGAAGATAAAACAACCAAGCAACTCAAAGAACCAAGCACAGGAACAGGCAACAGCATAGATTTTTTAAAGCGAAAACATTTACTGAAGAACCTGAATACAGAAATCGGAAAAGCGGGAATAGTAGGCGAAGAAAACAGCCGTATGTTATTGTTTTTAATCATCATCAGCTATTTAAATAAAAATCCCTTACACGCTTTAGTACAAGGAAGTTCGGGAAGCGGAAAAACACATATCATCAGCAGGATAGCCGATTTAATGCCACAGGAAGACGTATTGCGTTTTACAAGAATAACGGAAAGCAGTTTATATAATTGGGGCGAGTTCGACCTGTTCCAAAAGGTTGTCATCATTGAAGATTTAGACGGCTTAAAAGAAGACGCTTTGTATGCACTTCGGGAGTTTATATCTAACCAAGTTTTAAGAAGTTCGGTAACGATAAAGGATAAAAAAGGGAATAATAAAAGCAGTCATAAAATCGTAAAAGGTCAGTTCAGTAGTTTATCAGCCACAACAAAAGGCGAAACGTACGAGGATAATATGTCCCGTAGTTTTTTGATTGCAGTTGATGAAAGCAAGGAGCAGACACAAAGAATTATAGAGTATCAGAACTGCAGGAATGCAGGGGAAATCGACCCGAACGAAAGCCAGAGAACAATCCATTTTATACAACAGTTGGTAAGGAACTTAAAGCATTACGAAGTAATCAACCCTTATGCGACAAAATTGAATCTTCCCGAAAAGGTGCATAAAATAAGACGGTTAAACGAAATGTACCAAGCGGTTATTAAACAGGTAACGTTTTTAAATCAGTACCAAAGAAAGCTCACAAAAGATAATCAATTAGTAACCGAGATTGAAGATATAGAACAGGCTACGGAAATCCTTTTTGAAAGCATTGTCTTAAAGGTGGACGAACTGGACGGAAGTTTAAGGCAGTTCTTTGAACGATTAAAGAAGTATGTAAAAAACGAAAACCAAGACTTTGTTTTAAGGGATGTAAGGCAACATCTGAACGTAAGCAAAACACAGGTCTTTAGGTACGTACAAACGCTTACGGAACTCGAATACATCAAACAAAACGGAGGCTATGCCAACAAAGGAATAAAATACAAAATCAGCTATTGGGACAATTACCAGAAGTTGAGAGCCGAAATAAAGGACTTCCTGATGAACCAAATACAAAAGCTGAAAACAGAAAATAATATTGCACCCTCAAAGCCAAAGAACAAAACATTAAGTATGATAGTGAATGAAAGTGTTTGAAACGCTACGGAACACAAAAGGAACACAAGAATAAGTCGTAACTATCTCAATACTAATATCTAACTACTCAATGCTTATTTAGCGTTCCTAATTCCACGAGAATACAAAAGCAAAAACATCATAGCAATACAAAACGTCATAGTATGGCATTACCGAGCAGACATATTATTTACAATGAACTGTATCAGAAAGAAAGCAAAGAATACAAGGAATACCTTATGTTATTGGGTTATGCGGACGACACTTGCCAATCGAAATATTTATACCTGAAAGAGTTTTTTAATTGGTTGGAAGAAATCGGGATTTATCAGCTACATCACATTACAGCCGTAGAAATCGGGAATTTTTACGAATACATACAGAACAGGAAAAGCACCAGAACCAAAGAAACGTTGAAGCTGAAAACCGTTTACGACATAATGCGTTGCGTACAGCAGTATTTAGGTTATGCGTTGCATTTAGGAAAAATCAAAATCAATCCTGCATCACACCTGAAATTTAATTATCCTGATGAAGAAGTAAACCGTATCATTTTTACACAGCAGGAAATAAGAGAGCTTTATGAAGTAACAGAAAACAACCAGGAAAAAGCCATATTACATATTGCGTATGGTTGTGGGTTGAGAGCAAACGAAGTCAGTTAGCTGAACAAAGAAGATTTACGATTAACGGAAAACCTTGTTATCGTTCAGAAAGGCAAGAACAGCAAAAGAAGATTAGTCCCGATAAACGATACAATCAGCAACGAACTACAAATTTTTCTTTCATCTGAAGAAACAAAACAAAAAGCCGTGTTCCTGAACAGCAAAGGAACGAGAATGCAGACAGGCACACTAAACAAGCAACTGAAAAAAATCATCAAACGTACAGACTTCGGGAAAGCATTTACACAGGCAGAATTAACCAAAATCGGAATGCACACATTACGGCACAGCATAGCGACACATCTTTTAGAGAACGGAATGGCATTGGAACAAGTACAATTATTTTTAGGACACAGCCATATAGAAAGCACCGAAATTTATACGCATATCAATCAAAACCAACTAAACGAGCTTTTAAGCGAGTGAAATCACGAGTACCAAAAAACAAATAAAAACGAACGAGTAAATCAATGAACTTATGCAATGACAATCAGAGAGTATTTACAGAAAAAGTACAGCAAAAGCACTTTAAACAGCAATCTGTACAACATTAAAAGATTTACGGATTACTACGATAAAAGAGCCGAAAAAGCCACCTACAAAGACGTTTTACATTACATCGAATACCTACGCAAAAACTACGATTTACACCGCAAAACATTACGACATTGTTTATATGCAGTAAAAATCTACTTCAATTATTTATTAGAAATCGGAAAACGGAAAGACCATCCTTGCAGTGAACTGTACCTAAAAGACAAGATAAACAGACAAATCCCGGTTGATAATCTGTACAGTCCGGAAACATTAGAAAACTTCTTTGAAAGCTACCAAATCAAACGAAAAAAGCAACTTGAAACAAGGAATAAAATCATTATCAGTTTATTGATTTACCAAGCCTTAACAGTTAATGAAATTGCAGAATTAGAAGTGCATCATATCAATCTGGACAAGGCAGAAATATTTATCAAAGGAAGTAAAGAAGCCACATCTAAAAGCCCGAAAAGCAGAACCTTACCGTTACAAGCCAAACAGATCCTTTTGTTTTATAAATATCTGGAAAAGGACCGAAATAATTTACTGAAATACAATCTTAAAAATCCTGATGAAACAGCGTTTATTTTAGGGCAGTACGGAGAGAAGATAAAACCGCACGGAATAAGCAGGATAATCAACGAGAACCGCACAGAAAACGAACAAATCCAACCGATGAAGATAAGGCAAAGTGTTATTGCGAACCTTTTAAAGAAAGAAAATGATACAAGAATAGTACAGGTTTTTAGCGGACATAAAAGAGCCAGTACGACAGTCCAATACAAGCAATCGGAATTGGAACAATTACAAAATGCAGTCAATAATTACCACCCAATCCGATAAAAAACAATAGAAAAAAAGCGGTAAAAAAATAAATGCTTCCTTTTTGTGGGGGAATTTAATAACCCGCCCGCCAACGCACAGGGGAAAGGCTGTTGCAGACAGGTTTTGCAGTGCCCCCGTTTTTTTCTGTCATACTTTTTGCGTTGTTTTTTGCCAACGCTCCACAGCACATTTATTTTTCAGTTGAAAATAATATTGAATTTTAAGCGGACAACTGAAAAAATAAAAGAGCTGTCCCAATGCTGAAAAAACAAAGCAAAAAGCCGTTCGCTCCGTACTCCCCGCTCACTTATGCCAGCAAAAAAACGGGGTAAGCTATTTAACATAAAATCGCTTCCATTATGGTTCAAAAAACGAAGTTTTTAATTTGTTTTTTAAAGGTGTTTTTTGAAACCATAATTCATTTTATGTTTTCGCTTCGCAAATAGCCACTGCAAAAACCGCCTGCACAACTCTTTCCCCTTGCCAACGCTTCCCACCCGAAAAGCGGTATCCCACTTAAAAAGGAAGCATTTATTTTTTTGGTTTATAGTGCCACTTCCTTCGGTCAGACAATGGCAGAGCCTACCGGCAGTATGGAGCTTCGCAGATTATTGATTAAAAACTAACGCCCTTCGGTTGTTTGCTCATTTTTTCCATTGCCTTGTCCGCTACGCTACGAAGCCAACGAAAAAAATCGAGCCGATATTTTTTCTTTCATCTGTAACTCAATTGAAAAGAAAAAATTATCTTTGACGTTGATAATGGGCTGTCTTAAAATCACATATCAACCGATTTTGCAAGTGCTTCGCACACGCAAACCCGTGCAGTCGCACGAGGCAAAAGTTGTGCAGTTGTGGTTAAATGTGGATCCGTTGGTGGAAGTTCAACCAAACAAGACATCATACCATTTTGTAAGCAACAACCCGATAAACAGAGTTGATCCGACAGGTATGTTAGACAATCCTATTTATGATACGGACGGAAATTTTTTAGGGACAGATGATAAAGGATTACAAGGAAAAGCTATCGTAATGAATAAAAAAAATTTCACACAAGGTATGTCTCATCAAGAAGCTCTAAGTTATAATTTGGGTGCTGAAGAATTAAATAAAGATGGAATTGATAAATTACTTTCTCATTACAATGGACTAAAAGACAGACCAGATTATGATGGGGGAATAACTTTAGATGAAGCTAATGACTGGTACAGAAATGGAAAAGGGGAACCTTTATTTACCTCGTTGGAAAAGATAGATTTGTCAGGGATTTTATCTTTAGGAGAGAAATATGTAGGACAAGTAAAAACCTTTAATCTATTATTGAATAGTAGCTCTTTAAATGACGGTCTAGTTTATGGAAATATTACATTAAAAAGATATCCTAATCATTCTGTAAGAGCATATGCAGATGAATACAATTTCGAAATGCATAATACCAAAAATCCATTGAATTGGGCAAGAAATGTAGAAACAATTATAGGGAGAAAAGTTGCAGGAGAAGGAAAATCTTTTGAAATAAATATTTACGGTAATAAAAATCTTACACCGATTTTACCTTGGATTAGATAACTATGAAGATCAAAAAAATATTTTTATATTGGCTTGTTTTAATTATTCAAAGCTGCACTTCAGATTATAATAAATATTTAGGAAAAGGGTATTTTTATAGAGATGAAGGTGGTGAAATAAAGGATATTCTTTGCGAAAGACCTAATGGTAAAGAAATTCCTGCAACAATTTTAGATTATGTTTATAATGATGAATATATAATTGCTAAACAGAAGCCAAAATTGCCACAAGACCCTTTGTATAAAGAAGAGTATGAGTATCACTATGGTGAAGAATCTTTGTATTTTTGGATTATTATTAAAAAAAAGGACATTATTTTTGGTCCAATGAATAAAATCGAATTTGCCAATAAAATAAAAAAGTTAGGAATTAATTTAAAATTTGAAAAATAGTAAAAGCTACATTCAACTTACTATTTCGCTTTTTCTTACAAACAAGAAAATTGCGATTTGGATAAAAAAGTTTAGATTTACAATAAAAAAAGTACAATTTGTATTGAAGTATTAGAAAAATAACAGCTCCTTTGGATTATAATATGTTGAAGTTAAATTTAAACCTCTACGATTTCCACGCCCGAAACTACGACCCAGCCATTGGTAGGTGGCTAAATGTTGACCCGTTAGCGGAGAAAATGCCAAGCTGGTCGCCGTATCGTTATGGGTTTAATAACCCAATCCGATATACCGACCCAACGGGAATGTTTGAGGTAGATGGTGAGTATGAAATTACTCACGATAAAAATGGTAAAGAAGTCAGAACAAAAGTTTCAAATTTAGGAGATGATGTTGGCATAGATTTTAATCATCATTTAGATGGGGATAGAAAAGGTCAAACCGAAATTGTAAATACAAAGAATGGGTTTACCAATTGGATTGCTGATTCACGTTTTATGAGAGGTTATACTCAAAGAGACGAGAGTATTAATTGGAAATCTGTTTATGACGAGTGGCAGTCAGGTACTGGACCAGAAAACAGTTTGTTTTTTGGTAGAGATAATAATATGATTAAAGATATTAGAAAAAGTAATCTTTATCACGGAGCAAGAAATGATTATTTAAAAGCTAAAAGCTTGGGATTTTGATAATAAGATTTCAAAAAAATACATTCCAATAGATTTTGGACTTTCTGGATTGTTGCTTTCAGGAACTAATATGACTATGCAAATGATGGGTTCAGGAGGTGTGAGTTTTTATGATATTGGGAACCATCAAAGATTGGTAATGATAACAGACCAAAAATCCAAAGAATCTTTTTATTATCATTTACCGTGGATTAAAAATATTAGTAGAAATAATGGATGTATTTGTATACAACCAAAACAAAGTACAACAAATCAAACATATATTTGGATTGATAATAATGTTGAACCGTGATGAAAAAGGAAAATGTTTGTTTCTTAGTAGCTATCTTTTTTACAACAATATCTTGTAAAACGTCAGAAAGTAATCTTATAGGAATTTATATTAAAAATCCTAGTGAGAACACCATAGACACTTTGTTTTTGTATGAAAATCATAAATATAAACAAGTGATTTATTATAAAACAGGTGAATTATTTGGTGTAAATGAAAATAACTGGAGATTAAATGGGGATAAAATTGACTTTATGAATTTGTATTTAAATTATGACTTAGATTTAAGTAATTATACCAAGCCTGAAAATGGAATTATAGGAGAAACATTACTTATGCCGAGTTTGCTTCCTTTTTCAAATGGAAAGATTATAATTGATAAAGACCGGAAAGTATTTTATTTTAAAAAGTCTAAATTGTAACCAAAATCGCCAAATTTTATCTTACATAATACTTTGCAACTTAGTTTGCTTAATAAAAGCATCAAGGAGAGCGAAGACGTGTTGTTTTTCGCTCTCTTTTAGTTTTTGTATATCAAGAACACGATTTACAATACTCTTTTCAAGAAGCACATCGGTAGAGCCTACCAAATAATCCAAAGACACTTCTAGAGCTTCGGCCAACTGCGTGGCCATCTCAATAGATGGTTTTACTTCATCACGCTCATATCTACCAATTACAGCACCGTGAACGCCAACGAGTTTACCCACTTCGTCCTGCGACATCTTTTTATCTTTTCTCACTTCCGTGAGCCTTTTACCAAAGCTTATTGACTTCATAAATGTATTGAAAACTACACTAAGTTAAATAATAAGGCAAATGTACAAACAAAAAATGTAGGATAAAAATCAGTAATGTTTGGTTGTTTAATACAAAGTTTGTAGATTTGCGACAGATATGTAGGATTAAAATTTTTTTTCAATGGAAATATCAGAAATCAAACAAAAGCTCACAATGTCGAACGTATTGCACTATTACGGCTTAAAGACGGACAAGCAGAGCAGAATAAGCTGTCCGTTCCACGAGGACAAAATCCCGAGTATGCAGGTGTATTACAAAACGCAAACGGCATATTGTTTTAGTTCCAACTGCAAGACACATGGCAAGAGTATGGACGTGATAGATTTTGTAATGCACAAAGAGAACAGCACCAAAGCCGAAGCCATAAACAAATGCAAGGAAATATTAGGTTATCAGAAACCCGACAGCAAAGAACGCTACCAACCCGAATTAAGCAGGGAACAGTTTTTAGGGAATATGTACCAATACTTTAAAAATGCGGTCAGCAACTCAAAACCTGCAAAGGATTATTTACAGCAACGGAATTTAGATTTTAAGAAAACCGAAATCGGTTACAATGCGGGGCAGTTCCATCACGGAGCAAGGAAAGACGAGAATGTAATTGCTCAATGTTTAGAATACGGATTACTGATTGACAAGAACATTACAGGACGTACAGGGGAAAAAGCATACGGAGTTTTTGGGAAATGGTGTATCTGTTTTGCATTGAAGAACAGGAATAGCGAAGTAACAGGATTGTATTTTAGAAGTACGTTAAATGATAAGGACAGCAGACATTTTTACTTAAAGAACAGAAAAGGACTTTACCCGAATTATCCTGAACCGAACACCAAAAAACTAATCTTAACGGAAAGCATTATTGACGGAGCAAGTTTATTACAGATAGAAACCATAACAAAGGAATATGCAGTTTTAGCGTGTTACGGAACAAACGGACTAACCGAAGAACACCAGCAGGCAATAAAGGAACTTCCGCAGTTGGAAGAAATCATTTTCTTTTTTGACAACGATACAGCAGGAAAAGAAGCGGTTAAGAAATACGGGGCAATGCTCAAAGCTGAATACCCGAAATTAAAATTAACCACAGCAGAGCCGATAAACAAAGACATCAACGAAACTTTACAGGGACACGAAGAAAGCATATTTATTGAATTGCTGAACAACAGAACGGAGTTAAATTTTTCTTTTTCAATTGAAGATAAAACAACCAAGCAACTCAAAGAACCAAGCACAGGAACAGGCAACAGCATAGATTTTTTAAAGCGAAAACATTTACTGAAGAACCTGAATACAGAAATCGGAAAAGCGGGAATAGTAGGCGAAGAAAACAGCCGTATGTTATTGTTTTTAATCATCATCAGCTATTTAAATAAAAATCCCTTACACGCTTTAGTACAAGGAAGTTCGGGAAGCGGAAAAACACATATCATCAGCAGGATAGCCGATTTAATGCCACAGGAAGACGTATTGCGTTTTACAAGAATAACGGAAAGCAGTTTATATAATTGGGGCGAGTTCGACCTGTTCCAAAAGGTTGTCATCATTGAAGATTTAGACGGCTTAAAAGAAGACGCTTTGTATGCACTTCGGGAGTTTATATCTAACCAAGTTTTAAGAAGTTCGGTAACGATAAAGGATAAAAAAGGGAATAATAAAAGCAGTCATAAAATCGTAAAAGGTCAGTTCAGTAGTTTATCAGCCACAACAAAAGGCGAAACGTACGAGGATAATATGTCCCGTAGTTTTTTGATTGCAGTTGATGAAAGCAAGGAGCAGACACAAAGAATTATAGAGTATCAGAACTGCAGGAATGCAGGGGAAATCGACCCGAACGAAAGCCAGAGAACAATCCATTTTATACAACAGTTGGTAAGGAACTTAAAGCATTACGAAGTAATCAACCCTTATGCGACAAAATTGAATCTTCCCGAAAAGGTGCATAAAATAAGACGGTTAAACGAAATGTACCAAGCGGTTATTAAACAGGTAACGTTTTTAAATCAGTACCAAAGAAAGCTCACAAAAGATAATCAATTAGTAACCGAGATTGAAGATATAGAACAGGCTACGGAAATCCTTTTTGAAAGCATTGTCTTAAAGGTGGACGAACTGGACGGAAGTTTAAGGCAGTTCTTTGAACGATTAAAGAAGTATGTAAAAAACGAAAACCAAGACTTTGTTTTAAGGGATGTAAGGCAACATCTGAACGTAAGCAAAACACAGGTCTTTAGGTACGTACAAACGCTTACGGAACTCGAATACATCAAACAAAACGGAGGCTATGCCAACAAAGGAATAAAATACAAAATCAGCTATTGGGACAATTACCAGAAGTTGAGAGCCGAAATAAAGGACTTCCTGATGAACCAAATACAAAAGCTGAAAACAGAAAATAATATTGCACCCTCAAAGCCAAAGAACAAAACATTAAGTATGATAGTGAATGAAAGTGTTTGAAACGCTACGGAACACAAAAGGAACACAAGAATAAGTCGTAACTATCTCAATACTAATATCTAACTACTCAATGCTTATTTAGCGTTCCTAATTCCACGAGAATACAAAAGCAAAAACATCATAGCAATACAAAACGTCATAGTATGGCATTACCGAGCAGACATATTATTTACAATGAACTGTATCAGAAAGAAAGCAAAGAATACAAGGAATACCTTATGTTATTGGGTTATGCGGACGACACTTGCCAATCGAAATATTTATACCTGAAAGAGTTTTTTAATTGGTTGGAAGAAATCGGGATTTATCAGCTACATCACATTACAGCCGTAGAAATCGGGAATTTTTACGAATACATACAGAACAGGAAAAGCACCAGAACCAAAGAAACGTTGAAGCTGAAAACCGTTTACGACATAATGCGTTGCGTACAGCAGTATTTAGGTTATGCGTTGCATTTAGGAAAAATCAAAATCAATCCTGCATCACACCTGAAATTTAATTATCCTGATGAAGAAGTAAACCGTATCATTTTTACACAGCAGGAAATAAGAGAGCTTTATGAAGTAACAGAAAACAACCAGGAAAAAGCCATATTACATATTGCGTATGGTTGTGGGTTGAGAGCAAACGAAGTCAGTTAGCTGAACAAAGAAGATTTACGATTAACGGAAAACCTTGTTATCGTTCAGAAAGGCAAGAACAGCAAAAGAAGATTAGTCCCGATAAACGATACAATCAGCAACGAACTACAAATTTTTCTTTCATCTGAAGAAACAAAACAAAAAGCCGTGTTCCTGAACAGCAAAGGAACGAGAATGCAGACAGGCACACTAAACAAGCAACTGAAAAAAATCATCAAACGTACAGACTTCGGGAAAGCATTTACACAGGCAGAATTAACCAAAATCGGAATGCACACATTACGGCACAGCATAGCGACACATCTTTTAGAGAACGGAATGGCATTGGAACAAGTACAATTATTTTTAGGACACAGCCATATAGAAAGCACCGAAATTTATACGCATATCAATCAAAACCAACTAAACGAGCTTTTAAGCGAGTGAAATCACGAGTACCAAAAAACAAATAAAAACGAACGAGTAAATCAATGAACTTATGCAATGACAATCAGAGAGTATTTACAGAAAAAGTACAGCAAAAGCACTTTAAACAGCAATCTGTACAACATTAAAAGATTTACGGATTACTACGATAAAAGAGCCGAAAAAGCCACCTACAAAGACGTTTTACATTACATCGAATACCTACGCAAAAACTACGATTTACACCGCAAAACATTACGACATTGTTTATATGCAGTAAAAATCTACTTCAATTATTTATTAGAAATCGGAAAACGGAAAGACCATCCTTGCAGTGAACTGTACCTAAAAGACAAGATAAACAGACAAATCCCGGTTGATAATCTGTACAGTCCGGAAACATTAGAAAACTTCTTTGAAAGCTACCAAATCAAACGAAAAAAGCAACTTGAAACAAGGAATAAAATCATTATCAGTTTATTGATTTACCAAGCCTTAACAGTTAATGAAATTGCAGAATTAGAAGTGCATCATATCAATCTGGACAAGGCAGAAATATTTATCAAAGGAAGTAAAGAAGCCACATCTAAAAGCCCGAAAAGCAGAACCTTACCGTTACAAGCCAAACAGATCCTTTTGTTTTATAAATATCTGGAAAAGGACCGAAATAATTTACTGAAATACAATCTTAAAAATCCTGATGAAACAGCGTTTATTTTAGGGCAGTACGGAGAGAAGATAAAACCGCACGGAATAAGCAGGATAATCAACGAGAACCGCACAGAAAACGAACAAATCCAACCGATGAAGATAAGGCAAAGTGTTATTGCGAACCTTTTAAAGAAAGAAAATGATACAAGAATAGTACAGGTTTTTAGCGGACATAAAAGAGCCAGTACGACAGTCCAATACAAGCAATCGGAATTGGAACAATTACAAAATGCAGTCAATAATTACCACCCAATCCGATAAAAAACAATAGAAAAAAAGCGGTAAAAAAATAAATGCTTCCTTTTTGTGGGGGAATTTAATAACCCGCCCGCCAACGCACAGGGGAAAGGCTGTTGCAGACAGGTTTTGCAGTGCCCCCGTTTTTTTCTGTCATACTTTTTGCGTTGTTTTTTGCCAACGCTCCACAGCACATTTATTTTTCAGTTGAAAATAATATTGAATTTTAAGCGGACAACTGAAAAAATAAAAGAGCTGTCCCAATGCTGAAAAAACAAAGCAAAAAGCCGTTCGCTCCGTACTCCCCGCTCACTTATGCCAGCAAAAAAACGGGGTAAGCTATTTAACATAAAATCGCTTCCATTATGGTTCAAAAAACGAAGTTTTTAATTTGTTTTTTAAAGGTGTTTTTTGAAACCATAATTCATTTTATGTTTTCGCTTCGCAAATAGCCACTGCAAAAACCGCCTGCACAACTCTTTCCCCTTGCCAACGCTTCCCACCCGAAAAGCGGTATCCCACTTAAAAAGGAAGCATTTATTTTTTTGGTTTATAGTGCCACTTCCTTCGGTCAGACAATGGCAGAGCCTACCGGCAGTATGGAGCTTCGCAGATTATTGATTAAAAACTAACGCCCTTCGGTTGTTTGCTCATTTTTTCCATTGCCTTGTCCGCTACGCTACGAAGCCAACGAAAAAAATCGAGCCGATATTTTTTCTTTCATCTGTAACTCAATTGAAAAGAAAAAATTATCTTTGACGTTGATAATGGGCTGTCTTAAAATCACATATCAACCGATTTTGCAAGTGCTTCGCACACGCAAACCCGTGCAGTCGCACGAGGCAAAAGTTGTGCAGTTGTGGTTAAACTTAGACCCACTTGTAGAACAAACCTTTGAACCTTACAGCTATGTAGGGAATAATCCTGTGATGTTTACCGACCCTACTGGGATGTATAGAGAGGGACCTGGTGATTTATTTAATACACCTCAAGAAGCTGCAATTGATTTTGGAATAACCTATAATGGACGGTCTATAATTCAATATAGAGAATATGGTTCAACAATTTATAAAGTTATAAAAAATGGAAAAACATATTATACCTACACAATAGCAAATAAAGGAACTAACGATGGAGTTTCCCCTAGTAAAAACCCGACTGGTACAATAGCAGTGGCTTATGTTCATTCTCACGGTGGTTATGAAAAAAATTACAATAATAATAATTTTTCAGGGGATGGTACTATTGAAGGTAGAGGTGATAAAGGATACGCAATTAAATATAAAATTAACGGATTTGTAACGACACCTAATGGCTCAGTTAAAGAATACGATTATAAAAATAATATAGAGACAATTGTAAATATAGATAGTGTTCCAAGCGATCCAAATGATCCCGATAGGAAAAATAATATTCATCCAACTAGTGACCCAATGATTAAAGATTCTATTAAAAAGATAAATGAAGCAGGAGAAGTATTAAGAATAAATTAATATATGTTATGAAAATTCTTTTAAAAACATTATTATTACTTTTACTAATTATAATTCAACCAAATCAAAAAAATAATTTAGATTATGTACCAAATGCTGAAACAGCAATTAAAATAGCAGAAGCAATATGGCTTCCTATTTATGGAGATAAAGTTTTAAATAAAAAACCTTTTATTGCTACATTAAATCAAGATGGAAAAGTTTGGATTGTTAAAGGAAGTATATCAGAAGATGTATTAGGTGGTTATCCTATTATAGAAATACAAAAATCTGACTGTAAAATTCTTAAAGTTTCACATTCAAAATAATTTTCTATTAAATATGTATCCATCAGGCTTTGTCACGGTAAATCCGGAGCGAAATGAATATACCAAGCATTATTACAACAACGGCAAGCGATTGGCAAGTCGCTTGATGACTCTACAAGGACAATTTGTCTCTCAAAATCAGTTGCAACCACAGGCGGTGAGTATGCAGGCGATGTCGGCTACTCAAAGCCCACAAAACTGTCAGCAACAGTTGGATGCGATTATGCAATACCTTGCCAACGACCCTGCGATGGCAGATTGTTTGACAGCGGTACAAAACATCAATGCAGACACATCGTATCCCGATGCTTGTGCAAAGTTGTATGAGGTAAATTCATTAAACTGCTCACCAGCAGATGTGATTGATGTGGTGATTACAGACCCTGTGTACACCCCAGAGGAAATCAGTGAGTTGGATTGTATTAATGCGATATATCAATTGTTTTATTTGTCTGTATATAAAAGCAATAGTACCTATTGGTTGAATGCAGATGTAAAACGCTGTTATAGCCAAATAAAAGGTATAATCATGAAATATTTTATAACACCAGAACCACAACGAATGGATCCTTGTGAGTTTTGGGAGTATTTACAACAATTTTTACCGTGTGAACCTACGCCAACAATCCAAGAGCCAGTTCCTACACCAACTGACCCAATCACGTATGAACCACCTGTAATGACACAACCTACGCCTGTACACGGTTTTGAACCAGTACAACCGTCGGTTGATAGAGTTTATTACTACCACGGCGACCACTTAAATTCAAGTACTTATGTTACAGACGACAACGGACGACCAGTAGCATATTATGACTACTTACCGTTTGGGGAGGTAGCTGTGGAGCACAACCAAACTACCAATTTCAACAACGGCTATAAATTCAACGCTAAGGAATTAGACGAAGCTACGGGTATGAGTTACTATGGAGCGAGGTACTACGACCCAAGAATAAGCGTGTTTGTGAGTGTAGATCCGTTGGCGGAGGAAACCTTTGAACCATACAGCTATGTAGGGAATAACCCTATTATGTTTACTGACCCGACGGGGATGAATAAAGTAGGTAATAAATGGTGGGAAAACTTCAAGAAAAAAATGACTAAAGCAAAGATTAAAGCAGATATTGAACGTAATAAAGAATTGTCTGGTTATAACCATTTTGTCAATTGGTTTAAAGAAAATTTAAAATTAAAAGAAACTCCTAAGCGAAAAAAGATTCGTTCAAATAAAGATATAGGTTCTTCCGTAAAGTCAAAATACGGTGGAGGAGAACAACCAACAACCACAGGAAATTATAAAAAAGGTAAACACGGTGGAGTTTACAATGTTGATTATTTTTTAGATATAGTAAACACATATGGGAATATTTATAAAGGTAAAAAATATAATAATCCTAAGGAAAAAGTTGAAGTTGTAAAGGATGTTGTAAATGGTTTAAATATTGGACAAGAAGCTGCCGAAAAAACTCAGGAAACTATTAAGGAATTTAAGGTTGTTTCTGAAAAAAAATACGATTTAAAAACTAATCAAACAATATTTGAATTCAAAGTCTTCGAAGTAGAAAAAAAGCAAGATAATAAACCTAATAATTCAAATGTTAAACAATAAAATGATACATGTATGAAAAATATTTTTAATTTATTAATTTTTACAATCATATTTGTTCAATTTGGTTGTAATAAAATACAAAGAGAAGTTACTTACAATCAAGATGGAGTTTTGCTGAAAATAGTAGAATTACAAGATAATAAAATTTCCAAAGAAATAATTTTTGATGAAAATTATTTGAAGATTGGTTTTCATAATGATGATGTAATAATTGGGGATACTATTTATGAAAGAAACAATAAGAATTTAATTGCGTGTAAATTTTATTTTTATGATACCAACTATTTTTATTTTGAAAAATATACGATTAATGGTAAAAAAGCAGAATCTGGATACTTGAAAAATAATGATTTTGTACATTGGTGGAATGAATACCAAGAAGGAAAAATAATAGAAAAGAAACATTTTTTAGTGTTAAAAGACACAAATGTTGTTGTAGAGACTATTAAATATGATCGATTTGGAATTGTAGATTACAATGAAAGTGATTTCTATGAATGGAAAACAAATGATACATTGAGAATTGGTGAAAATTTTATTGATGTTTTTGTACGATGTAGTGATAAAAGAAAAAAAGGGGGGTACTTTTGTATAGGTAAAAATGTTCAAGAAGACTTTTCTAATATATTAGATGTTAAGTTAGATTCATTTTATTCTGAAACAAATGATTTTAAAATTAATGTTGAGTTTAATAAAAAAGGGAAAAATTATATTAGAGGATTACTACATATTTATTTTGATGAAGAAATCAAAAATTCAAACTCTAAAATGATAAGTTATTTGATTGAGAAAGAAATTTATGTAAAGTAAAATGCTAATATCTAAAATTTTTAGATAAGAAGAAAGGAAAAGGCAACTTATGAGCCAATATCCGAACGAGTAGATGTTGTGTTTACTACCACAGCGATCACTTAGGAAGTAGCACTTATGTAACCGACGACAACGGACGACCAGTAACATATTATGACTACTTACCGTTTGGAGAGGTAGCTGTGGAGCACAACCAAACTACCAATTTCAACAACGGATATAAATTCAACGGCAAAGAACTCGACGATGCTACGGGTATGAGTTATTACCATGCGAGGTATTACGACCCAAGAATAAGCCTGTTTGTGAGTGTAGATCCGCTGACGGAGGAGACCTTTGAACCATACAGCTATGTAGGGAATAACCCTATAATGTTTATTGACCCTACGGGGATGAGTAAGGAAAATGGAGAAGGTGGTCCTGGTAATTATTCTGCGAGTGTTAATTCAAGATATGTTGGTTTTGGATTGAGACACCCTAAAGCGGCTGTAAGAATTGGTTTTGGAGTTACTAAAGGGAATACAGACATATCAACTAATGCAACTAGATTCGCTACAAGAGGAAACGTTCTTTATGGTTCTCGTAAAGGTCAGGAAGATAGAGGAAGTGAAAATGGAGCTCTTAGACATGGTTTGTGGCAAGCTACTATTACCTCTGAATTCGGGAGTAAAATAGCTAAAGAAGCAGGTAATGTACATGAAAAAAATCCTTTTGTTAACTTGTCAATTAGGGTGTTTGATAACATTGATGATGCTGATCAAACAGTAGATTTACCCGTTGTGCATTTTAAATTATACTTGCTTTAATTTTATTTATTTCCTTTTTTAATACAAATTTGTTAATGTATTGAATTAAGGTTAAAGCAGTTATTTTACTGATAATTCGTGTTTTAAAACCGTTGAATGATTTAGCATAATTCCTTTTAATCATAAATTGATCACAAAGTTGAGAAAATAGAGTTTCGATTCTTTTTCTCTTCTTTTTGAATAAATAAAATTGAGGTTTGTAATCTTTTTGATTTATTCTTTTAGGTGTATCTAACTGAATAGTAGCAGTGTTAAACAAATCTAATTGATATTGTGACGATATATAACCTCTATCACCAATCAAAACGCAATTTTGAATTTGAGAACTAACATCTTTTAAATAATGAACATCGTGAACAGATGCTGGAGTCATATCTAAACTTTGTACAATACCTTCTATTGAACAGATTATGTGTAATTTATATCCAAAATAATGTAACTTCTGACTAGCACAAAAACCATAATCAGGATATGAAAAACTTTCGTCTCTACAAATTTTACTTCTCATTGCTCTAGCATTTTCACATATTTTCAAAGGCATACTATCAATTACAAAATAACTCTCCTCTCTATTAAAACACATTGCAAGTTTTTCCCTAATCTGATTTATATAATAAAAAAGATTTCGTTTTCTTTTGTTATAAACACTTCTTTCTATTTTGTTTTTCAAAGAATTAGGTATTTTTCTAAAGAGTTGTAATTCACTATCAATACTTAAATATTCTGCTGTTAAATTTAAACTCACCAATTCTAAATCACTCATTTTTGGCTTTCTCCTTTGATAAGGTAAAAGTTGATGAGGAAAAAAATCTTCTAAAACTTCTAAAATTCTTTCGTATATTTGCTCTAAGTTGTTCATTTTTTATTTGTTTTAGCGAACTAAATATACTGAATTTCAGTTAAATGAACAACTTTTTTTATTTTATTTCATAATGCACAACAGGTTAGATTTATTAAATAACATTATTGGACGTGATATAGGAGAGAAAAACAAAGGAAAAAGCATGAATGATTTAGCTAATATTGTACTTGATGAATTTAAAAATAATGGACTATATACTGCAACAAAAGGAGATGATGGTAATTTTACTATTTCAAAAACAAAATTATCTGATGAAAAATATGATGAATTAAAAAATATATTTAAAGGTTTAAATCATAATGGTAAAACTAAAGCAGAACAAAAATCAAGTGAGCAAAAAGCGAGAGACTATATTCAAAGCTTTGATACTCGAACAAAGTTGTAAAATTAAAATTATACTTTTTTTGACATTATTTATAATGATTAGTTGTTCCCATAATAAAAATATTGATAAATTAGTAATGGATGTGGAAGCAAATTGTGTTAAAAATGAGGATTGTATTGTCGATTTCTCTAAAGAGATTGATGGAGATTGGGATACAATGTATTTTTTTTCAGGAGCAAATTCATTAGAAGACATCAATATGGTTTTAGGTTTTGAGTTAAAAGATTTTACTGATATTGGAGATAGAATTTTATTTTTAAAGGGAAACAAAATTATATATCAAAAAGAGTGGTCTTTTAACAATGAGAACAATTTAAAAGGAATAATATTTGTTCCGGAAACGAATTTTTTTAAATATGATAAAGAAAATTGTAAGTTTAAAATATTAAAGAATAACGAAGTATATTACTTAACTAAAATTACCCCCAGCTGCGCAAAGTCTCCCACTTTGCGCAAAAAATAAAAGTAAAGCCCTGCAATTTCGGGGTTTTTATATAGTTCTCAAAAATTAAGGGTTATGAAATATATCACAATTTTAATGCTTTTTATAACAACAAATATTTATTCCCAAGAAGTTAAGAACAGTAATTTTATTATTGTAATTGATGAGGAAATAGTAACTAATTCTTTAGGTATAAAATTATTAGTTACATCTAAAGACGGGAATAGTAGAGAAATAGAAACCATTACAGGATATTATCCAGGCAACATATCTCTGAAAAAATCGGACTATGATGATTTGATTTCTGATGAAACCCAAAGTGTTATATTAAAGTTTAATTACCAAACTTATATTAATGATAAATCTTACTATTACACATACGAAATTGAAGCAGGAAAGAATTGGTTTGAAATGACGTTTGTTATTCTTAAAATTTACAATTTGGACAAAAGGAAATATAGGAAAAAATTAGACCCTTTATCAAAAGACAAAAATTACACTTTTGATTTAGAAACTTCCAACGGACAAATGATAAGAATTAGAAAAAGGTAATATCAAAGCTCTGCAAAATTGCAGGGCTTTATTTCTGTCCTGTTCTGCTCCGCAGAACTAGAAAAGGGAACTATCTCCAAAATCGTATAAAAAGCATCATTATATTATGGTCGTTTCTCTAAAATCTGTATATTTACGCTTATGTTGGTGTTTAGGAAAAATCACTAAGTCTATAAAAACCAAAAATAACGACGCCAATGGAAACATAAAACAGATTAAATCTACCAGTGAGCTAATTGGCGTTGGAGAAAGAGCGTTTACTTGGGACGAACAAAATCGATTGTTGGCTGTAAAAGATAATCATGGAGCATCTATTAGCCATTATGTATACGATCATACAGGCGAGAGAACATTCAAATCAGAAGGAGGAATATCTCAAGCTAATATAGGCGGACAACAGATATATGAAGTAGAAGATATTTATAATTATACCATTTACCCATCAGGAAATATGGTTGTTTCACCTAATAAAGATGAATACACCAAACACTATTATTCTAATGGAAAAAAAATAACCAGTCGAATAGAAAAGTTAGACAATAATTTTGAATTTACCACTACAATGTCTAACTTGGCAAGTGGAGAGTCGATTACGCCGCAAACGAATAGTTACACAGTATTTAGTGCAGGAAACAATCAGGCTAATTGTTCACAGCAATTAACCACTGCACTAAACTATTATACAGGGCCGCAATGGTCTGAATGTAGAGCTTTTATAAATAGCATCATAGCAGCCTACCCCAACGACCCTTGTGAGGCAGTGGAGATTTTGAATCAATACACCTGTGAAGAAAACCCACCAGCCCCTGTAGCAGACCCACCAGCCCCAGAATATACACCAGGGCAGATATCGGAGTTTGATTGTTTGGTGGAGTTAAACATACTATTAAACGAGTTGAGTGCAGATACAGGACATAGAAAAGACAATTGTTATACCCAAGTGGAACAATATGTACAAACACATTTGGTATTAGCACCTCTATCCAACGCATGTGAAATATTTGCATATATTAGCACCCATTTTGATTGTATAGAAAAAGAGCATAACGGACATTTAGACCAGCCATCACCCATAGAAGTGGTAGATGATGGGTATATGCACCCAACCCCTGCGAGTGGTATGCAAGAAGAAGAAGAATTTGATGAGAGCAAGCGCAAACCAATATGGTGGTATCATAGCGACCATTTAGGAAGTTCTTCGTATCTTACAGACAATTTCGGACGCCCTACCCATTACTACGACCAATTGCCATTTGGAGAGAGCATGGTAGAGCATAACCAAAGTCAGTATTACGGTAATCAATACAAATTCAACGGCAAAGAGCTAGACCAAGCCACAGGTATGTATTACTACGGCGCACGCTACTACGACCCGAGATTGAGTATTTTTATCAGTGTAGATCCGCTGGCGGAGCAGACCTTTGAGCCGTATTCGTATGTTGGGAATAACCCTATTATGTTTATTGATCCTACTGGGATGAGTAGAGAAGATTGGGAACCTGATAAAAATGGAAATTTGATTTCTGAAAAGGGTGATAATTCAAAAACTTTAGCTGATAAGTTAGAAATTTCTGAAACTGAAGCTTCTAAAATGATAAACAGTCAGGGACTTAAAAGAGAAAATTATGTACAAACTGATGCTAATGTTAAAGAAGGACAAAACCTTAAAATTAATGACACTAGACAGAGAATAGCTAATATAGCTGAATATAATATAGGCTCAGAAAGCTGGAATTTTGATGTGTCAAGAGGTAACTATCCAGAAAATTCCAACAAATGTAATGTATTTGTAGGTGAAGTAACAACATCAGCAGGAGCAGGTCCTGGTAAACCAAATGTTATTAATCCAGGAATGTCAAAACTACCATTTGTAGATAAGAAGTATGGATTTCCTTTGGCAGGACAGTGGGCTAATTCTGATTACTCAATTAATAATTGGCGAATTTTAGGAGCAAATGAAAAACCAATGAGGGGAGATATTGCATCGTATTCATTCAACTACAGCGATGCATCTGGACATGTTGCAATTGTTACAAGTTCAAGAGGTTTTACTGTAGGTACATCTGGAACATACAATAGAATATCAAAAACTGATTTTGGTTTTAATCCACAAAGGAGTAATGGTAATCAAATAATTTACCGTAGATATATAGGTAGGTAATTAATTTATTATGAATAAAAATTTTTATATTGTAATTTTTGTGTTTTTAGTGTTAACCATAGGTTATATAGTTTTTAACAAAAAAAATACGGGACTATTTATTAGTAAATTAGATAATATTACTAAAGTAAAGATAACTTCTGTGAAGGGAGAAAATTTACTTGAGATTGATGATAAAAAAGATATAAAATATTTTTTATCTACTTTTAAACCTTCGCAATCTAATCCAGCTAAAGAAGTTGGAAATTTTAAAATAAATGGTTATATATTATTTATGGAAGAAGATATAATAAAATTTAAAATAGCCGTTGATTATAATTATGGATACTCATGTAAAATAAATGATAAAGATTATTTTCAACAATTCACTTATGCTACTCATCGATATCTAATGGATATTAGATAATGTTTCAAAGTTAGTGATGCCCTAAAAAAGCCCTGCAAATTGCGGGGGGTAATGCATCAAAAGTGGTGTTATCACTACAACCACTGATTATTACTACCTTTCGTAAGGTTTATAAAACCAACAACCCATAACAATAAAACTGTTCATTAGGCTTTATCTTTGTATTTAAAAAAATAGCTATATTTGGAAAAAGATTAAGCATTTTTATCAGTATTGACCCACTGGCGGAGCAGACCTTTGAGCCGTATGCGTATGTTGGCAACAATCCTATAATGTTTATTGATCTTACGGGGATGAGTAAGGAGGGAGTTGAAACACGTTATGTAGGAGAAGATGGGAAGACTTTATTAAACACCAAAGATGGTAGTGATGATGTTATTGTTGTTCCTAATAGCATGAAGTCCGATTTTAGAGAGTTTAATACTTCATACCAAAATGGTAATAAGAGATTGTACGATAGTCAAAGCTGGAATGATAATATGAAAGCTGATATCTTAGGATTTGAAACTCTTGGGGAGATGGATAGTTATTTAAGAGGTTATACAACGCAGTGGTCACGCCAAAAAGCAATAAATTATAGACAAAATCCTACTTTATCAAATTTTGCAGCAATGGCATTTAGTGAATCTGCCAGCCAATGAACAGATCTTGAAAAACTTGTAACGGGTGCAAGTATATTTGTAGGAGGAAAGAGTTTTACTCGAAGTAATATTAAAGCAGAGGTAAATACTTCGAAAAGTGTTTTTGTACCAGTTGATGAAGCAGGACAAAGTTTAAAAGTTACTAAAACTAAAGCTGGAAATATAAAAATAGATAGAGAAGCAAGAGGGTACGTTCATACTCAGTTAAGAATGGATGCAACAGGAAATTATCCACAGAGAAACACTTTTGATGCGAGAGGTAGAAGAAGATTAGATACACATTTTACAACTCATGGAGAGGCTAATAAGTCAAATCCACATAAACACACATATTATAGAAATGGAAGAAGAAGTACAGGTAGGTAAATTATACGTATTAAATAATAAAAATGAAAACTTACATTTTATAAAAGAGATTAATTTTAGTTGTGATTTATATTTAATTGAAGAGTTAGATATAGAGCCATTCGATACATTTTCAGTAGATTTTAGTAGTGAATATTGGTATTTAAAATATCATTTATTGAGAGACAAAAAAGTTTTACTAAATATAGAAGATTCTATTTTATTTGATGAAGAAAATATTAACGTGATATTTTTTAAGGCAACTGACTTAAAGAGTTTTGTTATAGAATGCAATGATGGTAATTGGTATTTTAGAATAAATAAATTAGACATTAATGCTTTAAAAATATTTGATATTTTAAAAATAAACATCATCAGATAATGCATCAAAATTACTGTTATCACTACAACCACTGATTACTACTACCTTTCACAGATTTATAAGACCAACAAACCCTAACATAAGAGCTGGGTATTAGGCTATAATTTGTATTAAAAAAAGCTATATTTGGAAAAAGATTGAGTATTTCTATATCTGTAGACCCATTGGCGGAGCAGACATTTGAGCCGTATTCGTATGTTGGGAATAACCCTATATGTTTATTGATCCTACGGGGATGAGTAAGGAGGATATCGAAATAGGAAGAAATGAAGTTGCAAATAGGAAATTAAATTCAAATGAAATTAAAACTGTTTTGTCTGCACTTCAAAATATTACAGATGATAAATTAACTTTTAATAAAAAAAATAATCGAATAGAAATTAAAGAATTTGGAAAAGGAGATAAAAAAGAAGGAACTGAATTAATAAGAAAATTAATTAATAATCAAAATACTGTAACAATAAATATTAATATTGATGGTAAGTATGGAATGGTTGGAGCAACTAGTGGAGCAACAAATGGAGATGTAGAAAATACAACCAACGGTAGAGGAACGGATATATCTATTTCTTTAGGATTTGGTCATGAAATTTATACAATGGATTCCAAAGGTAAGGTTTCTGTTGAAAAATTATCTACGACAGATATGTTGACTCATGAATTAGTACATACTATAGCTCAAGTTAATGGAGAAACATCACCAGGTTTTAATAATAATACTCCTGTTTATTATACAGATGTAAATGGAAATGCACAAATAGAAATGATTCCTAAAGAAGAATATTTAACAATATTTGGAGAAAGAATTTCAAAAAAAGACAAAGGTTATCAATATCCTACAGAAAATAGACTAAGAAGGGAACAGAAGAAAAATAAAAGGATTAATTATTTAAAAACTAAGCAGATAAAAAGATGAAAAAAATAATTTTATTTTTGATTTTTAATGTATTCATATCTTGTAAATCCTCTATTCAAGAAACTAAAACAACAAAAATAGTTACTATTATTGGTTCAGAATTTTATGAAATAAAATTTAACAATTTAGGAAAAGCGGTTGCTATAAAGGGAGAAATTTATTTTTTTAACGACCTTAGTTTTCATAAAGAAGTAAGAGATAGTATAAATTTTAATATAATAAAAACTTCTAAGTATTTTAAGTTATTGAAAGAATATGAAAAAAAACCTTATTATAGTGAGCAATTGAACAATGAATTTAATGTTAAAATATATTGCGAAGATATAAAAGTTTTTGATTCGTATAGATTTGATTCTTTTTTTTGGAAGTTAATTAAAAGTATTGGAGATCAAATACCTAAAGAATACAATTCTTTTATTCATTCAGATTAAAAAGATTTTCAAAATCCGCCAAGCTGTAAGCTTGGCGGAGTGAATTTCCTTGAATATCGGTAGGATGTTAGACGTTTACCTTTCATTAAAAAAAACATTTTTTATTTTGCTAAAAATCATTACATTTACCTCGTTGTTTAGATAAAATAAAAAGTTTGTGAAAGATAAGTTTATAAGTCTCGAATCCGTACAGCCCTCGCTCGATAGAGTGTATTACTACAACGGCGACCATTTAAAATCAAGTACTTATGTAACCGACGACAACGGACGACCAGTAGCATATTATGACTACTTACCGTTTGGAGAGGTAGCTGTGGAGCATAACCAAACAACGAATTTCAACAATGGGTATAAATTCAACGGCAAAGAGCTAGACCAAGCCACCGGCATGTACTACTACGGAGCAAGATACTACGACCCGAGGTTGAGTGTGTTTATAAGTGTAGATCCGTTAGCTGAACAAGCTCCTGATTGGACACCATACAGATTTGGCTTTAATAATCCAATCCGATACACCGACCTAGACGGACGTTGGGAGTGGGACGCAGTAGGAAATCTCAAAGCACAGAAAGGTGACAATTCATACACATTAGCAAAGTTTTTAGGAACAAACCAAAAGAATGCAATGACTGTACTTAACAGAGGTGGAGTTACTGCAAATGATAAAGGTATTTTAAATCTTAAAGAAGGACAGGTATTTTCTAAAAATGATTTGTGGGTAGGTTTTAAATCAGGAAGCGGAGCTGTTGTGAATAATAGTAAAGAAGCCGTATCACATTATTTTAACGGAAAAGGAGCATCCGCAGACGTAGGCGACCAATCTACAAGAGAACTATTATCGTCAAGCAAGTTCCAAGAAAAACACACTAAAATAACAAGTGAAGTTGTTGACCCAGAGGGTTATTTTTCAGTTGATTTAACAAAATCAACTTTCCATATAGGAAGAACAAATGTAGATTATAGTGTAAGCGGTAATGGCAAGTCAAGTTCTGTAACCTATACATTATTTTCGCGGGATGGTTTTTGGGACCCTGATTTTATTGACGAAAATACATTGGGTAAAATTCCAATTATTAGAGATTGGACAAATACGAAGCCTGACGAACCGGTCCAAATTTAGAAAGATTTGGAGGTACACCATACCACTATAAAACAAGAGAAAGAACGTACTTTTTCAAGCCTGTTGAAGACAATAAATAATTTGATAGATTATGAAAAACGTAATAGGATTTATAGTGTTTGGAGTATTGTTTTTTGTATTTGTTCTACTGTATTTTAGATACAATAACACAGGGTATCGCTATGGGTTAGAGTGTAGTTTTTGTAATAAAAATATGCCGTATGGATTAACACCAAAAATCAATTCTGATTATCCACAGAATTTTGTTTTACTTGATGAAGACGGCTTTGAATTAACAGGAAGTGGTTTTAGGCACAGGCAAAGTAGTTTTAAGATAAAGAATTTTTTGGGTTATGGCTACAATGATACATCTGTATTGCTGAAATGTACGGACAGCTTGAATAACATAAAGTATTTGGTATCGTATGAAACAGGCTATAAAAGTGAAAAAGGAAACCCAGCCATATCATTTAAGGACATAGATAACAGCGAGTACAGCCAAATCAAAGATGATAGTTACCAATGGGTTGAAATTGACGAGGAAAAAGCAAATACTGTAAGAATTATGAAATTTATATTTATAGTCGGAGCTTTTACTTTCATTGTTTTTTATAGTCCGAAAATTATTTAAGTCAAGAAACAAAAACAACAAAGCCACTCAATGAGTGGCTTGGGTTTTACATAATTGATTGAAATTTAGTCTATCCCGCTGGCACGAGCGATGCTCGTGCTAATATTACATTTTTAAAATCAAAAAAATGTAATATTATCGTTGTATGAGTGGGAGATACAAGTACAACAGCAAAGAAATAGACCAAGCTACCGGCATGTACTACTACGGAGCAAGATACTACGACCCGAGACTATCAATTTTCGTGTCGGTAGATCCGTTGGCTGAAGTTCAACCAGACAAGACACCGTACCATTTTGTAAGTAATAATCCCATTACTAGAGTTGATCCTACTGGAATGGCTGACCATGACTATAGACTTAATAGTGATGGAACAATATCTGAAAAACCGATACGAGAGACAAACTCTCCTTTAGATAGGTTAATTTTATTTGATGATAATGGAAAAGAAACCGATTGTAGTATAGATATAGAAAAAGGTATATTGAATAATGTTAAAAGAAATGTATTAAACGATTTAGAAAAAAAATATTCATATTTTAAGGTAAATAATAATAAAGATGCAAAGGATATTTTTGAGTTTTTATCAGAAAACACGAAAGTAGAATGGGGGCATATTAGTTTTGGAAAAACATCGAATTATATTGCAACAAGTAATCATGAAACTCAAGAAAACGGAGGGATACATTTGATTAAAAATTTAATTGAAAAGAAATATTCGGTTAATTTTTATATTCATAGCCATCCAGATGACGGTAAACAATATCGATATTATGGTTCCTTCTGGTGGATATAGCCGATATGACAAGTTACAAAAGGGACAAGGAGATCAGGCAGTAGCCGAATATATACAAAAACTTAGAACATATTATAAATATTCAAAGCAAATCAAATTGGGTGTGTATGAAGCTACTATTAGACAATACATATATTTTGATCAAAATAAAATATTAAAATGATGATAATTATATTAAATTTTATATTTGTTACTTTATTTACAGAAACTCAATATTTATCTACAGTAAATATTGATGATGTTTGTGAATTTGTATATACAAATAAAGATTTTGAAACATATTTGAGTAGAAAAAACAATATTATTGTAAATTATGTAACTCAAGAAAATGAGCTACGAATTGCTTTTGTTGGAGATTCTGAAATGGAAACATATAGATATGTAACTAAAAATTTTTACGCAGGAAGTATAAAATTGGATATGCATACATTTCATTTTTTTTCAACAAAAACAAGACAATTTGATAATAGATTAGAAAAAATTAATATAAAAAAACATAGAAAAAAGAAACTTGATTTTTGGGGATATATAGAACCAATAGTTTATATTTATTCAATTGAAGGAAAATGTTTTAAATATAAAATGTCAGGCAGGTATTTTATATAATGTAACCATTTTTTATATAAGATTACAATATTTATCCTTGAAAATTATCTCTATCCGCCCCAAATTTTAGGGCGGATTTTGTATTTATAAGATAGATTGAATTTTTCTTTTAGCAATAAAGGCGTCGATTACGGAGAAATGCAATTCTACACCAGGACCCAAACCGACTCGTGGGGGCGTGTGTTGGAGATGACTTACCCTGACGGAGAAAAATTATTTTACGAATACAATACAATAGGACAATTAAAAAAGATAAAGAATTCAAATAATTATGTATATTTGAGGCACGTACTCTATACGTTTTTCGGCGAAGCCAAAGAGATAGAATACGGTAACAAAGTAAAAACCCAAAACGATTTTGATACCATGCGACGTTTGCGTACGATGCGATTGCGAAGACCGAGTAACCACATTTTTTCAAATGTGCAGTACGATTATGACCATAATCAAAATATTGTGCGACAACGCAATACAGCCTCACAGCACAACAATTTGCATTTGGGAGGCGTGAGCGATAAGCAATACCAATACGACAAATACAATCGTTTGTCGAGAGCCATAGGTACATTTACAGGATTTAAGGAAGAGCAAAACTATGATTTGACAATGAGCTACAACGCGACTCATAGTATTGTAAACAAAAACCAGACACACAATGTAACGCTGAATCAAGTACCACAAAATTCGGTGCATAATTATCAAGCGGAGTATTTTTACGATGATGATACACACCCTCACGCACCGTCATTGTTGCAATACCAAGACGGAAAAAGTATTAAATTGAGTTATGATGCCAACGGTAATTTAGAGCATATACAATCAGACAAGGATTTGGTTGTTGTAGGCAATAGAGATTTTGAATGGGACGAGCAAAACCGTTTGTTGTCTGTGGTGGACAATGGCGGACAGCAGATCAGTCATTATGTATATGACCACACAGGCGAGCGAACGTTTAAGTCAGAGCAAGGACTTAGTTTGGCAAATGTATCAGGACAGCAAGCGTATCAAGTATCTGGTTACATAGATTACAAAATACTAACTTTACGAACTCAAGTTTAAATTTATCTACAATAAACCATCATTTCTCCTACAAACCTTTTATTTTTGCAAAAAATCTAACAAATTCAAACATGAGCATACTTATCAAGTCCTTTATAGCATCCGAACTAAAAAGAGAAATCAAAAACAGACTCGAAGAAGAAAAACAAGTGATTGTACATTTTTCGCTTTGGTCTGATGCAGAGGGAGATATGGCTCGAATTTGGAAATCTACTTTTTTGATTGATTGTGCTACAGGGATAAAATATCCTTTACTTATAGCTTATGGAATTAGTTATGCTCCCGATTGGACGGTAATTCCTCCTACGCGTCCCTTAGATTTTACTTTGATTTTTCAAGGATTGCCTAAATCATGCATACTTTTTGATTTGGTGGAAGAAATCCCCGAAGATGGCGGTTTTGAAGTTAGAAATATTCACCGAAATCAAGAGGATATATATTTCGTGAGTTAATTTTTTAATTCAAACTTGTAACATTTTTCTCATTTCATCTACTAATAGGAAAAACATAAATATTAGTTCAGATGAATTTACAAATCAATAATCTTACGAAAACCTATTCAAATGGTGTAAAAGCCTTGGATCATGTTTCTTTAGAAATCAAACCGGGTATGTTTGGTTTACTTGGACCAAACGGTGCTGGAAAATCTTCTTTTATGCGTACCATCGCTACTTTGCAAACGCCCTCGTCTGGCGAAATCAAATTTGGCGATATTGATGTACTCAACCAACCGATGAAATTGCGTGAAATTTTGGGGTATTTGCCTCAAGAGTTTGGGGTATATCCCAAAATGTCTGCTATTGATTTACTCGATTACTTCGCTCAATTGAAAGGTATTACTTTAAAAACCGAAAGACAAAACATCATCAAAGAAGTACTGACTTTGACCAACTTATACGAAGTTCGCAACAAAAGTGTAAGCGGCTATTCGGGTGGTATGAAACAGCGTTTTGGTATCGCTCAGTTGTTGCTCAACAATCCAAAATTGATTATTGTAGATGAGCCAACCGCCGGACTCGACCCTGCTGAAAGACACCGCTTTTTGAATGTACTTCGTGCCATTAGTACCAATCACACCGTGATTTTTTCTACGCATATCGTAGATGATATTCGTGAATTGTGCAACGAAATTGCCATACTCAACGGTGGAAAAATTCTTTACAAAGGCACCATGAACGAAGGTACTGCTTCGCTGGAAGGAAAAATTTGGGTTCGCATTATCCAAAGAGAAGACATTCAGAAGTTTCAGGCAAAATACAATGTGCTTTCGTCACATTTCAACCAAGACAATACGATGAATATCCGAGTGTATGCCAATACACAACCCGACGAAACCTTTATCGAGGCTAGTCCGATTTTGGAAGATTTATATTTTTACTCACTAAAAAACGATAAATAATGCTAAAAACCATTTTTACATTTGAAATCAAACGCTGGTTCAAGTCGTGGAATTTTTATCTGTTTTTGGTGATATTCTTCGCACTTGGATTTTTGACTATGGCGGCAATGGTTGGGTATTTTGATGATTTTTCAGTTACCACTGCATCAAATACTTACGAAAATTCACCCATAGCGATAAATAACTTAATCAACAGCATTTCTTCGCTGATTAGTTTTTTGATTCCGACGATTATTGGAGCAACGGTTTATAGAGATTTTCAATCCAATATTTATACGATTTTATATTCGTATCCGTTTACTAAACGCGATTATTTGTTGGGTAAATTCCTCAGTGGATTGTTTATTACTTCATTGATTGTCTTGGCAGTAGCCTTGGGAATGATATTGGCTACACTCTTGCCATTTGCCAATCAAGATTTGTTAGCACCATTTAGTTTGTGGTCTTATTTACAAGCATTTATCTATTTTGCATTGCCCAATATTTTCTTGATTGGAGCATTTGCCTTTATGCTTACCACATTTACTCGCAATGAATATGTGGGATATATCTTTGTGCTAATTACCATGATTATTTCTGGTATTTTGGGAGCCTTATCAGCCAATGTAGATGACAAATTTTACTTTGGTTTGTTTGATTATTCAGGAGGATTTGCCTTGAATTACCTTACAGAATATTGGACAATTCACGAGCAAAATGTAAACAATATTCCATTTCATGGGGTTTTGTTATACAACCGTTTGATTTGGATTAGCGTTGGATTTTTTGTTTTCGGACTCACTTATGTATTTTTTAAATTTGATTTCAACCCAATTTCACTATTTGGAAAGAAAAAAGGCGAACGAGTAATCAAAAACAATTTTGACACCGATTTGGAAGTAAATTTACCAAAAATAAGTTTTGATTATTCGTTTACAAACTATTTAAAAGTAGCTTGGAATTTATCTGCAATCGAATTCAAATCCATCAGAAAAAATTGGTTATTTTGGATATTTATTGCCGTGATGATGATTTCGTTAGTCATTTCTGGATTGCAAGTAGGAAGTGGATTTATGGGAGCGGAAACTTATCCAACTTCTGGTTTTATGCTCAATATTGTGGAAAGCAATTTAGGAACTATCAATCTGTTAATCATTCTTTTTGCGGGAATATTGCTCAATCAAGCGAGAACTACTCGAATGAATTTGTTGGTAGATGCAACAGCCATTCCCAATTGGGCATTGTTTCTTTCAAAGGGAATTGCCTTGATGAAAATGGCGTTGAGTTTATTGTTTATCAATATCATTGGAGCAATTATCCTTCAATTTACACAAGGGTTTTACGATATTAATTATTGGGTTTATTTGGAATTTATAGTAAAATTCATCCTAATTATTTTTATCCTGAATATCATGTATGCAATGTTTGTGCAGTCGTTGTTCAACAAATTTTACATAGGATTTATCGTAATTTTATTATTGAATTTCCTACCTGTGGCACTGTCGAAAATTGGGGTAGAATTGAATATTTTCCACTATAAATCAGGCCCGGTATTCCTCGATATTCAGAATTTATCGGATTTGGAAGTGCTAAATTGTTTTGGATTTATAAAATCTATTGGACATTGTTTACCACAGTTTTGATTTGCTTGGCATTGTTGCTTTACAAAAGAGGAATTTTAACAACAAAAGAGCGAATTTCTCAAATGAAAACCAAAGCTAAAAAACCAGTAGTAATTACGATGATTGTTTCGGCAATTGCTTTTGTATCGTTGGGATATACAATGTATAGAGAAATGGCAATCAAAGAACCGTATTATACAGAAAATGAATACGAAAAAATGCGTGTGGACTATGAGAAAAAATACAAAAAATACCAAGATTACGCACAACCTCGTATCGTAGCAGCCAATGTACATTTGGATCTGTTTCCAGAAAGTAGAGACTACAAAGCGGTGGGATATTTTACTATGGTAAACAAATCTCAGCAAGTAATCGACTCGCTGTTTTTGCCTTATGGCGACAATCTGAAAGAGGTAATCATAGATAAAGGCTATCAAACGGTTTACAACGATTCGGTGATGGATTTCAAAATTTTGAAATTGAATCAGTCGTTGCAACCTGGAGATTCGCTACAAGTGCAATTTACTACGCAAAATGAGCCAAATACTTGGTTTAAAAACAATTCGTTTGTGTTGAGCAATGGTACATTTGTAAACAATCGTCAGTTGTTCCCATCGTTTGGATATACCGAATCTATGGAAATTCGCGACAACGACATTCGTAAAAAATACAATTTACCACCACGCGAACGCATGCCAGTACCAAACGACGAAAAGGCAAGACAAAATACCTATATTGCACACGATGCCGATTGGATAGATTTTGAAACTACGGTGAGTACTTCGGAAAATCAGATTGCAATAGCACCAGGATATTTGCAAAATGAATGGCAAAAAGACGCAAGACGCTATTTCCATTACAAAATGGATAGCAAAATTCTGAATTTTTATGCCTACAATTCAGGAACTTACGAAGTTCTAAGAGAAAAGAAAAACGGCATCAACTACGAGGTGTATTATTTAAAAGGACACGAGTACAACATCGACCGAATGATGGAATCTATGCAAAACTCGATTGAATATTATTCGGCAAATTTCTCACCTTATACACACAAACAAGCCAGAATTATTGAGTTTCCGTCAGTAATGGGAACATTTGCACAAGCGTTTGCTAACACTATGCCTTATTCGGAAGGAATAGGATTTTTGGCAAAAATAGACACAGACAACCCAGACAATGTCGATTATCCCTACAGTGTAGTTTCGCACGAAATGGCACATCAATGGTGGGCTCATCAGGTTATCGGTGCCGAAGTGCAAGGAGCTACAATGCTTTCGGAATCATTATCTGAGTACAGTTCGCTGAAAGTTTTAGAACAAAAATACGGTCGCAGTCAGATGCACAAATTCTTAAAAGACGCTTTGGATAGCTATTTGCGTGGGCGTACTTATGAATGGAAAGAAGAAAATCCTTTGATGTACAACGAAAATCAGCAATACATTCATTACAACAAAGGAGCATTGGTGTTTTATGCATTGGGTGAATACATCGGAACGGAAAATCTCCACAAAATATTGAGAAGTTTTGTAGCGGAAAAAGCCTTTCAAGAAGCTCCATACACCAATAGCCTTGAATTTGTGGTGCATTTGAAAAAGCATATACCTGCCAACTATCAATATTTGATAGAAGATATGATTGAAACCATTACGCTTTATAACAATAAAGTATTGGATACCAAAGTTACCCCATTGAAAAATGGAGAGTACCAAGTAGATATTTCGTTCCAAGTGGCAAAATATCGCACAAAGAGTAAAGGAGAAGAAATTTATAAAGACAAAGACGGTAACACTTTGGAGGCAACGATTGGAAAAGATTTGGTGAAATCATTACCATTGAACGATGTAGTCGTAATCGGAATATTTGGAGAAAAGACCAAAAAAGGAAAATACGAATACGAAAATCCGTTGTATTACAGTAAAGTTCGCGTAAACAAAATCAAAAACAAAGTGAGTTTTATTGTAAAAGAAAAGCCAGTACAAGTAGGTGTAGATCCTTACAACATTTTGATTGATAGAGATTCGAATGACAATAGGAAGAAGGTGTAGGTTTTTTATTGTATATTGTAAAATGTAGATTGTATATTGCTTATTTTATCAATTGAAATTGTGTAATATTAAGCATAATACAATATACAATGATACATTAGACAGTGATACAATCAAAAAAATCCTTTCTAAATTGAATGTTTATTCTCTTTAGGAAGGATTTTTTGTTTTGTCTGATTTTTAGATTTTCAACTTTGACAAAGTTTATTTTTATTTCAGAAAAAAGATAGACTATGAAAGCACCGAGTTAATAAGCTTTTTTACTATATGTTTTGAATGATACAAAATACAACATTACAATATACAGATTTGCAAGTGTTGCATACATAAAAAATCACTATATTTGTAGATTATTTCTGATAAAGACTACAACAAGATATGGAAAAGGTTATCGAAGAAAATAAGCAAGGTACGAGTTTGGTACTTGAACAAAACGATCAAAATACAAAAAAACTCTTTATAGAAAGCTACGGATGTCAGATGAATTTTTCTGACAGTGAGATTGTTGCGTCTATATTGTCAGAACAAGGATACAATACGACACAAAATCTGGAAGAAGCTGATTTGGTGTTGGTAAACACTTGTTCGATTCGCGATAAAGCCGAGCAAACGGTAAGAAAACGCTTGGAGCAGTACAATGCTATCAAAAAAATCAATCCGTCGATGAAAGTTGGGGTGTTGGGATGTATGGCAGAGCGATTGAAAAGCAAATTTTTGGAAGAAGAAAAAATTGTCGATATGGTGGTAGGTCCAGACGCCTACAAAGACATTCCTAATTTGTTGAAAGAAGTAGAGGAGGGAAGAGATGCGATCAATGTTATACTTTCAAAAGAGGAAACTTACGGAGATATTTCACCGGTACGTTTGAATAGCAATGGAGTAACAGCCTTTGTATCTATTACTCGTGGGTGCGACAATATGTGTACATTTTGCGTGGTGCCATTTACTCGTGGACGAGAGCGAAGCCGTGATCCTCAGAGTATTATGAGCGAAATAAAAGATTTGTACGAAAAAGGATTTAAAGAAGTAACGCTTTTGGGGCAAAATGTAGATTCGTATTTGTGGTATGGTGGCGGTTTGAAAAAAGACTTTGAAAAAGCCACTAAAATGCAAAAAGCTACTGCAGTAGATTTTGCACAATTGCTTGATATGTGTGCAGGTGCATATCCAAAAATGCGTTTCCGTTTTTCGACTTCCAACCCACAAGATATGCATGATGAGGTATTGTATGTAATGGCAAAACATCACAATATTTGCAAATACATTCACTTACCGGTACAGTCGGGTTCTACGAGAATTTTACATGAGATGAACCGTCAACATACGAGAGAAGAGTATATGGCATTGGTGGATAGAATTTACAAAATCTTACCAGAAATATCGCTTTCTCAAGATATGATTACTGGATTCCCAACCGAAACAGAAGAAGATCATAAAGATACTTTGTCTTTAATGGAATATGTGAAATATGATTTCGGTTATATGTTTGCCTATTCGGAAAGACCAGGAACATTGGCTGCGAGAAAAATGAAAGACGATGTACCAGAGACTATCAAAAAACGCCGTTTGCAAGAAATTGTAGATTTGCAACAAAAATTGGGATTGGAGCGTACGCAACGATTCTTAGGACAAACGGTAGAAGTATTGATAGAAAAGCAGTCAAAGCGTTCAGATGCTCATTGGTCAGGTAGAAATTCGCAAAACACGATGGTAGTATTCCCAAAAGAAAATTACAAAGTAGGTGATTTTGTTTTGGTAAAAGTTACCGATTGTACATCAGCTACCTTGATTGGAGAAGCTGTAGGTTATAGCGAAATGAATTAAATGAAATTCGTTGCGAAAATAAAAAATGGAAAACATTCAAACTATAAAACAACGATTTGAAATCATAGGAAACGATCCTAAACTCAACAGAGCTCTTGAAAAAGCCATTCAAGTAGCTCCGACCGATATTTCTGTGTTGGTAACAGGAGAAAGCGGTGTGGGTAAGGAAAGTATTCCTCGTATTATTCACAATCTTTCGCATAGAAAACACGGAAAGTACATAGCCGTAAACTGTGGTGCAATCCCAGAAGGCACCATTGATTCCGAATTGTTTGGTCATGAAAAAGGTGCGTTTACTGGTGCGGTAAATACCCGTGAAGGTTATTTTGAAGTGGCAGACGGCGGTACCATTTTCCTCGATGAAGTGGGAGAATTGCCACTTACCACTCAAGTTCGTTTGTTACGTGTGTTGGAAAACGGCGAATTTATCAAAGTGGGTTCGTCAAAAGTACAGAAAACCGATGTGCGTATTGTGGCAGCAACCAATGTAAAAATGTTTGAAGCCATCGAAAAAGGTAAATTTCGTGAAGATTTATACTATCGTTTGAGTACGGTGGAAATCAACCTACCTCCGCTGAGAGAACGAGGGAAAGATATACATTTGTTGTTTAGAAAATTTTCGTCAGATTTTGCTACGAAATACAAAATGCCTCCGATAAAATTAGACGAAAACGCTGTCAATTACATCAAAAATTATCGTTGGGATGGAAATATTCGTCAGTTGCGAAACATAGCCGAGCAAATATCAGTCATCGAAACCAAACGAGAAATTGATTTATTGACTATCCAACAGTATTTGCCTATTCGTGAGCGAAATTTACCCTCATTGGCAGAAAAAAAATCCGATAGTGATTTTAGTAATGAACGAGAATTGTTGTACAAAATCCTATTTGATATGAAAGCCGACCTCAACGACTTGAAAAAATTGACCTTGGAGTTGATGAAAAACGGCAACAGTGCACAAGTACAGGAAAATAATAAAAATCTGATTCAGAAGATTTATGGCAACAAAGAGGAGCAAGATTTTATTGAAAATTCACAATTGACCTTGCCTCAAAGTGCAACAAATCCGCAATTGATTTCTCCCTCAATGGCTCAACCTATCGAAGACGAAAACAACGATTATTACATAGAAGCCGTTGAGACAGAAGAAGATGAAGTGTTGAATTTGGAGGATAAAGAAATTCAAATGATAAAAAAAGCATTGAATAAATACAATGGTAGAAGAAAAAATGCCGCTGAAGAATTGGGAATTTCCGAACGAACACTTTACAGAAAAATAAAACAATACAATTTGGAATAAAACTATGAAAATAAACAAATTAGTATTCTTTGGATTGGCAATGTGGCTTTTCAATGCTTGTCATATTTACAATTTTACAGGTACAGGAAAAATCGATGCAAAAACTTTTCAGGTAAACAATTTTCAAAACAACGCTGCCTTGATAGAGCCAGGTGTGGACAGACAGTTTACCATTGCTTTGCAAGAATTGATTCAAAACCAAACGCCGTTGAGCATTACCACAACCAATGGAGATTTGCTTTACGAAGGAGAAATTGTGGAATACCGCATTTCGCCAATGACAGCAACAGCCAATCAAACCGCTGCACAAAACCGTTTGTATGTTTCTGTAAATGTGCGTTTTTCTAATAAAAATGACGAAGAGTCAGATTTTGAGAAGAGATTTTCACATTTTTACGATTATCCAGCCTCAGAACAATTAATTGGTGCAAGATTGACAGAAGCACTCAATGTGATTTTTGAGCAAATTACCCAAGATATTTTCAACGAATCATTAGCGAAGTGGTAAGATGAACACACAATTTTATAATCATTTAGTACAAAATCCAACTATAATCGATGGTGAAATCACCTCACAATTGCAAGAAATTGTCGAGAAGTATCCCTATTTTCAATCGGCAAGAGCGTTGTATTTAAAGGGATTGAACCAACAACGAAGTTTTTTGTACAACAACGCACTCAAAAAAACGGCAGCATATACCACCGACAGAGATATTTTGTTTGATTTTATCGTTTCAGAAGATTTCATAACCTACAAACCGCTCAACATCGAATCTATCGAAATCGACGAAGAAGGTTTGGAAGAAGTGAAAAAAGTAGAGTTTACACTCAACGAAAACATCGAACGTACGGTTTTAGATACTTTGGTTTACATAGAAAAATCGTCTAAAGAAACCGAATTGATTCAAAAAATAGACGAATTAGCCGATAAAAAAGCGGAGTCTAAACAAGAACAATCGATTCAACAAATCAAAGAAGATTTAGAAATAGGTCAACCATTGCAATTTGACAAAGAGGAACGACATTCGTTTGATCAATGGTTGCAACTGACCCAAAAGAAAAAAGAAACTTCTACGAAAGTAGAAACACCAAAAGAATTTTCGACCGAAGATAAAAAAGTAGAAATTGACAAAAAAACGGAAAATACAGAAGAAAGCAGCAATTCTTTTTTCAATAAATTAGAAATTATTAACAAATTTATTAAAAATAATCCGAAAATTGTTCCCGCTCCAAAGAATACGCCTGTAACCCCTGTATTTATTGACAATTCGGAAGAAAACGAACCCAGTTTCATGACCGAAACTTTGGCTAAAATCTACTTAGAACAAGGAAAATATACCAAAGCAATACAAGCTTATGAAATATTAATTTTGAAATATCCAGAAAAAAGTAGTTTATTTGCAAAAAAAATTGAGAAAATAAAAGAATTACAACAATACAATAATCAATAGACAAACAAAAACATGAGTACATTTAGCATTTTTTTAATTCTTATTACAATAGTAGCTTTACTATTAATCGTAGTAATTATGATTCAAAATCCTAAAGGAGGAGGTTTAGATTCTTCATTAGGTGGATCGTCAAATGTAGGTGGGGTACAAAATACCAACAAATTTTTGGACAACAGTACATGGACATTAGCCATTTTATTATTGGGATTGATTTTGTTGTCTGGAATCAGTTTTTCAGGTGGAAATAATGGTGCGTCAAAATTATTAGACGAAAATGCTGTAGCTCCAGCTGTAGAACAACCAACTACACCAGCTCCAGCAGTAGAAACTCCAGTAACTCCTGAGACTACACAATCTACTGAAGAGCCGGTACAGTTGCCAGTAAACTAAAAAATTGAAAAAGTATTTCTTTACAGATTTTTAAAACAGCCTTTATAGGGCTGTTTTTTTATGACAATTTAACTGGTATGAATGTATATTTTTTATCAAAAAAAATATTTTCTGACAAAATGACATTGCTTTTTGTCAAAATAACCTTCTTTTTCCCTTGGCATACTTTTCGACTAATGGAAGATAAACAATTTAATTAATTTAATAATATAAAAAGAATATGTCAGTAAACATCAAACCATTGGCAGATCGAGTAATTATCGAGCCAGCTCCAGCTGAAACACAAACAGCATCAGGAATCATCATCCCTGACACAGCAAAAGAAAAACCACAAAAGGGGACTGTAGTAGCGGTTGGAAACGGTAAAAAAGAAGAGTCGTTGACAGTCAAAGTCGGAGATGTAGTATTGTATGGAAAATACGCGGGTACAGACTTGAAATACGAAGGTAAAGATTACTTGATAATGAGAGAAGAAGAATTATTAGCTATTATTGGATAATAATTTCATTAAGAAATTTCAAACTTAATGTAACTTAAAACAACAGTTTTAAAATTAAAATAAATTTGACAAATGGCAAAAGAAATAAAATTTGATATTGAAGCACGCGAAGGATTAAAACGCGGTGTAGATGCATTGGCAAATGCAGTAAAAGTAACCTTAGGACCAAAAGGTCGTAATGTAATCATTTCAAAATCATTCGGTGCTCCGCATGTTACAAAAGACGGAGTATCAGTAGCAAAAGAAGTAGAATTGGCAGATACATTGGAAAATATGGGAGCTCAAATGGTAAAAGAAGTAGCTTCTAAAACCAATGATTTGGCAGGTGACGGAACCACTACAGCAACAGTTTTGGCTCAAGCTATCGTAAAAGAAGGTTTGAAAAATGTGGCAGCTGGTGCCAATCCAATGGATTTGAAAAGAGGAATCGACAAAGCAGTAGATGTTATCGTAAAAGATTTGGCATCTCAAGCTCAAGAAGTGGGTTCAACTACTGAAAAAATCAAACAAGTAGCGTCTATTTCTGCAAACAACGATGAGGTAATTGGTGAATTGATTGCTGAGGCGTTTGGAAAAGTAGGAAAAGAAGGAGTAATTACTGTAGAAGAAGCAAAAGGTACAGATACTTATGTAGATGTAGTAGAAGGAATGCAATTTGACAGAGGATATTTGTCTCCCTATTTTGTAACAAACCCAGAAAAAATGGAAACTGAGTTTGACAATCCTTATATTTTATTATACGACAAAAAAATCTCTTCATTAAAAGAGTTATTACCCGTTTTAGAACCAGTAGCTCAATCAGGAAAACCTTTGTTGATTATCGCAGAAGATGTGGACGGTGAAGCTCTTTCTACTTTGGTAGTAAACAAATTGAGAGGGGCTTTGAAAATCGCTGCGGTAAAAGCTCCAGGATTTGGAGATAGAAGAAAGGCTATGTTAGAAGACATCGCAGTCTTGACAGGTGGAGTAGTGGTAGCCGAGGAAAGTGGATACACTTTAGAAAACGCTACTTTGGATATGTTGGGTACAGCAGAGAGAGTTTCTATCGACAAAGACAATACGACGATTGTAAACGGAGCTGGTAACTCTGAATTGATCAAAAACAGAGTGAACCAAATCAAAGCTCAGATGGAAACTACAACTTCTGACTACGATAGAGAAAAATTACAAGAGCGTTTGGCTAAATTGGCTGGTGGTGTTGCTGTGTTGTATGTAGGAGCTGCTTCTGAGGTAGAAATGAAAGAGAAAAAAGACCGTGTGGACGATGCATTACACGCAACTCGAGCAGCAGTTGAAGAAGGAATTGTTGCAGGTGGTGGTGTAGCTTTGTTGAGAGCTAAAAATGTATTGACTTCGGTTGAGGCTGCCAATGCAGATGAGAAGACAGGTATTCAAATCGTTTCAAGAGCGATCGAAGCTCCATTGCGTACGATTGTAGAAAACGCAGGATTGGAAGGTTCGGTAATCGTTTCAAAAGTAGGAGAGGGAACAGGTAACTTTGGTTACAATGCCAAAACTGATGAGTATGTAGATATGTTGTCTGCGGGAATCATCGACCCTAAGAAAGTTACTCGTGTAGCATTGGAAAATGCAGCATCAGTTTCAGGAATGATTTTGACTACAGAATGTGCATTGGTTGAAATCAAAGAGGATACTCCAGCTATGCCAATGGGTGGAGGTATGCCAGGAATGATGTAAAATTAATTAATAATTTGAAAATTTGAAAAGACTAATAGTTTATTTACTATTGGTCTTTTTTACTTAAAATAAAAATAATATGCAAAACCAAAATGAAAAATCTATTTTTGAAGGTTCAAAAAAGTATCTTGAAAAAAGTTTTCTTGAAGAATTAAATTATAAAATTTGGTCAACCAAAGGAGCTAGATTTGAAGCTGATAAAAGATTAAGAATTAAAGCAAAATGGTCTAATATTAGTTTGTCTTTTCTTTCTGCATATTTAATTATTGCAGGATTAATTTCAGTATATAATATTCATTCTAATATTAAAATCCAAATAATAAACTATATTGTCACCGCTTTGAGTATTATTTTGCTTGTGCTTTCTCAGTACGAAAACTATCAAAATTACAGTTTACGTGCAAAAGAATTTCATAAATGTGGATTAGAACTTAGTACACTATATAATAAGTTAAGAATTTTTAAAACATTAAATTCTAATTGTACAGAAGAGGAACGAAATAGGTTTGCTGTTAAATTATCGAAAAAGTATCAAAATATTCTTAAATCCTATGACAATCATTCAGCAATTGATTATGAAAACTTTAAAAATAATCACAAAGAATATTTTAAAGAGGATGTTTTAAGCATATTTTATTTGCTTTTAAAAAATCTTGTTGAACGTTATTTATTTTATTTAGTAATAATAATTTCGCCAGTTATATTCTATTTTTTTTATTTAATGTTTTAATTAATAGGAGATAGATGTTTATTTATTTTACTCTATAATATAAAAATGACATTTGAAACAAAAAAAACTGCTCGAAAATCGAGCAGTTTTTTTTTGTTTTAAATTTTAATACAAATTAATAGGATAAATATATTATTTATCAGCTACAACTTCACCTTTAATTCTCAAAGAAACCATACCGTTGTTTACGTTTTTAGCATTCGTTTCTACAGTAACGGTTTTAGAGATTTTTCCTAAAGCCATGTTGTATTTTACATCAATTTTTCCAGTTTTTCCTGGCATAATTGGTTCAGTTGGCTTTGAAGGAACTGTACAACCACAAGTAGATCTAACGTTTGTGATGACCAATGGTTCGTTACCTGTATTTGTAAATTCAAAAGTTCTCAGTCCGTTGTCTGTTCCTTTTGTTACTGTACCGTAATCGATAGTTTCAGTTTTAAATTTTATTTCAGCCTGAGCAAATACTGCAGTACCAATCATTGAAAAGATAGCTGCTCCAATAAATTTTTTCATATAAAAATGTTTTTTTGTTGTTTTTAATTAATTACCTAATTATAATTTTCAAAATTCGTGCCAATTCGTATTAACTTTCATTAATTACTGGACCGCATTTTGTTAAATAATTGCCATACCAAGGTTCGGTGAGATCGGATATAATCACTCCTTTTTTGGTAGAAGCATGTACAAATTTATTGTCTTTGAGGTACACACCTACGTGATTGATTTTATCAGAATTGTTGAATGAAAAGAAAACTAAATCTCCTTCTTTCAAATCTTTAACATACACACGTTTTATCAATTTTGACATATCACTGGATGTTCGTGGTAGCTTTTTGTTATAAATTTCTTCATATACTACTTGTGTAAACCCCGAACAATCGACCCCATTTTTGGTAGTTCCACCAAGTTTGTAGGGGGTGTAATACCATTCCAAAACCAAATCTTTCAATTGTTTGTTTTGGATAAAAGTATCCATGTTGTCCAAATCTACTTTTGTTGCCGATGCTTTGGCAGAAGATTTGGTTATGTTTTTGGAATTTTTCGTTTTATTGTTTGCTTTATTTTTTTCGACATTGTATTTTATTCTCCAGTCTTCTCGAGATTTACACTGTACTAAAAAAATCGAAAGTACAATAAAAGCGATTATCTTTTTCATAAATGACTTTTTAGAATTTCCAATTTTTCTTTCCAGATACTCAATTCCTCGTTGTTTTTAGTAATTTTTTTCTGACATTCTTTCAACAATGCGTTTTCTTTGTCAGAATTTTGAATGTACATACTATTGTTTTCAATAGTGATATTGTCTTTTTCAATTTCTTCAATTTTTCTATAGATGTATTTAGACTCTTTGTTTAACTGATTGACATCTTTTTGTTCGATTAATTGAGCAATTCTATTGTTGAATTTGTGCAATTCGTTTTCTCTTCTCGAAAGATTTAGATTGTTGAAAAAACCATCTAATATTCTATTGAATTTTGCTTCGATATGTCTTCTTTGGGCAGGGACACTACCTAATGTTTTCCAATGTGCAATGATCTTTTTGATACTATCCAAATCTTCTACGTGATTTCCAGTAAAAGTAGTCGATTTAATCTCTTTCAAATATTCTTTTTTCTTGTTGAAATTTTCCATTTCTGCAGAAATCTGATTTTTTCTATATTCGTTTAATCTGTTAAAATAGTAATCACATACTGAACGGAATTCTTTCCACAATTTTTCTCCTTGTTTTCTTGGAATGTAACTCAATTCTTTCCAATCGTTTTGCAATTGTATGAATAGAGGTGTAGTATCTTCGAAATTTTCGTTGTCTTTGTTTTTGATAGCCTCTGCAATCAAGGCTTCTCTTTTTTGTATAGCCTCTTGGTATTGCTGTTTGAGATTTTTGTAGAAATTTTTCTTATCTACATTGATTCTTCTTATGGCTTCTCTCAAGGCATTCCACGTAGGAGTGATTTCATTGCGAGGTACATTTCCTACTGCGATAAATTTGTTTTTCAACTCTTCGGCTTTGTCAGTAATTTCTTGCCATTGATCGTGAGTTGTAGCTTTTAAAGTATCAATGTTGTTGATTTCTACGATGATTTCCAGTTTTTTAATCAAATTTTCTCTTTCTGTAATTGCAATTTGATTTCTAAATTGATTAAATTTTTCGTGTACTTCGTTTGAAATTTCACAGAAATCATTCCATAGACTTTCTCTGTGAATTTGAGCTACTGGACCTGTTTCTTCCTTCCAAATTTTATGTAAAATTTGTAATTCTCGAATTGATTTTTGTACATCTTCATACGACAGCAAATCTTTAGCTCTTTGAATTATAGCTTGTTTTTTATTGTAATTGTTTTCAAATTCTTTGTCTCTCATTTCACGATCGAGGTGTAGGTGATCAAAGAATCTTTCTACGTGAAAATGATAATCATTCCATACGAGATTGTATTTGTCTTTTGGAATGTTTCCACACGCATTCCATTTATTTTTTAATTCGCCAAACTGCTTGAATGCTTTACCAAAATCAACTGTTTCGTCAACAAGTTTTTTTAATTCAGCAATGATATTTTTTCTTTCTTCAAGATTTTTTGCCAATTCTTTTTCTTGTTGAAGAGCAAATTCTGTTCTCAAGTTTTTATACTGGTTGTACAATTTGTCAAAAGTTTTTTTCAATGGAAAATCAAAATGAAAAGTTTTGTTTTCTTCCTCATCATTGTTTTCCTCTTGAAAAAGAGTTTTTTTCTCTTCCAATAAATTGTAATAACTGTCTAAAAATGATTTTTTTAGATTGTCTATTTCTTCTTTTATTTCGTTTATTGGTTTTTTCAATGCTTCTTCCATTGCATTGATAATGTCCTGAAAAGAAGCAAGGAGAGAAGGTTCGTACTCTTCCTTTCTTGTTACATTTTCAACAGTTTTTTCAACCTCATTTACTAAAGAGTTTTCTTTGTTGATTTCTACTTCGTTTACTTGATTGTTTTCTTTCATAATATTTTTTTCTTCAGACATAGCTATTTTTTAATTATTAGCGGTAAACCCAATTTTATTAACTTTTTCTTTATCTTTATTTGTAAAGTGATAAAGTTCGTGTTCCATTTCCATAATTCTTTGAGCAAAGTCCAAAGAATTATTCTGTTTCACTTCTACCAAGAATGTGTGACATGCCTTTACATATTCTTCAGAGAATTTTGTTTTTGCTTCATTAAAAGCTGCAACTATCAATTGAGGTGTAATTACAATTTCTTTATTTTCGTCTTTACGATAGATTGCGTAAATTCTCTTTTTAATGGCTTGAACAAAATCGATTATCATTGTATTTGAAAACAGCCTCATTTCTCTCGAAATCGATACCCAAAACTCTCTGCTGAGCATTTGATTGTCGTTGAGAATTTTTAACAATGGCGAATCTTCTATAAGACCATTGGTTAAATGGTAGATTATCAAATCAATACGTTCTTCAACATTAGGAGGGAATATAGGCAAATGCCAGTCAAAACGTCCTGCTGCTGTGATGTTTTCGTTCAATGATTTTAGTGTTTCAACAGACCCAGCAAGTAACAATTCTTGCGTGTTGTCCTTTTGTATCAAACGTAATATATTGGAAATCAATTCAGATGATTCTGCTGAATTTTGATGCCAATGTTGCTTGTTCATCAATTGATCAAAATCGTCTATGAAAATCAAGGATTTTGGCTTGTTGATTTTCTTTGATAAAAAATCAGAAAAATTTTGTTCTTCCAGCGAATGTTTATTCAATAAATAATCTTTGTATATATTAATGTATTGATAACCAATTATTTCTGATATTTTCTGAGCCCAAAATGTTTTTCCACTACCTGGAGGTCCAAATAAAAGTACACCCATTGGACGTGAAATACCCCACATTTTTCTGTGATTTGGATTGGTAAATGGATCTATGAAATCGTATATATGAAAATACAAATCGGTATATCCTACCAATTCGCTTTGTTTGTCTACTTTAGGAATATCGTTGAATATAAAATTATAATTTCCTCCTAAATATTGATGGATTACAAAACTCGAAATATAGGTTTTTATTTCACTGAGCTGCTCTTCGCTGACTCCATTTTGTATAAAAAAAGCAGCTACTTTTTCTTCTTCGATTCCCAAGTTTTTTGCAATGTCGGCGATAGATTTTAATTGATTTCTATCAGCGGCATATTTTTGTATAAATTCTTTGTGTTTATTTAGGAAATCTACAAACTCTGTGTGTGCACTATTTTTGTTTGTAGTACAAAATGACAGAGGAATGTTGAATTCAAAAATAAATCTCTGTAAATTTTCCAATGAAATGGAAAGCTCTTTAGCAATTTCTCTTAGTTGCATTTTTTTTTCATTATCAAATACAAATATAGTTAATAAAAATATTTTTTTGTTAAAAAATCTAACCTTTCTTTATTATCTTTTAAATTATTTCAACAATACTATTTGTTTTTCTATGTATATCAGAGGATTATACAAACTAATCATTGATAATAAAATCACTTCTTTAAAGAAAGAAAAGATTCTTTTATAAAATAAAAGTTGATTATAAGGTATTGTATTATAAATAATTAAATAAAAAATATGTTTATGAGATTAAAAATACCATTAAAAATAGTTTGTAAATAAAAAAAAGTTTTTACCTTTGCACTCGCTATAAATAAATGTTCAAGGACTCGATAGCTCAGTTGGTAGAGCACAACACTTTTAATGTTGGGGTCCTGGGTTTCGAGCCCCAGTCGGGTCACTAGTAGTTTTCATATTTATTTTATAGTTTTAAATTATCTACAGCAATGTAGGGCAGACTCGATAGCTCAGTTGGTAGAGCACAACACTTTTAATGTTGGGGTCCTGGGTTCGAGCCCCAGTCGGGTCACAAAAGTTCGTTCATTTATTATCATTTTTAATTGTTTAGACTCGATAGCTCAGTTGGTAGAGCACAACACTTTTAATGTTGGGGTCCTGGGTTCGAGCCCCAGTCGGGTCACAAAGTCGGCCATGTGGAGAAATTGGTAGACTCGCCATCTTGAGGGGGTGGTGTCGCAAGACGTGTCAGTTCGAATCTGATCATGGTCACTAAACTACAAAATAAGGATATAGAACATCTTTTAGACTCGATAGCTCAGTTGGTAGAGCACAACACTTTTAATGTTGGGGTCCTGGGTTCGAGCCCCAGTCGGGTCACAAATGTAGTGATTGTCATACGGCAATCGCTATTTTTTTTGCCTCAAAAGTAGGTTGCCAATTGTACATTTCATGCATTGTTTCTTAGTGCAATATTGATTATAAAGATGTAAAATCGCTTGAGAATGCAATGCGTTTTGTTTTGTAAAAACAGTGGATGGAAATTTTTCAATAATATGATTTTTTTCTACTTCCAATTGTTCGTAAATTTCGATGATTTCATCTACATTTTTCTCGTTTTTATTCTTGAAATATGTATATTTAAAGGGTAAAACAACATTGATGAGCAATAGGTTGATAAATGTTTTACTCATTTTTTTTGGTGAAATTTTTGTAGATGTTTTTCCAAAAACATATTTGTCTTTCCAGTAAGGATGAGCTTTTGTATCAAAAAATGAATAATAATCTTTTAGTGTTTTTATTTCTATTAATTCAAAAAACAAACTTGGGTGTTTGTGGACAAATTCAACAAATTGAGAAATGCGAATAGTAGGAAAATTGTCTGGTCGCAATTTGAAATAGGAAATAGGGTATGCTACCATTGATAATTGGTACAAATGTTTGATATATTGGTATTCTTTTTTCAATTGTTCTACAAAATCATCGCTATTTTCGGGTAAAATATTCATAAAACCATAGAATAGAGCATGAAGTTGTTCTGTGGATTGTCTGGTCTTTTGAAATACATGAAAAGGAATGTTTTTAATGTAATGTTCAAAGGAATTTCCGTTGATATTTGACCCAAAATAATGAAATAATTTTTTCAAAAATAGGGCTTCCCAATGTCTGTTTGATTCTTCTAATTCGTGTTCTATTTCAATAGATTTTAATTCCAACTTTTTTAAAATCAATTGATTTAGAAAAAGTGTGATTCGGTCTTTTTCTACTTCATGTACCTGATTGCTACACGGAATAGACGATTGAAAATCAAAATGTTTTTTGTAGTTTTTGATTAAATTTTTATCGACTTTTTCATGCAATTCAATAGTGGGAATTGGCACACCATTTAGATTGATTACTGGGACATCATCTGTCCATACCACGTGTAAAATTACGTTTTGATAGTTGGTATCTTCCTGATGGTTATGTAAATACCAATCTGAAGATTTTATATGGATTTCTACGTTGCCAGCCCATATTTGTCCGTCGATTTCCAATTTTGCATTGAAGAAATCGGGACCTTGTTGTTGTAAATATTCACCTTGTGACCATATTTTTACTGACTGGTTGTCAGTTGTTTTAAGGTTTTTGTAATCAAACTTTAAATATCGCCATATATAATGTAAAAAATCCTCTTTCATAGTAAAATGAGTTTAGATTCTTTCAAATATACTAAAAAATCCAATTAAAAATATACATACTCAGTTCGATAGTCCATTTTATCAATAAAACAATAGCAGTAAGTAAAAGGAAAATACTCAATAAAGCAAATGTAAATCGTTTATTGATTTTACGCATGATTGCTTTGTCTCTTTGGGCATAACCTATGATTAATTCATAATTTTCTTTGTACGATTTATTTAGAAAATCTAAGACTATACCTAAATAAGGTATCAACCCAACACAGATATCGAAAAGTGCATTGTAGATAATGAGTACTGAAAGTCGGATAGATTTTAATTTGAATATTGATATGTAAAGATAAAATAAAGTGAATATCTGTGCGATAACATCACCAACTACAGGGAAAAAACTGAGTATTCCGTCGATATAATAATCATCCATATACTTTTTAATAGTATAAAGAATTTTTATTTCATTTTTATCTAATTGATTATTATTTGTATAGATATTGTGATTTGTCATATTTTTTTTTTTATGATATAGCAATAAATGTACCTAAAATTGTATTGACTGATATTAGATATAAAACGATTATACGTTTTTTTTACTTCTATTAAATTAATAGATGTTTGAAAGAAAAAAAAACAAAATTATAAAAAGAAGATTCAAAGGTATAATAGGATTTGAAATTATTGTAAATATGGAGAATAAACAATCGACTGGTAAAGCCAAGCTGAGAAGTTTTGGAGAGTTTAGCAATATGATGGTGCATCTTTCTGAGTATACCAATGGCGACAAAGAAATAGACGGTATGCTAAAGGGTATTTGGGACAGAAGTTCGTACAAAAGAGCCACTCTCGACAGTCATATGAGTACCGATAGCACACCTATATTGTGCAGTGCCATTGTTACTGGCAACCAAACGCCCACAAATGAGGCAGTGCTTACGCGTTTGATTTATGGCGAAATGACCAAAAACCAATTTACACTCGAAGAATCGCAAGCCTTTGAAGAATTTGAAAATATGACTACCGACCACTGTCTGAAAAGCACTTTGCCAACAAGTTTTTTATGTATAAAAAGATTTTGAAAGAACGCAAGGCTTTTAAGGGTAGTATAGATCGTATCATTACCAATTATGCTATATTGGGGGCAACGCACGAAATTTTGAAAGAAACCAACGAAATTGTTTTCCCTTTTACCACAGCCGAAATGCTCGATGTGTTTGATGCGTTTGTAAACAATCTAAAACGCAAACTGGATACTGCCAATGTCATCAGCCGTTTTTGGGATGTGTTTGTAGCCTGCTTGAGTGGAAGCGAAATCAACAAGCTGCATTTAGGTTTGCAACTGGATATTCAAGGCCAATTGCTCTACATACGATTTACAGAGGTATATAATAGAATACAGACAGAGTGGTTTCCACGATTTTCGGAATCGTGCCCAAGCAAAACTACACTACTCGAAAAACTGAAAGAGGATAAATACTTTGTAGAAGAAAAAAAATCGCACCGCTTTGCCAATACCAATACCTCTGCTTATGTATTGGATCTAAACAAAATCGACAATAAAGAGAGTATTCTCTTTGCCCTAAACCTGCAATTGGAACAAAGAGAGGCACAACAAGGTCTGCAATCTTTGTTTTCACCCCCTGCAACCCCCAATAGTCATAATATAAAGGAGGAAAAGGATGCGGAGGACGGGTTGGCGTTTTAGATGTCTCTCCTTTCACATACTCTCCTCCAAGTCTTCGGAGACTTCCTCCCAAAGAGGTAAACTTTTATTTTTATTTTTTAAATAAAAATCGAAATTATAAGCGTGTTTTTAACTTCCAACAACTTCCAACAAAATGAACCTGTTTTTATTGTATAACTTGCTGATTTATAGTTTTTTTTGGATTGTTGGAAGATGAAGGGCAAAAAAGGGCTTACTAAAATTGAAAAAAAATTTTTTTTATGAAAAACGACGAATTTCAGTCATTTCGCGAAGAATTGTACCAAAAAGGTATGGTGCAGTTTGATACTTCGCTTGTAGGAATATCGGTTTATGGCTTTTTGCTGTATCGTACCCGAGAGATTTTTGTGATACTGTATCGCGGGGGCGAAAAAATAGGCTTTATCTACGAATATGGTCAAATGAGCTACGAACGACAAGTGGCTATCTACAATACGCTACCTCATTATGAAAAAGATGTGGAAGCCTTTGGTAAAAAATACCAACGCAAAATGGAAGTCCTTTATCCCAATGATGAAAATTTTGTTTTTTTGAACAAAAATGAAATATCACCATCAAGTAAAAAACGAAGTGTGTACTAACTGTATCTTGTAGACATGTAGAATGCTTGTTTTTCTATAATATAAAGTTTTATAAAATTGAAAGAATGCTAAATTGTGTACCAATAAGCTTATTACAACTATACAAGATACATAATATTTAATGCTAACAAAAGAAATGATCATCACCATCAACCTACCTGTGAGTAAGCATCTGAAAGAGTTTCTCACTACCAAATTTGGAAAAGAATATCATCCTGGTACAGACAACTGGTTTGGTATATTGATCAGTACGCTATTGGAACGCAAGTCGTGCTGGGATTTCAAGCCTAAGAAAGAAGAGCAAAATACCGAGTTTTATAGCATACATATACGCCTGTCGTATGCCAACAAGCACGGTATATTTCTTACCAAAGGGCATGAAAATCTGTTGCGAAAAGCTATCGAGAGTCTATTTCGTGAAAATATCTACGAGCAGGCATTGCTCAATAAAGAGTGCTACGGTATAGACTACAAAACGACGATTCTCAATTGTTTGGAATACTACGGTATTACCGACGATAATAGCAACTACCTTCAAGCTCTAATGAGAGATTTTTCTAGAAAGAAAGATAAAATAGAAATCCGTAGGGGTGTATGATATCCTTTTTTTAAAAAAGAGGGGTGTCTAAAGGGTGGTGTGTGTATTTTTTTTTATTGAACAGACAAAAAAATAATTTCGCAATATGACCACAATTTTAAACCAAATGGATTGTATTTCGAGAGAAATACGCAGTATAAAAATTTATCCGCATTTTGCTGTGATGCTTTTGAATCACAAAAACGAATTGTCAGAAGGCTACCAACCGATTTTTTTGTTTGAAGATATCATTACAGAGGATTATCAGCCAAATATAAAAACTCTACAACAGAGGAGCAACTATTATTATAGTATAACCTGTTGTGCATTATGAAATAAAATAAAAAAAGTTGTTCATTTAACTGAAATTCAGTATATTTAGTTCGCTAAAACAAATAAAAAATGAACAACTTAGAGCAAATATACGAAAGAATTTTAGAAGTTTTAGAAGATTTTTTTCCTCATCAACTTTTACCTTATCAAAGGAGAAAGCCAAAAATGAGTGATTTAGAATTGGTGAGTTTAAATTTAACAGCAGAATATTTAAGTATTGATAGTGAATTACAACTCTTTAGAAAAATACCTAATTCTTTGAAAAACAAAATAGAAAGAAGTGTTTATAACAAAAGAAAACGAAATCTTTTTTATTATATAAATCAGATTAGGGAAAAACTTGCAATGTGTTTTAATAGAGAGGAGAGTTATTTTGTAATTGATAGTATGCCTTTGAAAATATGTGAAAATGCTAGAGCAATGAGAAGTAAAATTTGTAGAGACGAAAGTTTTTCATATCCTGATTATGGTTTTTGTGCTAGTCAGAAGTTACATTATTTTGGATATAAATTACACATAATCTGTTCAATAGAAGGTATTGTACAAAGTTTAGATATGACTCCAGCATCTGTTCACGATGTTCATTATTTAAAAGATGTTAGTTCTCAAATTCAAAATTGCGTTTTGATTGGTGATAGAGGTTATATATCGTCACAATATCAATTAGATTTGTTTAACACTGCTACTATTCAGTTAGATACACCTAAAAGAATAAATCAAAAAGATTACAAACCTCAATTTTATTTATTCAAAAAGAAGAGAAAAAGAATCGAAACTCTATTTTCTCAACTTTGTGATCAATTTATGATTAAAAGGAATTATGCTAAATCATTCAACGGTTTTAAAACACGAATTATCAGTAAAATAACTGCTTTAACCTTAATTCAATACATTAACAAATTTGTATTAAAAAAGGAAATAAATAAAATTAAAGCAAGTATAATTTAAAATGCACAACGGGTTATAGTATAGATATTTCGTTTGGTGTGTATCTTACCGAGGAGCAAAGCGAGACTTTGCAATATTTGCTACAATCGCTCAACTGCAAACGCTTTGCCGTGCAACTCGTTACCAATACAGCTACTACCTTGATAGGAAATATCTACGAACCTCTACGCATCGAAGTGCACAACCACACCACAAATGACGAACAGGGTAGGGATAAATACAAAATAGTGATAAAAGGAGAGATAACCGTTGTATAATTGTTAATGGTATGTCGTTTTTTACATAGCCCAATCGCTGTAATATTGCATATAAAATCAATTGCGAATGATAGGAAATACCTTTATAAACACACCTTTGGCTATAGAGCAATCGTATTTTATGGCATTGATACCTACATTGCTATCTGAATATGCGTTGGTACAAAGGGCTGTTTCTATTTCTGCTGAAGAAAAAGAGCAAAAATATCTTTCTACGATACAGGGGATGAATACTCGTGCCGAGGGTGCGATGTATCCGGTGGTAATAAGTATTGTAGGGCCTATAATAAAGTATAGCTCTTGGGCGTGTTTGGGTACTTCTTTTTATGCCGATTTGTTGAAATCGTTGGACAGCAATCCGCAGGTGTTGGGTATTGTCCTAAATATAGACAGTGGTGGAGGTATGGTATCGGGTATTGCCGAGCTTACAGACACTATCAAAAATCTTGCAAAACCTACTATAGCCTATACCAGTGGCTATATGTGTTCGTACAAGCTATGGAAACCGCTGGTTTGGAAGCACAAGAAGGTATCGAAGAAAACCTTTTGTTGTTGGCTGCCAAATGCAAAGAATATGGCGATGCACAAAACCGCCATACTTTTTCAGAAAACAACGGCAAAGACGAGCCTACCAATGGGTTGCTGTACGGCTACATGAATCCCAACGATGAGCATAACAAGTTTTTAAATTCAATTTTATAATTTGGAAATTTTAAAATGTTATTTTTTTTGATAGCTATCGGAAGGTAGGGAGGATTTTTTCAGTCTCTCAATTTTTAAATTACTAATTATTAAATCATTACTATGAATAAAACTATAGACATCAACCAAGTGAAAAATGAATTGGTTCGCTACATTGGTACGAAACCACATTTTATTCAGGGGGCTATTTTGTCTCCAGAAGTATTGTTGAACCGCTATGCTCGTACGGTTACGAAGGTAAAAGGGCATTATCCTACTGTACAGGCATTGATGAGTAATGTGGTGCAAATTTTCGACTCGAAGAATTTTACACCTTATGGCGATATCAAATTTATTTCCAAGCGATTGACTAACTATCATCAAAAAATAGACTTTGAACTCGATCCTGCTGAAATCATAGGTTCGTGGTTTGAGGATATGTATGACGAAAGCAAAGGTGTCAAAGACAAATCTATTTCTCGCTTGGCTACTTCTATGCTAAGAGAAAAAATTATCGATGATGTAAACTGGCTATCGGTAAACGGAAAAATTTGATGAGTTTCAAAAAGGAGCTTCTAGCCCTACTTTTGGTACATCGATGGACGGGTTGAACGAAATCCATAAGAAAATTGCCGCAGATACAGACAATCCTGTATTTTTTATTCCTGGTGAGGCTATCACTACGGCAAATATCTTGGATGTGGTGCAGAACTACGAAAAAAATATTCCAAGTCGTATGAAGCCTAAAGTAAGATTCTTGTTTATGAACGAATCTGATGCGGAAGATTATAGAATTGCTTACGAAGATACTTATGGACAATCGCAATTTCAAACCGATGCTACACGCACAAGGTTAGGTAAGCGTACCATTATCGGTATTCCAAACCTTACCAAAGGCACCATTGTTTCTACTATCGACAAAAACTTGTTGAAATTGATTGACGAAGTAGATAACCCTGCTACTATCTCTGATGTACAAGTACACGACCGTATTTTGAGAGTGTATGGTGAATTTTCTTTGGGGTATGATTATGCTTATAATCAAGTAGTGTTTATGCACACCGCCGACGGTAGCAAACGAAGGGGATTGAACAACGAGGAGCAAAATAAATTATTCTATCCACAGGAGAGATTTTAATTTTTCTCCTAAGCCCTCTAAAGGAGGGGCTTTTTTTTTGAAAAAAAATGAAAAAAAATGTTGAAAAACTTGTATGAAAGTAAAAAATATTTTACCTTTGTATTGTTGAATTATTAAAGATAAAAGCTCTATGAAAACAAACGAATTGCTACGGTTCTTGAAGAAAAGGGGTTGCTATAAACTTAGAGATGCCAAAGGAAGCCACGAAATTTGGTACAGCCCTATCACAAAAGAAACATTTAGTGTACCCAACCACGGAGCGAATGAAGTAGGTAAGGGAATGGAAAAGAAAATCAAAAAGATACTATTGGGAGAATAATCCCAATAGTATTACTAAAATAAAATAAAAAGAATTATGAAAGCAACATTTATCGTAGAAAAGACCAATACAGGTTATTCTGCTTACTCGGAAGAGTATAATGCGGCAACCACAGCAAAAACCTACAAAGAATTAAAGGAAAATATGTTGGAAGCTCTCAATTTATTTTTAGAAGAAGAAAATTTGCCACTGGCTACTGAAAAAGATATTGTAGTAAAATTTGATTTAGCACAATTTTTCGATTATTACAATGGTATCAATATTTTGGCATTGAGCGAAAAAATGGGCATCAACAATTCTTTAATTTCTCAATACAAAACAGGTAAAAAATATCCATCTGAAAAACAAGTTCAGAAGATATTTCAAGGTATCAAATCTTATGGAGCTGAATTGGCTTCTATAGATTTGGTGTAGACTTTTGTCTATATTAATTCAACACCCTTGCCCTGCCTTTTCGGTAGGGCATTTTTTTTCCTCCCCAACCTCTCCCAAGGAGGGGCTTTTTTGAGAAAAAAATGAAAAAAAGTTTGTGTAATTACAAAAATGTTATTATATTTGTATAGTTAAAAATAAGAAAAGATATGACAGATGAAGAAAGAGAATCCGAAAGGCTACGGTTGAAAAGTGATTTAGACTATTACTTAGACAATTATAACGAACTGACAAGAGTTCGACCCAATTACAAAAAAATTGTAGATAAAGAAATCAACCGATTGGTAAAAGCGTTAAAAGCCCTCAGCAGATAGGGGGCTTTGTTTCACTAAAACTATAAAATTATGTTTGAAAAAGTAAAAGAACTAAGAGATAGATATTCAAAAGCAACTACTCTTGAAGAAAAGCAACAAATACAAAAAGAAACAGACCAATTACGAGTAGAAAACCCACAAGCGTGGGCAGATGCGATGTTGGAATGTATTACAGAATCGGCAGATAGAGCAGAAAAATTAGTAGCTAAAAAACGATTAGATGAAATTAGCAACATTATTTCTATTTCCTATATTGCCAAAGAGTATTTTGGAAAAACGCCCCAATGGTTTTACCAAAGGCTCAATGAAAATACAGTCAATGGCAAACCTGCCACTTTTACTGAAGAAGAAATAAAAACCTTAAATTTTGCTTTAAAAGACATTAGTAAAAAAATAGGCTCGGTTAGTATCTAATCTTATTTTTAACGCCCAATCCCTACCATTGAGCCGTGGTAGGGATTTTTTTATTCTAATAGAAATACTTCAATGATATAGAAATTATTTCACAATATTTGAAACAATCACTTTTTGAAATTCATCGAAAGAGCGGCACACAAAATAATCAAAACCTAATTTTCTGACCCTTTCTTCAAAGATTTTTTGGTTTGGATTTTGCCTACCTTTTTCAGTTTTCATTTCAATGAAAAGTGTTTTGTTTTTGCTGATAACTTGCAAGTCGGCAACACCAGCCAACACACCTTCATTTTTTAGGTTCACAGCTTCCAATTTGTTTCTACTTCCACCATTAGGAATTGCAAAAATCAAATCATTTGGAAACGCATAACGAAACCACCGCACACAGGCGGATTGTAATTTGCTTTCTTTTTTCATTGTAATTGGTTTTTACAAAGGTAAAAGAAAGGAATTATAAAAACAAAGGTCTTAATTTACTTTGTTCTTTCACTAAATTTTCTCGATAATCCACCGCATAAATTTCAGTAGTTCTTTGACTGGTATGTCCTAACACTTTTTGAGCAACTTCAATTCCAAATTCATTTGCTATGTTATTCGCAAAGGTATGACGCAGGGCATAGGCTGTTTTGGTTATCCCTAATTTCTTCTTCCAATATTTGAAAGCAGAGTCAAATTTATCTTTGGTTAGAGGATTTTCCGATGGTCTAAAATTTTCTCCAAACAAATAAATATCTCCTTTTTTCTTCTCTTTCAACAATTCTTTCCAAAGATACTCCGTGTGAATATTAATAGGTTTCATTACATCTTTATAATTTTTTCCTTTCTTTTCAAAAATAGTGAAAGTTTGATTTTTCATATCAATATCATTGATTTTCACTTCACGAAGTTCTGATAGTCGAGATTGTGAACTATGAAAAATTACAAGGAATCTCCATAATTCATAATGATAATCTTTCAGTGAGTTGATTTTTTCAATATCATCTTCTCTGTAAATTTCTCTTTTCTTTGGTGTATGAGGAAGTTTACGGATATAGTGGATGTAATTATGCTCAAAAATTTCCATATCGACAAAATAATTATACAATATTCCTAAATAGGATTTGATTTTGTTGTATTTGTCGTTTGAATATTTTTGTTCGAGGACTATATCCATCATTATTCTTACATCTCTTTTTCTGATTTTAGAAATTTCAATGTTGGCATGACCTGTTTTCAAGGCGATTTGTTCAATGATTTTAATAGCATTTTCAACACCTACCAAAGTGCTTTTAGAAACTTTGATTTTTTTAGAAGCTATTTTTAGAGCAAGGATAAAAGGAGTGTGTTCACTTACAGAATCATAAGGATTAATAAATTCTTTTGTAATAGGATTATAACCGTTTTTTAAATTACGATATTCGTTATCAATTAAATACCTTGTAAAATTCTGTTTTTCTTCTAATGTCTTGCAGCAGTTTACACCTGATTTGAATCTGATTTGTTTTTTATCAAATTCATAATAAAGATACCATTCTTTGTTTAAGTTGGCTTTGATGTTCTTTTCCCAATTTTTGGGATAGACTTTGATTTCTGTGTATCGCATAATTTGACCGTTTTTTTGACCGTTTTGCAAAACACAAGGGGAATAAAAAAACGCTGTAAGCCTTTGTGGACACGACTTACAGCGTAGTAGCGAGGACGGGATTTGAACCCGTGACCTCAGGGTTATGAATTTTTTCATAACTTTTTAACTATCACATTTTCAAATACTTAACTTCGGAAAAAAGGCGGTTTTTACTATAAAAAGTGTACCAAATAGGTGCGAAAAACCTCAGGGTAAATCGCTAAAAACGACCCCTTTGCACACCTATTTGATACCTCGTTTCTCTCAAAAAAAGTGTTTTTTACCCTAAAACACTATCTATAAATTAACCGTATAATTCTATTTTTTCTATTTCCTTGATGATGTTTTCAAGTCTTTGTTTTTGCTCGAAATATTTCTCACGCTTTACAGGAGTTAAAGTATGAAAGTGATATTCGCATATATTGTTTATGTACTTTAATTGTTCCTCTATACCCCACTTTAAAGCATAAGTTTTTTTGAGTTTATCTGGTTCCTCTTCAATTATAAATTTATTCAAAAATTGCTTTTCTGAAGAACGAGTGTAGTACAATACGCTTCGTATGCCATCATCATCAATAGAAAAACTACTTATACTTTTATTACCCATATAAAAATATCCCTTTCGGTAAATAAGTAGATGTTCACCCTTTTGGTAATATATTCTATTATTTATCTCTTTTACTCTTTTAAAACCAAAACGCTCAAAAGTTGTAAATAGCTGTTCTGCTTGTTGCGGTGTGTAATGTTGTGGTTCCATATTTCAATTATTTAAAAATTTCAATTCATGTTTGTAATACTTCTTTATCAGCATTTTTAGTAACTCCCGACTTTTTTAATGCCGATATCTCTTGCTCCAATTGCTTGATTTTTTCTTTTTGAAAGGCGTTGTTTTCCTCTAATAAGGTAATTTCTCTTTTTTGTCCCTGTATTATTTCCTCTCTTGCTTCTGCCAATTCCTTGTAATCAATATTTAGAGGACGTTTTTCCTCCTTTGTTCCCTCCCCAAAAATCATCCATATAGGGTCATATCCATACAATAAGCAAAAAGCAGATAATGTATCTATGCTAACATTCATTCTTCTGTTCAGAATTTCTGACAGATTGGTTCTACCTATTTTTAAATTTTTTGCAATATCAGTTTTTGAAGTGGTTTTCTCTGATAATGTTTCATTTACGCATTCAATAAAGCGTTCATTTATACTTGGATTCATATATTTAAAATTTTAAATGTCAAAATTTCTGTCGAAAAAATTTGTTTATTACAGAATTTCTGTCGTATATTTGCACCAACAAAAGGAACAAAATAAAGCAATGAACAAAAGTAAGCAAAAAAGAGAAAAGTATCACCCATTGGCAGTAAATAAAGTAGCCGAAATGTATGGGTATTCAGCGAGATATGTCCGCCAAATACTCAAAGGCGACCGCAAGGGGCTAATGGCAGACAATGTACTGAGAGATTACAAGCAACTATCTAAAGAGATAGACCAAGCCACCGAAAAAGCAGTTAATAATATCCTAAATCAGTAAGTTATGAAAAACCTAATCACACACCCACAGTTTGTGGAAATGAGAATGAAAAACAGAAAAAATACGAATACTGTAAAAAACATCCTGGCACGCATCGTCAGAAAATGTGTAAAAATCAAAACCTCTCAGGTGCGTGTCATCTGGAGTCAATTGTACAACGCTACGGCTACTCGCTCTCTCTATATCTGCGGCGTAAAAATCTGCGATATAGAGCATAGAAAGGCTACTTATAAAGATTTGGATGGGTATCTGGCGTGTAAAATATAAAAACAATGTTTGCTTTTCATATTTAATTATTTATTGATGTGATGAATGCCGAAACCGTTTTTCAGATTTATATGGCATTGTGCGAGGAGGAAAAAAAACGGTTTCGTGCGTTTGTCGAAAAGCAAACTCTACAAAAACCCAAAACCCAACCGCCTCTCTCATCGCCCCTAAAATCGCCCATAGACCGCAACCAAATACGCAACTACCTCATAGAGTTTTTGATAAAGTTGCAAGAGAGCAATGATTAATGAGTAATGATTAATGATTAATGATTAATGAGTAATGAGAAATTTCTAAATTTTATATATATGGCAAGAGAAATGATTTATAGACAGTTTTGCAAGGCTGTTTTTCGCAAACGCAAGTTTGTATGTAGTGCAGAGTTCAACACGCTCATAAAAGAAGAAATCTCTGTAAACACCACTTTTGTACGGCGTCGCATGATAGATATGCAACTGATAAAAATAGAACATCATGTGGTGAAGCCTTTTTAAAGGCAGGAGTGTTAAGTATCAAGATAAAACAACAAGAAAATGAAATTATACACATTTGCTATGTCTAAACCAAGCGAACTCATCAAAGAAGAAAAAAAAGAAAAAAAAAGATACCAAAACCGATTGTATCTATTGCACGAGGTACTGGAATACGACCGACAAAACGGACGCACACTCAAAGACTGGGAGCGTATGTACATCAACCAAGAGCGAGGAAGGTTACTTGCAGGAGTAAAGTACACACAACATCCCAAAATAGAAGAAAAAATCGAAAGATTGCATAAAGAAATAAAAAACTAAAATTAAACAATCATGGAAAGAAATTACAGACTTACAGACGAAACAATAATCTTTAACAACCGCACTTTATACAGAATAGAAGCCACAAAAGACTTTGCTGATATAAAAAAAGGAGATAAAGGTGGGTTTATAGAAAAATACGAAAACCTGTGCGATAACGCTTGGGTATATGATAATGCAAAAGTTTACGAAGATGCAAGAGTTTGCGAAAATGCAAGAGTTTACGGAAACGCAAGAGTTTATGAATATGCAGAAGTTTACGGAGGCGCAAGTGTTTTAGGATATGCACAAGTTTTCGGAAGAGCAAGAGTTTGCGAAAATGCGAGAGTTTTCGAAAATGCAAAAGTTTTCGAAAGAGCAAGAGTTTACGGACATGCAAGAGTTTACGAATATGCAAAAGTTTATGGAGATGCAAAAGTTTTCGGACATGCAAGAGTTTACGAATATGCAAAAGTTTATGGAGATGCAAAAGTTTACGGACATGCAAGAGTTTGCGAAAATGCACAAGTTTTCGGACATGCAAGAGTTTTCGAAAATGCAAGAGTTTACGGAAAAGCAAGAGTTTGCGAAAATGCAGAAGTTTTCGGAGAGGCAAGAGTTTTCGAAAATGCAAGAGTTTTCGGAGAGGCAAAAGTTTACGGAAATGCAATAGTTTACGGAAGTGCAATAGTTTATGAAAATGCAATAGTTTATGAAAATGCAATAGTTTACGGAGAGGCAAGAGTTTTCGGAGATGCAGAAGTTTTCGGATATGCAGAAATTTTCGGAGAGGCAATAGTTTTCGGAGATGCGATCATACATTCTACTAACGATTATTGCACTTTTTCAAACTTTGGCTCGATGAATAGGACAACTACTTTTTTCAAGTCAAAAGAGGGGATATTAGTAGCGTGTGGTTGTTTTAAAGGGACAATAGAAGAATTTAAAGAAAAAGTAAAAGAAACGCACAAGGGCAACAAACACGAAAGAGAATACCTCAAGATGATAGAGCTTGCAGAAATAAAATTTGAATAAGACGAATTTATTTCCAAATTTTTAAGGATCTAAATTTATAAATTTATGTATATATCAAAACCATTTATAGAAAAACTGTTACAGTCTGTAGATATACTCGAGGTGTTTCAGTATATAGGTGCAGAAAAGCTACAGAAAAAGGGTGCGTACTATTGGTGCTGCTCTCCTTTCAAGTCTGAAAAGACTCCGAGCTGTCAAATCAAAGTCAATACCCAAAGGTTTATAGACTACAGCTCCGACATTAGCGGTAACGCCATCACTTTGCTAATGCAAAAAAACAATCTCTCGTTTGTAGAAGCGGTAGAGGTTCTTGCTCAAATGAAAGGCATACCTATAGAATACGAAAACCAAGAGCGAGGAAGGTTACTTGCAGGAGTAAAGTACACACAACATCCCAAAATAGAAGAAAAAATAGAAAGATTATATAAAGAAATAAAAAACTAAAATTAAACAATCATGGAAAGAAATTACAGACTTACAGACGAAACAATAATCTTTAACAACCGCACTTTATACAGAATAGAAGCCACAAAAGACTTTGCTGATATAAAAAAAGGAGATAAAGGTGGGTTTATAGAAAAATACGAAAACCTGTGCGATAACGCTTGGGTATATGATAATGCAAAAATATACGGAAACGCAGAAGTTTACGGAAATGCAAGAGTTTACGGAAATGCAAAAGTTTATGGAGATGCAAAAGTTTACGGACATGCAATAGTTTACGGAGAGGCAAGAGTTTTCAGAGATGCAGAAGTTTACGGATATGCAGAAATTTTCGGAGAGGCAATAGTTTTCGGAGATGCGATCATACATTCTACTAACGATTATTGCACTTTTTCAAACTTTGGCTCTGAAAACAGAACCACTACTTTTTTCAAGTCAAAAGAGGGGATATTAGTAGCGTGTGGTTGTTTTAAAGGGACAATAGAAGAATTTAAAGAAAAAGTAAAAGAAACGCACAAGGGCAACAAACACGAAAGAGAATACCTCAAGATGATAGAACTTGTAGAAATAAAATTTGAATAAGACGAATTTATTTCCAAATTTTTAAGGATCTAAATTTATAAATTTATGTATATATCAAAACCATTTATAGAAAAACTGTTGCAGTCTGTAGATATACTCGAGGTGTTTCAGTATATAGGTGCAGAAAAGCTACAGAAAAAGGGTGCGTACTATTGGTGCTGCTCTCCTTTCAAGTCTGAAAAGACTCCGAGCTGTCAAATCAAAGTCAATACCCAAAGGTTTATAGACTACAGCTCCGACATTAGCGGTAACGCCATCACTTTGCTAATGCAAAAAAACAATCTCTCGTTTGTAGAAGCGGTAGAGGTTCTTGCTCAAATGAAAGGCATACCTATAGAATACGAAAACCAAGAGCAAACACAACGCTTCCAAGCCAAAAGGGAAAAGAAAAACCAATTGCGTAAATACCTAAAAGCTATTGCAGAGCGTATGCACCAGCACTTGTTGCAATTGCCACAAAATCATGATGCCATCGCCGAACTGCAAAAGCGACACTACACGGTAGAAGATATAAAAGAGTGGCAATTGGGCTACGCACCGGGGGGGCAGTACATCTACAATCTTTTTAAGGAAGTGGGGGCTGTGGCATTGGGCAAAGAACTGGGGCTGATCAACGACAACAACAACGACAAGCTGTGGCATCGGTTGGTATATCCTATCTACGACCGTATGGGCAACATTTCTGGTTTTGCCTCTCGTGCCTTGAGCGAGGATAAAAACCAAGCCAAATGGATGAACCCTGCCGAGAATGAGCTGTACAAAAAGTCGGAATCGTTCTATGGCATACACGCGGCCCATCGTGCCATACTCAAAGCCAAGCGTGTGTATATCGTAGAGGGCTACAACGACGTGATTGCTTGGCACAAATACGGCCTGGAAAATACAGTGGCCGTGTGTGGTACTGCTATTACCGATATACAGATAGAGCAGTTGGGCAAATATACCCAAAAGGTTACGCTTTGCCTCGATGGTGATAGTGCCGGTATTGGCAAAATGATGAAATACCTGCCGGTGTTTATATCGCAGGGGTTTTCGGTAGAGGTGTGCCACTTGCCCGAGGGGCTTGATCCTGACGATTATAGCCGTAAGTATGCACAGCAAATACAGCAGTTGGGATTGGAAAACTCTCTGCAACCCTACATAACCACAGGGTTTAAACAATTGGTAGTGCAGAAGCTATCAAGCGGAGACGAGCTCGACCGTGCCAATGCCCTGCGTGAGCTTACACAGCTAATAGCCTCGGTAAAAAATAGCACTTTGCGTAGCATATACACCGACCAACTGATAAAGGAGGGTAAACAAAAGGCTCAAATTATCAAAGAATTGATGCGAGAACAAGAGGCTATGCTCCTACAACAGGATAAAGACGAAAGTGATGAATACCTTTTGCCCAAAGGGGTAACTACGCCCCTGGACCAACTAAAGCCTGTCATTGAAAAGTATCAGCTGTTTGTATCGGACAATCAGGTTTTTGTGCAAAGTACTTTCGAGCCGCCTTATACCTTCAAGAGCGTTAGCAATTTTTCGGTAGAAATACTTCAGCACATGAACGACGAAAAAAAAGCAACTAAGCTATTGCGTATATGCAACATCAAAAACGAGGAACGCATTTTTGATATTCCTGCCGATGGGCTTACCGCTCCGCTCGAGTTTAAAAAACATTGTTCCAATCAGGGCAATTTCTTATGGTTGGGCAATTTGAAAGAGTTGGACAAACTATCCTCTTATCTATACGATCGAATGGGGGTGGGAAGAAAGGTAGATGTATTGGGGTGGAATCCGGAAGGGTTTTATTGCTGGAACAATATGGTAACGGAACCTGGCAAACCGCCCATTGCCATAGACAAAAATGGACTGTTTCACCATGATGGGCATACGTATTATGTACCTAGTGCCAACGAAATTTATAGAAATATCTCCGACAAGTATGTACAACAAAAACGCATCAGACTACATAAGCCACAGGTTTCTATTATCGACTATTTGGCACAAATGCATAAGGTACACCGAGAGTATGCCGTAGTGGGTATGTTGTTTGCCTTTGCATCGGCTCATCAAGATTTGATAGTAGATGTAGCCAAGGGGTTTCCGTTGTTGTTTCTCTACGGACCTCCATCGACAGGAAAAGACGAACTGTATGGCTGCATAAAAAAAATGTTTGGTATTGGCAAAAACGATTCTATCAACATAGAAAGTAAACAATCTACCGGAAAAGGCATGCTGAGAAGTTTTGGAGAGTTTAGCAATATGGTGGTGCATCTTTCTGAGTATATCAATGGCGACAAAGAAATAGACGGTATGCTAAAGGGTATTTGGGACAGAAGTTCGTACAAAAGAGCTACCATCGACAGTCGTGTGAGTACCGATAGCACACCTATATTGTGCAGTGTCATTGTTACTGGCAACCAAACGCCCACAAATGAGGCAGTGCTTACACGATTGATTTATGGCGAAATGACCAAAAACCAATTTACACTCGAAGAATCGCAAGCCTTTGAAGAATTGGAAAATATGACTACCGACCATATTACCGGCTATATGGATCGTGTGATTTGGTACCGCCCACTGTTTGAAAAGCACTTTGCCAAAAAATTTTTTATGTATAAAAAGATTTTGAAAGAACGCAAAGCCTTTAAGGGTAGTATAGATCGTATCATTACTAATTATGCCATATTGGGGGCAACGCACGAAATACTAAAGGAAACCAACGAAATTGTTTTTCCTTTTACCACGGCCGAAATGCTCGATGTGTTTGATGCGTTTGTAAGCAACCTAAAACGCAAACTGGATACTGCCAATGTCATCAGCCGTTTTTGGGATGTGTTTGTGGCCTGCTTGAGTGGAAGCGAAATCAACAAGCTGCATTTAGGTTTGCAGCTGGATATACAAGGCGAATTGCTCTACATACGATTTACAGAGGTATATAATAGAATACAGACCGAGTGGTTTCCGCGATTTTCGGAATCGTGCCCAAGCAAGACTACACTACTGGAAAAACTGAAAGAGGATAAATGCTTTGTAGAAGAAAAAAAATCGCACCGCTTTGCCAATATCAATACCTCTGCCTATGTATTGGATCTAAAAAAAATAGACAATAGAGAGAGTATTCTCTTTGCCCTGAACCTGCAATTGGAACAGAAAGAGGCACAACAAGGTATGCCATCGTTGTTTTCACCCCCTGCAACCCCCAATAATCATAATATAAAGGAGGAAAAGGATGCGGAGGACGGGTTGGCGTTTTAGAAGCCTCCCCTTTCACATACTCTCCTCCAAGTCTTTGGAGCCTTCCTCCCAAGGAGGGGAATTATAAAATAGGTAAACTATTTATTTTTTTTTGAAAAAAAAATAAAAATCGAAAATTATAAGCGTGTTTTTAACTTCCAACACTTCCAACAAGATTAATATATTAAAAATCAATATATTAATATATAAATAGTGTTGGAAATATGTTGGAAAGTGTTGGATGTTGTTGGAAATTGTTTTCGGTTTCCAACAACATCCAACAGAAAACAGCCTGTTTTTACACTTAACTTACTGATTTATAGTTTTGTTGGATTGTTGGAAGATAAAGGGCAAAAAATGCCCTACTATAATTGAAAAAAAAAAAAATTTATGAAAAACGACGAATTTCAGTCATTTCGAGCAGAATTGTACCAAAAAGGTATGGTGCAGTTCGATACTTCGCTTGTAGGAATATCGGTTTATGGCTTTTTGCTGTATCGTACCCGAGAGATTTTTGTGATCCTATATCGCAGGGGCGAAAAAATAGGCTTTATCTACGAATATGGTCAAATGAGCTACGAACGACAAGTGGCTATCTACAATACGCTACCACATTATGAAAAAGATGTGGGAGCCTTTGGTAAAAAATACCAACGCAAAATGGAAGTCCTTTATCCCAATGATGAAAATTTTGTTTTTTTGAACGAAAATGAAGTTTCACCATCAAGTAAAAAACGAATATGATCATCACCATCAATCTACCTGTGAGTAAGCATCTGAAAGAGTTTCTCACTACCAAATTTGGAAAAGAATATCACCTTGGTACCGACAATTGGTTTGGCGTATTGATCAGTACGCTATTGGAACGCAAGTCGTGCTGGGATTTCAAACCCAAAAAAGAAGAACAAAATACCGAGTTTTATAGCATACATATAAAATTGTCGTATGCCAACAAGCACGGTATATTTCTCACCAAAGGGCATGAAGAACTGTTGCGAAAATCTATCGAGAGCCTTTTTCGTGAAAATATCTACGAACAGGCACTGCTCAATAAAGAATGCTATGGTATAGACTACAAAACTACCATTCTCAATTGTTTGGAATATTACGGCATTACAGACGACAACAGCAACTACCTACAGGCCCTAATGAGAGATTTTTCCAGAAAGAAAGATAGAATCGAAACCCGTAGGGGCGAATGATCATTCGCCCCTACGGACAAAAAAAATAATTTCGCAATATGACCACAATTTTAAACCAAATTGATTGTATTTCGAGAGAAATACGCAATATAAAAATTTATCCTAATTATGCCGTTAGGTTTATTAATCACAAAAACGAATTATCAGAAGGTTATCAACCGCTTTTTTCGTTTGAAAATATCATTACAGAGGATTATCGGCAAAGTATAAAAACCCTACAACAACGAGGCAACTATTATTATAGTATAGATATTTCGTTTGGGGTGTATCTTACCGAGGTGCAAAGCGACACCCTGCAATATTTATTGCAATCGCTCAACAGCAAACGCTTTGCCGTGCAACTCGTTACCAATACAGCTACTACCTTGATAGGTAATGTCTATGAACCTCTACGCATAGAAGTACACAATCATACCAAAAACGACGAACAAGGCAGAGATAAATACGAAATAGTGATAAAAGGGGAGGTTACCAATGTATAATGAACAATTATTAATTATTAATTATTAATTGTCAATTGTCAATTGTATGTCGTTTTTCATACAGCCAAACCGCTGTAATATTGCACATAAAACCAATTATGAATGATAGGAAATACCTTTATAAACACACCTTTGGCTATAGAGCAATCGTATTTGATGGCATTGATACCTACTTTGCTATCGGAATATGCGTTGGCACAAAGGACGATGTCTATATCTGCTGAAGAAAAAGAGCAAAAATATCTTTCTACTATACAGGCGATGAATACTCGTGCCGAGGGTGCGATGTATCCTGTAGTAATAAGTATTGTAGGCCCGATAATGAAGTATAGTTCTTGGGCGTGTTTGGGTACTTCTTTTTATATCGATTTGTTGAAATCGTTGGACAGCAATCCGCAGGTGTTGGGTATTATACTCAATATAGACAGTGGTGGTGGTATGGTATCGGGTACTGCCGAGCTTACAGACACTATCAAAAATCTATCAAAACCTACCATTGCCTATACCAGCGGATATATGTGTTCGGCTGCCTTGGATATTGCCAGTGGTTGTGATCATATTATGGCGAGTCCGTATGCCGATTTGATAGGTTCTATTGGTACGATGCTTTCTTATGCCGATTATCAAGCCATGTTGGAAAAATGGGGGGCAAAGTTTTATGAATTATACGCCCCACAATCGACCGAAAAAAACAAAGAATGGCGTGAGCTGATGAAAGGCAACGAAGCACTATACACCGAACGATTGGAAGAATTGGCTCAAAGTTTTATAGACCGCATGAAAGAAAACTTTGGCGAAAAACTAACCGACGACGGCAAAGTATTTAAAGGAAAAACCTATACCCCAAAACAAGCCCTCGAAATAGGATTGATAGACCAATTGGGTAGTATAGAAGATGCGATGAATCTATTATAGCTCTTTGAGCGTTTCAAGTTATGAAACAAAAACAACCTGAAACCTTAAACCTGAAACAAAATTTTTATTTATATGAAATTCACAAAAATCATTGCCCTATTGGGGCTTACAGATGTGGTGATGCATAGTTCGCTATTGAGCAACAAAGCCCCCCACGCACGATTTACCGAAGAAGAATTGGAAAAGCTCGAAAACGCCTTGAGCGAATCGGCTACCGAACGCCTTGCAGAATTGGAAAACCAATTAACAGAAGCCAACGCACGAGCCACAGCCTACGAAAAGCTAAACAGCGACATCGCTACGGCTGTTGTACAAGCTATGGAAACCGCTGGATTGCCAACACAAGAAGGTATCGAAGAAAATCTTTTGTTGTTGGCTACCAAATGCAAAGAATATGGAGATGCACAAAACCGCCACACCTTTCCAGAAAACAACGGCACCGACGAGCCTACCAACGAGTATTTGCACGGCTACATCGACCCAAACGATGAGCATAACAAGTTTTTAAATTCAATTTTATAATTTGAAAATTTGGAAATGTGAAAATTTGAAAATCTCTAAATTTCTAAATCTCTAAATGTCGAAGACTCTAAATTTCTAAATTACGAAGTATTAATTCATTACTATGAACAAAACCATTGACATCAACCAAGTAAAAAATGAATTGGTTCGCTACATTGGTACGAAACCACATTTTATCCAGGGGGCTATTTTGTCTCCAGAAGTATTGTTGAACCGCTATGCTCGTACGGTTACGAAAGTAAAAGGGCATTATCCTACCGTACAGGCATTGATGAGTAATGTGGTACAAATTTTCGACTCGAAAAAATTTACACCTTATGGAGATATTAAATTTATTCCAAAGGTATTGACCAATTATCATCAAAAAATTGACTTTGAACTCGATCCTGCTGAAATCATGGGTTCGTGGTTTGAGGATATGTACGACGAAAGCAAAGGCATCAAAGACAAATCTATTTCTCGCTTGGCTACTTCTATGCTAAGAGAAAAAATTATCGATGATGTAAACTGGTTGTCGGTAAACGGAAAATTTGATGCTTCACAAAAAGGTGTGGCTAATCCTACCTTTGGAACATCAATGAACGGATTGAACGAAATTCATAAGATAATTGCCGAAGATACAGACAATCCTGTATTCTTTATTCCTGGTGAAGCTATCACTACGGCAAATATCTTAGATGTGGTGCAGAACTACGAAAAGCAAATCCCTAGTAATATGAAATCTAAAGTGAGATTTTTGTTTATGAACGAATCTGATGCTGAAGATTATAGAATTGCTTACGAAGATGCCTACGGACAATCGCAATTTCAAACCGATGCCACTCGCACAAGGTTGGGTAAGCGTACCATTATCGGTATTCCAAACCTTACCAAAGGAACGATCGTGTCTACTATCGACAAAAACTTGTTGAAGTTGATTGACGAAGTAGATAACCCTGCTACTATCTCTGATGTACAGGTACACGATCGTATCTTGAGAGTGTATGGAGAGTTTACCTTGGGGTATGATTATGCTTACAACCAAGTAGTGTTTATGCATACAGCCGACGGTAGCAAACAAAGAGGATTGAACAACGAAGAGCAGAATAAATTATTCTATCCGCAGGAGAGATTTTAATTCCACCAGCCCCCTACCCCCCCCCCCCCAAAGGGGGCAATGAAAAAGTTATGTAAAATCAAGTGCGAACTTACCCCTGTTTTTCAACGCACGGAAGCCCCTCTCGGTAGCTGAGCGAAGTCGAAGCTGAGAGGGGTTGGGGTGAGGCTTATGTCAAAGAAAAAAACAGACCCTATCGTTGTGGAAGATGAAGCAACGGTAGAAACTACAACAACCAACGAAACCAACGAAACTACAGATTTGCAAACGGTAAATCTACAAATCAAAGAGGCAGAACTCAATGGTAGAGAGGCTGAATTGAAAAAGTTTCAAGCCGAATTGAAAGATTGGGAAACACGCCTTACCGAATGGGAGCGTCAGTTGGAATTGAAAGAAAGTGAGTTGTCTTTGAAAGCAGAAATTCAGCGAGTAAAAGAAACCAAACCTGCCGAACAAAAAGCTACAACCTTTGAGTTTGACGGGGTAAATTATCGCTTTGCCGACCACGCTCCGCAATTGATTCGTATCAACGGCGGTATAAAAACCCAACAAGCAATAGCCAATAACGAAGAACTGCTGTTGCAATTAGTAGCAGGAGGTTCGGGATTGGTAGAAAGAATATAAAATCTAACCGCAAGGGTAGGGGGCATATAGCTTCCTGCCTATTGCATAAAGCAACATATTATGAGTACATGTTTTGACAATACACCCCACGAAAATTTGGAACACTGCCCAAATGATGAAATCAACGCTGGTATTGCTACCGAGTTGTTTTATGTGCCTTGTGCATTTATTGCTACTATGGCAAAACCTACAGTAGGCTCTACCTACGCAAGTAGAGTAACCATTCCTGCCGATGGTATTACCTTGAAATCAGGAAAAAAATGGAAGAAAATCGATATTCAGACAGAAGAAGGCGAATTGAAAAGTACTTTGGTAGGTAATACAGGAAACAAGAAATCGAAAACCGAATTAGACTTTTTGATTCCTGGTATGCGTACAGAGGTGCTTGGCTTTGTAGATGCCTACAAAAATACGCCTTGTGTGTTTGCCGTAAAAGATGCCAACAGCAAACTGTTTGTATTAGGAAACAAAGACTTGGGAGCAAGACTCGAATCTGCCGAAGGTACTACCGGAAAGAAAATCGAAGACAACTCTGGAGTACAAGCCAAAATTACCGCCAATACCAAATTGTGCGAGTATTTGGGAGAAATTACATTGGAGTAAGCCCTGCTATTTAGAGATTGAGTGCCTTACGGCATTAAGAAATTTAGAAATTCTGAATATCTCAATCTCTAAATTTCTCAATCTCTAAATTATGAAATACAATGAACAAAACCCATTTCAAACTATCTGTACCTATTGGTACGCGTATCATCTCTGGTAGTGATGATATAGAGCTTACAGGCGTACCAGATACCGCCTGGCAATCGTTTATGAGCGGTGCCCAATGGTTGCGACTTACAGACGAGGCGGTAACAGCTCTTGCAAACGAATCGGAAGAGCAGCTAAAAACCCTTATCAATATGCGACAACGACAAGCCATACAAGAAGATGTAGCCATATTGGTAAAGGCTTTGGAAGAAAAACGAAAAACCTCCGAGCCAAAAGCAACCAAACCAAAAAAATAATTATTCAAACAAAATATCATTCTTTTATGGTATGTACTCTGTGGGTGAAAGCATTGGAGACTATTACCAAAAGGATGATATTTTTGCTTATAGCCTACTGCCTACAGCCTAAAATATGAATGTACAACTACACGAAGAGTTATTAAAGCAATACATCTCACAGGGTGGAAACCCCAAAATAGCCCACGCCGTAAAGCGATTTTCGTTGCAGAACTACGCCAAGCTGAAGTATGAGATGAATAAAAATCCTCCCCTAACCTCTCCCAAGGAGGGGACTATCCCCACAGTATCTCCCCTCTCCTTGGGAGAGGGGCAGGGGGTGAGGCGAACAGGTTTCGGCGATTTGATTTCTCAATATCCAGTCGAGCTACACCTCACTTATAAAAAACGATTGGATGCGTGGCTACAAGCGTGTTCGCTAAAAGTATCGTTGAACAGCTTGAGCGATTTGCCACAAGACGAACCCAAAGCCTTTGAGATACAAATGCAAATATGGAAGTGCTTTCAGACCATAGACCATTGCCAAAAAATACTCAAGCACTATCAAGAACACAAACGCATCATGCCTACTGAAAGTAAAACCGATTTTTCTAAAATGAGCGAACTCGAACTCTACAAATACCGCGACAACCTACGAGCCTTGATCACCAGACGAAAGCAAACGATACAAAAGTTAGCCTTCCCCACCCCCTCCGAAGGAGGGGAGATGTCTCCACGGAAGTTGCACACGCTAAATCTAAAAAGAGAGCAGTTGCAAGACAAAGAAAACGAGTTACTGGAGTGTGAGGAGGCAATTCTCCATAAAACGAAAAATTTCTTCATATTGGAAAAGTAGCTTTGAAAATCAATGTTTTATATTTTGTGTAATTCTCTGTATTTTTTTGAGAAAATAAAAAAGGAGACCCCCTGAATGTCTCCTATAGCATTTCCGCTATTTATGAACTCCTATGCAGGAACCCAAAGGGGAAATGGTCTTCTATAAGTGATTCTTCTACCGTTTACCAGACGGCTTTTGCGAAAAATCAACTTATGAAGCACTCCGTTAATTACCTTAGTATGTTGCATACTAAATGGAGTTTTTAAGCGGGGGTTTGTTCAACCTTTTGTCTTATACCCCAAAAAGACAAAGGCACCATTCCACTATGGAATAATTAAGCCCTCTCATCAGGGATAAGAGGGCTTTTTTGTTATCATAAAATGATAAAATACTTTTATTTCTTTATCTTAAAAACCACCAACACAATTATTTTTAAGCATTTATCAAATCTCGACACTGGTAATATCAAGACTATGACAACAGTACTCCATTGAGATAATTAACAATGCAAATCTATAAATATCTTTTCTTTTAAATCTAATTTTGTTAAATTATATTTCGTAATTTATTTTGTTTCTAAACAAAAAAATACTATATATCTGCAGTGTTCTATCAGGGGCTACAACTGTATCCAGTAGCAAAATATCGAAAAATATATAAACCCAATCCGTGAAGGGGTCGTATAGTAGTAATACCATACATCAATTGCGTAAGCTCTTGTTTCAACAGCCCCCACTCACGGATTTTTTATTTTTACGCAAAAAATATGTTGAAACAAGCAGAAGTTACAGCAGTAGCACCGGTAGAGAATGTAGAACAGTCTTTGTTTGCTTTTTTGGAAGCAAGGGACATCAAATGGGCAAAGCTCAATTACAAGAAAGGGCGGTTTTTCCTATATTACAAAAACCGAGCAAAACATTTCTTTTGGGCAAACGGTGAAACCTTGGAAGCTCTTTTTGAGTCCTTGAAAGAAAGAGAAATGAAATTTGTGTAACACCTAATCCCCTCCCAAGGAGGGGCTTTTTATTCCTCCCCAACCCCTCCCAAGGATGGGCTTTTTATTTTTTCAAAATTTCTTGTAAAAATATTTGTATAATATACAAACGTTTATTATTTTTATGCTGTTAAATTAAAAGAGTAAAACAATGACAAGGAAGGAAAAGAAAAAACGAAGAAAGGAGCTTCTGCAAGAGTTAGATGATATTACAAGAGTTTATAATGAAATCTATCACAGAGCGCCACAAGTGATAAGCTACTATGATGATTTAATTGAAAAAATTGTTCAACTTCTCAAAGATTTAGGTGGTAACTAAACCACCTACTCTTTGAACCTTAAAAAAAAAGTAAAAAATGAAAGATAGATTAAAGGCACTAAAAACCCAATTACGCCAAGCTAAAACAGACAAAGAAAGAGAATTAATAGACGCTGAAATAAATCAACTTTTAGCAGAAAACCCAGAGCAATTTGCAAAAGATTTTTTAGCCATTTCAACAGAGAAAGTCAATGAAATAGAAGAAGTTTTGCTGAAAGACAAACTGAAAGATGTTGCTAATATCGTTTCTTTTTCTTATATAGCTAAGCAATATTTTGGAAAATCGCGCTCGTGGTTGCACCAACGCATTAATGGTCATTTAGTAAATGGCAAACCTGCCACACTCACAGAGGAAGAAAAACAAACCTTAAATTTTGCCTTGCAAGATATTACCAAAAAAATAGGCTCAATTAGTATTTAAATACTCATTTAATTTAACACCCAGCCCTAAACTTTGAGCCGAGTTTGGGGCTTTTTTATATTGAAAACTAATCATTTACAAAACATTTTCAAAATTTCTTGCAAAAATATTTTTTAATCAAAAATAATTGATTAAAAATTTGTATAATCAACAAATGTTGATTATTTTTTGTAGTGTAATAAAAATCAAGTAAATGCAAAAACAAGAATTAACAAGAGAGGAATGGGATTTGATAAAAAACCTCCGAGATTACAGAAAGGCTTATCCTAATGGAGCAAAAATGTTGGAACATGGAAATTAATGATTTAGTAGATGTTTTAATAGACATTGAATATCAAGAGGAACAAGAAGAGGATAAGGAAGAAGAAAATTAACTAAAATCCCCTCTACGGAGGGGGCTTTAAAATAAAAATATTATGGAAGTAAGAACACAACAAACAGAACAAAAAATCACAATGAAACAACAACTTTGGGATATTATTGTATAAGTATCTTGGGGAAGTATCTCTGAACAATACTTTAAAAAAAGTCGTTCATGGTTGTCTAAAAAAATGAATGGCAAGGGCTTTAACGGAGAGGAGAATGTGGATTTTACGGAGCAAGAGAAAGAAATTTTACGCGGTGCTTTAATAGATTTATCCGACAGGATAAAGAAAGCCGCTTATAATATTCAGTAATTTTTGCTGATTTTTATTACACCCTGCCCTGCCATTTTGGTGGGGCTTTTTTTATTTCTGAAAATCAACACTCTAAATAAAAATATTAAAAAAACATTGCAAAAAACTTGCATAATAATAACTAAATAGTTATTTTTACAATGTCAAATTAAAACATTTAAATAATGAAGTATTCAGAATTTCACAGATTGGTAAAAGACAATGGTTGGGAGTTTGTCAGGGCAAAAGGAAGCCACTACATTTACCAAAAAGATGGAAAAACTTATCCTGTTCCCTTTCACGGAAGCAAAGAAATAGGAGAAGGATTAAGAAAGAAAATTAGTAAGGAAATGGGGCTTTCTTAAAGCCTCATTTCAAAAAAAATAAGTTAAAATATGGAAATAATTATCAAAATCGAAGCCTCAAATGATTTTTTAGATGCGTATGCTGAAAATTTAGAAGGCGTTACAGCTGGAGGAGAAACCATACAAGAGGTAAAAACAGCAATATTAGAAAGCATTGAAATTCAAAAAGAATTAGGAAACATTGATGATATAGCGTATGAATTGGTATATAAATACGACACAAAAAGTCTCTTACGCTATTATGGAAAAATATTTACTATGCCAGCCTTAGAGAGGCTTACAGGTATCAACCAAAAACAACTGCACCACTATATCATGGGGAAAAGTGTACCTCGTGATGCTACGAAAAATAAAATAGAACTTGCCTTACACAAATTAGGCAACGAACTTATAGCCATTAAGTTATAATGTTTTAATTTGACACACTTAAATGTTTTTAATGGCTGATAGCCCTGCCTTTTGGTGGGGCTTTTATTCCTCCCCAACGCCTCCCAAGGAGGGGCTTTTTTTTGAAAAAAAAGGAAAAAAACTTTAAAATAATTTTGTTATTTACGAAATTATCCCTATATTTGTACTGTTGAAATAAAACAACGAAGTTCATAGAAATTATTAATTAAAGCCCAGATGACCAACTGGGAAACAAACTGGAACAAAGCAAATGAAAACATTTGAACAAGTAAAGCAAATTGCAAAGGAAAACAAAGACGGCTTTACAATCTCACTAATCGGTAGTGAAATTCCTAAAAAAGGATTTGTAGTAGCACTCAAAGAAACTCAAAATTGCTTCAACGACAAAGGGTTGAAAAAAGTAATAGAAGTAGCTTCAAAAACTACAAACCTTGTAGGAGGGTGGTTAGATAAATCAGAAAACAAATTTTACTACGATGCTGTGATGATAGTAGAAGATTTAGAAAATGCTAAAAAACTTGGAAAAGAAAACAAACAATTAGCAATCTTCAACCTTGAAACAGAAACAGAAATCAGACTGTAACACAAAGGGGAGCTAATCCTCCCCTTTTTAAAAAAAATAATACAAGAATGAGTATAGTAAAAGGATTTTATAAAATAGAGCCTTTTTTAAGCGATGAACAAAAAAAAGACTTTGAGGGGTACGCTGTACAGTATGCTAAATTTTTTCGCCTGTATTTTAAAATTATTACCATAAATACAGAAACAAAAGATTTATTAATTTCAGCAAAGCAGGAAAAGAAACCTACAAACACCCCTTATTTTACAGCAAAAGAAATAATAGGAGAAACTAAAAAATTTTTCTCTGATTATTTTCCTACTTTTGATTTAAAAGTAAGTGCAGAAGAATATTCACACCCTAAAAGTGATGAAATTACACCTGAATTATTACAAACACTTATTCAGAAACATAAATTAAAAATAAAAGATATTCAGAAAGAAACAGGTCTTGAAATGTCTAATCTTTCTATGTGGATAAATGGAAAAAGACCAATGAGTAAAATAGTACAAAATATGTTTTATTATTACTTTAAAACAAAAGGATTGATTTTGAATAATTAATAATTTTTATCTTATGGATACTATTGAAATAACCAAAGAAATAGACCGTGTATTGGAATTGTTTGGAATGACAGGCGTAAAAGCAGCCGAAGCAATGGGGGTTACTTACGCTACATTCAACAGCAAAAAAAATCCAAACAACGACCGACACAAATTCAATCAAAAAAACCTCGACGACCTCAAAAACTTCATTAGAGAGGCTTTTCAAAAACTTTAATCAACCAACCCCACTACACCAGTGGGGTTTTATCGCTTTTTCCCTGCAATTGCCCACCCATATACGCTACCAACCGCACCACCCCTCGAATTTTCATCGATTTCCCCCAATTTTTTCCGATTTTTCCTGCATTTTCGTCGATTTTTCTTAAAATTTAATGAAATTTTAACATTTTACCCACCCCGCCTCACCATATTTCGCCTTTTTCAAAAAAATGCAATTGTAAAAGGAATTAAGGCGGCTGGGTGGCTTTTTTTCACACGATGAGAAAAAGCAATTTTCTTTGTTGTGTATCTTTCTATATTACAGAAAAATAACTTTTTAAAAATGATAACGACCCTTGTGTTTTATTCTGAAAAATGGTTGTCCTTTGGTAAAAATCGTGTTTTTTGAACCTTTGCCGTATGGAAAATGTAATAACGCTGAGTGATATGCTCTCGGAAATGAAAAAACTCGACGCTCAGAAAAAGCCTATACCTTTTTCTGTTGTGGTGCGGTCGTTTAATTTGCAAAACAAACGAGGGGGCAAACTCATTCATTACCCCAATGCCACACTGATGCAAGCACCCAAAACCAAAGGTGTAAAAAGACTGGCAGACCCCAAAGAGTTTAAAAACCCCAACCATTGGGAAAACCGCACACGCAACATTATGACACCAGAGGGTGAAAGAAAAATACATATTTCCTTTATCGTGAAGTTTAACGGAAAAACGGTGATTTATTGAATGGAAAAAAAACTCCAGCTGGTGCGGTGGCTATGGTACCAATGCAAAACAACAACCGCTTTACTGACTGCATTTTTTTTTAAATGCCCAAGACAATGGAGTAATAAAACTGCGAGATTATCAGACAATCTCGCTGTTTTTTTTATTGAAAAAAAATGAAAAAAAGTTGTTGGAAAATTTGCGTACTATGAAAAATCGCAGTATATTTGTATTGTTAAACAAATAAACCAAAAAGACAATGCAAGAAGAATTGACAAGTCGGGAAATAACCGACAAAGAATGGGAACTCATTCAAGCCATTAGAAACTTTAAAAAAGCCTTTCCAAATGGTGCAAAAAGATTACTTGCTTATGCAAGGCAAATTTTTGAAGAGTTGATTTATGACTAACAAAAAAAGCCCTCTGAAAAAGGGGGCTTGTTAAAAAAAAAAATAAAAATATGGAAATAGTACAAAAACAAGACAATCTCACAATGATGCAAGTATTAGATGAGATTGTATTAGATGTGTCTTGGGGCAGACTTTCAAAAGATTATTTTGGAAAATCAGCTTCGTGGATTTATAACAAACTACATGGAAGAGACGGCAACGGAGGGCACGGAGAGTTTTCAGAAAAAGAAAAAGAAATATTACGAGGTGCATTGGTAGATATTTCTGAAAAAATACGCCACAATGCCAATAAAATATAAGTGTCTTTGATACTTATTTGTTTAACACCCTCGCCCTACCACTCGGTAGGGCTTTTTTTTACAAAAAAATCACTTTTTCACAATTTATTTTGGTTCTAAACAAAAAACATTCTATATTTGCAGTGTTAAACCAAGGGCAACACTTGTATAAAGTTGCAAAATACATCAATAAAGATATAGCACAACCCTAAAAAAAGGTGTCGTATAGTAGTAATACTATACATCAATGAGCGAAAGCCCTTGGTTTAACAGCACCCACTTTTTTAGGGTTTTTTGTATTTTAGATTTTTTAATTTTTTAAATATTTTCAATTATGTTAAACCAAGCAGAAGTTACAGCAGTAACACCAAAATCATTTGAAAACAAATTGAGCCTATGGTTAGCAGAGGCACAAGACTACATCGGTTATCAATTCTCGCAAGAGCAAATCTTTGACCTTATGCGAAATGTAAACTACATCGACGCTACCGACGAAGAAAAGAAACTCATCGAAACCCTTACCTCACTATTCCTAAAACTTAGCTTCATAACCCAAAACGATGCACAAGGCACAGCAAAGTTTATACAGTATTATGAGTAAAGCCTCACCTAAATCCCCTCTCAGCTTCGATTTCGCTCAGCTACCGAGAGGGGCATTTTTTTTGGAAAAAGATGAAAAAATATTTTATAATTGATAGAAATATTGCTATCTTTGTAAAGTCAAACAATAACAGCAAAATACAATGAAACGCTACAAAGTAAAAGAAATTCTTAGAATGCTAAAAGAAGACGGTTGGGAACTTAAAAAACAAGTAGGAAGCCATAGACAGTTTAAACATCCTACAAAAACAGGAAAAGTAACCGTTAATGAAAAAGAAAGTAAAACATTAGACCAAGAAATTTTAAACAGTATTTTCAAACAAGCGGGGTGGAAATAAAACCACCCCCACTAAAAAAATATATAATACAATGAAAAAAATAATAGTAATCGTAGGCTGGGAAAATGGTAATTATTCTGCTTCTTGTGAAGTAGGAGGTGTAGTAGTAGATGTAAATAATGACTTAGAGGCTCTAAAAAAATCTTTTGCTGATTTGCTAAGATTTCATATCGAGGGCTGTGTAGAAGACGGCGATGACATTCCTGCATATTTGGTAAATGGAGATTATGAATTGGAATTTGAATTGCTTATCTCTGCCGTGTTGCACAAATACGACAAAATACTTACACGCTCGGCACTTTCGCGAGTTACAGGTATTAACGAAAAGCAATTAGGACACTATATGAGCGGACACAGAAAACCTCGCCCAGAGAAAAAAGAACAAATCCTAAATGGTATCCGTGCCATAGGAAGAGAATTGGCAAGTGTATAGTTATTGTTTGACAGCGTTTCTTTATGCTTGTTGCCCCACTTAATGTGGGGCTTTTAAGAAAAACTAAAACATATTAATTATGAAAATCACCAATCTCTTTGATTTGCTTATTGTCTTTGTTATTGCTCTTATTGTAATGGCGGTACTGTATGACTCTTTCAAGGAATTTGTTTTTGCAGGTATCGTAATCATAGCATTGGTGCTGTATGTAATCATAGCGGCATATATCAGACAAAAGTTTTTTGATAAAAAATAGTAAAAAGCACTACTGAAAAGTAGTGTTTTTTTTGTCCTTTACCACACCCGAAATGTTTTGCAACTTGCACCAAAATCAATAGCAAGATGTCAAACAAACTATCAAGAACCATCGTATTAAAAGTAAGCGGTAAGCAAGTAGATGAAACTTTTACTGGATTGCGAAAAGTAGTTACCGACCTCGAGAGAGAATTACGCAAACTCACCCCAGGCACAGAAGCCTTTCATCGCAAAGCCGCCGAACTGCGTGAAGCTCGTGAACACTTCAACCGTGTGCGTAATGAAATCAATGAGGTAAACAACGCACTCGACCAAACTCCAAGTTTTCTCAGCAAAATCACCAAAGGTATGCTCGACTTTGGCGATGTTGCAAAAAATATCTTTTCTGTAAATCTCTTTGAAAAAGCCTTTGGCAAATTATCCGAAACAGCTACACAACTTTTAGAAGTATCAGATGCAATGGCAGATGTGCAGAAAACTACAGGTATGGCATCTGAAGAAGTAAAAACCCTTTGGGACGAGTTTGACAAATTCAACACCCGCACCTCGAAAATGGATTTGCTAAAAATTGCCGAAACTGCTGGGCGATTGGGTGTAGCCAAAGAAGAAATGGCAGAGTTTGTACAAGAAATAGACAAAGCGTATGTGGCTCTTGGCGATTCGTTTGACGGTGGATTGGAAGGTGTGGTGAGTTCGCTCGGAAAAATCAAAAACCTATTTGCCGAAACGCGTTCGCAAACCTACGCAGAGGCTATCAACGGTGTGGGGTCTGCACTCAACGAATTGGCAGCAAATGGAGTGTCGAGCGAAAACAACATTGCCCAATTTGCCTTGCGTATAGGTGCATTGCCCGAAGCCATCAAACCCAGCTTGGATAATGTATTGGCAATGGGTGCCGCCTTTGAAGAAAGCGGTGTAGATGCACAAATAGCCGCATCGGGTTACTCCAACTTTATGAAAGTAGCAGGGGAAAACCTAAACAGCTTTGCCCACTCTATGAATATCACCGTAGAAGAAGCCCAAAGACTCTACAACGAAAAACCCGAAGAATTTTTCTTGCGATTTGCCGAGGGTATGAAAGGCATAGATGGAGACACAACTATCAAGATTATGGATAGCCTAAAACTCAAATCGCTCGAAGTGCAAAAAGCCGTGGGTGCTGCTGCCAACAATGTAGGCAAGTTTAGAGATTCTATGAAGCTCTCAAACGAAGCCATGGAAGAAGCCAAGTCGCTAAACCAAGAGTTTAGTACCAAAAACAACAATGCAGCTGCAACATGGGAAAAACTTACCAATGCCGTATCAGAGTTTTTTACCTCTACCAATATGTTCGAAACATTTGAGGGGCTCATCAACGCCCTTGGTTGGCTTACTGGTGTAACAAGAGAGGCTGGAGATGGAGTAAAAGTGTTTAGAGAACGAATGGTGTTGGCGTGGCAGGTGTTGAAGTATTTTATTGCTTCATTGGTAGGCTATCAAGTAGGGTTGAAAGTATCAGCCTTGTTGATGAGCAACCTCACGAGAGCTACTATTGCCAAAGCCATTGCCGACAAAGCACAAACCATTTGGATAGGTATTGTAAACACATTAGAAGCTACAAGAGCAGTAGTTTTGGCATTGGTAACTGGTAATATCAAAAAGGCAAAAAATGCAATGATAGCCTACAATGCTGTAATGAAAGCCAATCCTATAGGGTTGGTAGTGAGTTTGCTTACAGTACTTGCAGTGGCTATTTATAAATTTTACACCAGAGCCACAGACGCTACCAAAGCAGCTAAAGAACTTTCACAGGCTTTTAAAGCCACAAGCGAAGAAGCAGCAAGAGAGGTTACAGAACTTGATAAACTCTATCAAGCCGCTACCGATGTAACCAAATCTACCAAAGAGAGAACAGAAGCTGTAAACGAACTAAGAACCCTATACCCATATTATTTCAAAGATTTATCAGATGAAATTATATTAAACGGTAAAGCCGAAGATTCTTATAATGCACTGAAAAAATCTATTGTTGAAGCTGCAAGAGCCAGAGCCGCTCAATCTGTTATAGAGCAACGCACAGCCCAACGATTGCAAGAAGAAGAAAAACTTTATAAAAAAATTGAAGCTGATAAAGAAGCTATTGAAAAATATAAAAAACGAAAAGATAAAGGTTCACAAAGAATTGAAGGTAGTGGAGACGACAAAGGTTTTACAGTTGATTATGATCAATCCCTAAAATCAAGCGAACAACGATTAAAACAGCACGAAAAAGAACTTAAAGAATTAAAAGAAAAATATGATAAAGAAGATGAGTATCTTAAAGATATTATTGCAAAAAACGAACAAGCTACTCAGGCACTAAAAGAAAACGAACGCCTAAAAAGGGAAGCAGAATTAGAAGCATATAAAAATAAAGAAATACCTGGTAGCAACCGCACAGCATCTGACCAAGCCAAGCAACGCGACGAACAACGCAAAAAAGACTTGGAAAAATCGAAAGAAGCCATAGAAAAAGCCAAAAAAGAAGAGCTAAAAGCCCTGCAAGAACTGGCAGACGAAAAGCTGAAAATGCTCACAACCAATTATGAAAACGAAAGAGCCATACTGCTCAACGAAAACAAAAAAGAAATCGACGCTCACACCCAGCACACCGAGGATATTCGCAAACGCATAGCCGAACTAGAAACACTGCGAGACCAAGCACAATCAACAGAAGCCAAAGGCAATTACAACGCAGCCTTGGCTCACGAGCAAAATGCCCTGCTCAACCATCAGCTGAAGAGAGTAGAACTCGAAAAAACACATCAAACCCAATTGGCTCAGCTCAAAGAAAAATACGACCTGCAACAACAAAAGCAAGAACAAGATGCCCTGCAAAAAGCTTTGGAAACTAAAATTGCCTACCAGGAAGAAGAACTCTTGCAGGTGCAAACTCTCGAAGAAGCCAAAGCCAAACTAAAAGAAGGAGGTTTGCTCGAACTCAACAACAAAGAACTGCGAAATGTTCGCACCCTTGAAGAAGCCAAAAAACTATTGCGAATAAAAGCACAACGAGAGGTCATCGATTGGGAAATACAAAGTATAGAAGAGCAAAAGCAATTGTTGAACGATTTTATCGAAAGCAACAAAGAAATCATTTCTGAAGAGGCTCTGCAAAAACTAAAAACCGACCTTGACGAACTTGACAAAAAGCTCCGTTCTATTCGAGGCGAAAAACAGCAGTATCAAGAAAGCGACCAAGCCAATAAAGATACTGCCAACCGCGAAGCCAAACAGCAGGTAGATATTTTGGGATACAGCGTAGCCGATTGGGAAGATATGTGGGCAAACCTCGACACTACCGAGGGCAAAATTCAAGCCTTAGCAATGGCTGTACAAGGGTTGAACAATGTATTTCAATCGTTCGCCAAATTGCAACAAGCCATCAACGAGCGAGAAATCAAAACCTTTGAGAAAAACCAACAAAAGAAAAAAGATGGTTTGCAACAGCAACTAAACGAAGGGAAAATCTCGCAAGAGCAGTACCAAAAAGGCATACAGGACATGGAAGAGCAAACCGCCGAAAAAAAGAAAGAAATACAACGCCGTGCCGCTGTAGCCGAAAAAGCATCTAACCTTGCCAGTGCCGTGTCCAATACCGCCTTGGCTGTAGTAAAAGCCTTGGCAGTAGCTCCACCAGCAGGATTGATGTTGGCAAAACTCGTAGGAGCATTGGGAGCGGTGCAAATAGCAACCATAGCGGCACAACCCATTCCAGAGTTTGCTCAAGGGGGCTACACCGGAGCAGGAACAGGTAAACCCGACCGCACAGGATTTCGTCCAGCAGGTATCGTACACGAACACGAATTTGTCGTACCCAAATGGATGTTGCAAAACCCTGTTGTTGCCGATGTAGTCGATTGGATGGAAAGCGTACGCACGGGTAGAACGGCTTTAGGCAATAGGCAGGAAGCCGTAGGCAGGAGGCAGTATGCTCAAGGCGGTTATGTGTCTGATACGGTTCATCAATCACAATCAACCAATCACCAATCATCTTCCGATAGTTATCGGAACGCCGACCCTCAATCTCTCATCGCTGTTTTATCAGAATTAAAACAAGTAGTAACCGAGCTGAAAGAAAACGGCGTAGAAGCCTACATGGTAGAAGATGCCGAAAATGGCAAACGCATAAAACGCACCATCAAAGCCTTTGAACGCATAGAAAATAAAAACCGTATAAAATAATCCTATGGAAACAATCGTATTTACACCCAATACACTCACTGTCATAGCCCCAAAACAGCAGGGCTATGAAGTGCCAGTGCATACTGTTTATTACAATTTGCGACTGGGAAATAGAAATTTAACCAATGTAGGATCATCTACTTCTACATCTATAGGGACTACAACATTAAACCCAGGTAATATTACTTTTCAAAACCCAGTAGAAGTGTTTAGTATTCCAATGTTTGTGCAAAATGTAGAAGTAACCTTGGGTGGAAAAATATTCATAACCTTTGTAGAGCCGTTTACATTAAATATTGGAGAGCATACAGGAGCAATAACCTTTAGATGTTTTGGAAAGTTGTACGAATTGCCTATTACCTATAGAGTGATAGTACCAAAGCGTATCAAAATGTCGCCAAAAGAAGTATTTTTTTGCTTAGACAAAGATCCTATCCATGTAGATAGATCTACCAATGCTCACAAGTTTGAAATGCGATTGACTATGCAGATGAAGTCAAATAGTTTGATGCCTACCAATACCATTGTTCAAACCTATGAGTACCTCAGTTATCGTCCTGTTGTAGATGTTTATCCTGGAGACGAAATCAATAGTTTTTTTGAAACAAACTACGCAACCTCTTATTTCATTACGAGATATTATGCAACAAAAGTACAAGTAGAGATTATTGAATATAATGCACAAAATGAAATTATTACTTACGGAGTATTACACAATTTGTATTTCCTGCCAGGTAAAACGCCAAAAGCATTTCCTTTTTTGACCAATGGAACCAAAAGGCGAATATATGATCGTAGCAAAATAGCCGTAAGTGCCTTGTACAATTCTCCCGATTTAGCACATTTTATTTCAAAAGACGATGGTCCTACTGCTCCTACAATACCTCCCATTGCAGATCCAAACTCTTGGGAAAATTACAAAGTGATGAATTGGACTTTTGAGAGATTAGATGTAATTCCTTCTGGAGTTGTGTATAGAGAGACAACGATAGATTTTGTCAGTGTACCCATGCCCAACGGTTCTCAAAACATTATTCACCTGTTTTTTGAAAATCAAAACCGTGTGATGGATTGGTTTAGTTGCGTAGGCGAAGTAAAATTTACCAGCGAATTTTCCCATCTGCAAGACGAAACCACAGGACAAAAATTTGGTTCGCTCGAAACACAAACCCTTATCCTACATACAGGATTTATCTTAAAAGAAGAAATACCACTGATCAACGAATTGATAAAAAGCAATGAATGTGTGATACAAATAGGGGAGGAGTTTTACAAAGCCAAACCCATTTCACAAAAAAACGAAATCTACGATACAGAAAAACATCTGTACGCCATGGAAATCGAATTTGAAATAAAAAGAAATGCAAGATAAATTCATCTCAACCACAGGAATACAAATAGCGATGGACGGTATAGATTATAGTTATACAGAAGAAAATCCACGCTTTAAAGATAGTTTTTGGACCAACTATATTCTGCCTATAGACCTGTATTATACCCCAGAGGTGCTTACAGGTTTGGGCAATTATGCGTCGTTGTATGCCAGTGAATGGCAACGCTATCACGAAGGTACACATATTTTTGAAGGCAAACTGCGAAAAGCCAAAATGGAAGTATTGGAATTTGGCAAACACAGCATCAAAGTACAAATAGATAGTGGGTTTGAAAATTTGCCCAATTTTGATAAAAAATTAGCCGATTTGCCGTTGCTTGTAAAAGCTGTTCCAGATATTTACACCCATGCCAACCAAATTGTAACTCAGTCGTACCCCGATACAGTGTATAATTTTCCAAAAATATATACTAGCGAATACAATTTAGAATCTACCGAATGGAAGTATTTCGATAGTTTTTACAATAACCGGGCTTTGTACGAAAGCCCCGACGGCAACAAGCACTTTTTGCGTAATCGCATAGAGGGGGCAAATTACGAAGTGTATAACAAAAACATTATTCAACCATTGCCCTATATCAAATATGTGTTGCAAAAAGGTTTTGAAGATGCAGGATATATTTTGTCTGGAGATATTTTGCAAGACGCATCATTGGAGCAAATTCTTTTGTGGAATGGTGGAAAAATAGAACAAACCAACAGAAAAGAAAAACTCGAAACCCAAGAAATAAAGATACTAAAATCAGATATAGACCCCGTTACTCGCAAGTGGACAAAAAAGTTGTACATACACGCACCAGGTAAATATTATTTCAAACTTACCAATAATAACACAAATGCTGATTATGTACAAGTAAGTTCGCCACAGTTACCAGCCAATAAGATTATGTTTACTTCTCCAGGAGCAGGATTGTTGTTTGGTATTCATTATTTGATTTATGTAGATACGGCACCAGCCGAGCAAGGAGTAGAATTGGTAGTATATTACAATCGTGAGCTTTCGCAATCTTATATCGATAGTTTGGGAGTAGATGATGTGATAGAAACGATTACTATCAGTCCGTATGGATATGGAGTGGTGCAAGGCGAACCCATTCATTTTGTGTATAACGAAAACGAAGTGAATCTAAAAAAATCTGTACCAGATATGACATTTGGCGAATTGGTAACAATTATCAAAAATCTAAAAAATTATGATTTGACCATAGAAGGCAATCTTGTGTATATGAACAAAATCAATCCATCATCGGAAATAAAAGATTTCAGTAAGCACGAAACCGACAATCCTACTCGCAGTTTTACCGACAAAACCGCCTTTTTACTCAAGTTTGCCGACCATGAAAGCAATCCATTGAAAAATATTTATTTCACCGAAAACAGCTACCAGCTCAATAAAGAGTTTGTGCCTGAAAACACCACCGAAATCAATATCAACCTGTTTTGCCTACCATTGGAAAGTTTTCGCAATTCATACACGGCACGAGCCTACAACGAATCGGCTTTGATGCTGGTGCATTACGATGGTCTCAATGCCGATGGCGACAATCACGCTACCGAACCCATAGGTGTACTCGACGAAAGCGTAGCTGTAGAACTACAACCATGGTATTTGCAACGATTGACCAACTATACCTATCGCTGGACCTTTATTGCCGATAAAAATCACATACGCAATTACGACATCAGAGATAGTATTTATTGCTATGGTCGCAAACATCAAATCAAAAGTTGGACAAAACGCAGTATATCAGCCACACATTACGCCGTAGAAATCGAAACAGAAACCTATTAATATGACTTGGAACGACCTTACCCCACACCAGCAACGCGAAATCATACACGCCTTGCATCACGAAACCGACGAACAACAGCAAATGCTCTCACTCATCCGTGCCTTGTTGATGAAAAAAAATACTTGGTTCGACTATTATCGCATGCGTAAAACCCTGCGAAATACCCCCATTAGCAACCTTGTAGAGCAGTTGCAATTTCTCAACGAAAAACCCACACTCTACGAGTTTCCTCACATCAAAGGATTACAAGCTCCCGCCCCACGCATGGGCGATATTACCATAGAGCAGTACGCACTTTGCGATACGCTGTATCATAGATACCTGCCTCCCCTAACCCCTCCCGAAGAGGGGAACGCTCCCTTTCCTTTGGAGAGGGCTGGGGTGAGGCACTTACGCCAACTCGTAGCCTGTATATATCGCCTACCTGGCAAAGGATTTGACAAACAGCTATTGCCACAAGTAGCCAAAAACACAGACCTGCTACCAGTGAAAGAATTGCAACGCATAGCCTTTATATTTTTTTGTATAAAATTGTATATAGCCGACAGCTATCCGTCGATTTTCAAACCCAAAACCCTTCCGGCAGACGATGCACCAGTGTTTGGCAAAAAACAGCAACACACACCCTTTTCGCAAATTATTGTGATAATGGCTGCCGACGAACTCCGATTGCTGGGCAACCTAAACGAATGCAAAAAAACACTATTGTACGATTTCTTTAGTGCCTTTTTAGAAAGTAGAAAAATACATAAACAGCAGGAAAAATGACCTCATACAACCAACTAAAACAGTATTTTGCTCACATAGTAGAGCAGTCGCAAGACATCAACGATTACACAGGCTATTTTGCCAGAGAACTGCACAGCAAACAAGGTAGCTACGATGGTGTGACCTATCCGTGCCTTTCGCTATTTGGATACAGCATCGGCATAGAGGGCGAAGAGCTAAACAGCGTAGCCGTGCGTTCGATGAATTTTGGAATATTGATAGGCAATGTACCAGCCGACGATTACGAAGCTCAATACCAAGCCATAGACCAAGCCGAAACCATAGCCTGGAAAGTAATCGCACGATTGCGATACGACCACAACGATAAAACACATTTTCTCTACAACGCCCTGCTAAAAAACAGCATAGAAGTACGCCCTATAGAATTGGAAGGTGTAGGATTGTTTGGTGTAGAAGTAGCCTTTAAGCTCAAAAACCGCCAAAGCCTAAAACTCGACCCCAACGATTGGAAAGATGTGGAGAAAATTTGCTAATGTGAAAATTTGGAAATTTGGAAATTTGAAAATTTCTAAATTTCTAAATCTCTCAATCTCTAAATGCGAAGCCCATGGAATACCGTTCAGAACTCGACATAGCCAAGCAATCAGAAAAGATGCTTACACAGGCACTGCAACATCAAACCCAGCGATTTGCCGACCATTACAACCGCCCTGCTGGTAACAAGTCTATAAAAGATGCTGTAGCCAAAGCCAAAGTAAAGCGATATGGCAAAAAGCGAGACGGCAATCAGAAAATATATATGCGTTCGCTATCGATACAAATGGCACGGCACGGCTTTGTACATCATTTTGGAATAGACACTACCCGAAAAGGCGGTGTGCGTAATCGTACCAAACCCAAAGCTACAACCTACCATTATGCAGCCCATTATTATCGATTGAAAGCCACACCCTTTTTGGATACAGCCATAGAAAATAGTGGGGTAATCAATTATGTAGCCGACAACATCGCCCAATTACGAGCCGATGCCTTTGGCGAAGAATTGTTGTTTTTGGTATCGGGAAGGTATTAAATATCATCATAGCTATTCTGATGCTGAAAGTAAAAAATATTTTTTAGGTAATTAATCTCACCGCCCTACAATCGTAGGGCATTTTTTTTTGAAAAAAGATGAAAAAAAGTTGTAAAAATATTTTGATATTAATATTAATATCAATATCTTTGTAATGTTAATTTAAACGAGGTAAAAGATGAAGTATTCAGAATTAGAAAGATTGCTCCGGAAAAATGGTTGTTATGACACAGGAAAGCAAGCAAATGGTCATCCAGTATGGTTTAGTCCGATAACAGGACAAAAGTTTAGAACAAGTAACCATAAGTCGGAAGAGGTTAAAATAAAAACATTAAAGTCTATTAGTAAACAATCGGGGGTTAAAATTTAGCCCCCAAACAAAAAATAAAGATTATGAATAGAGTAAAAGCATTTATAGAAAGAGGCAATGATGGGAGTTATGGCGTTTATGTAGATTTAGAAGATGAAACGCTAAATTATGGTATTCACGGTGATGGTTCTACAGTGGAAGAAGCTATAAAAGATTTTGAATTGTCTTATCTTGATATGAAGAAAATTCACGAAGAAGAAGGAATTCCATTTGTAGAAGCAGAATTTTCTTATCATTACGATGTACCTTCCTTTTTAAATTATTATAGTGGGTTTATATCATTGGCTGGGCTTTCAAGGCTTACAGGTATCAATCAAGGGCAATTGAGCCACTATCTGAATGGATACAGAAACCCAAGTGAAAAAACCGCTCTAAAAATACAAACCAAAATTCAAGAATTTGGTAAAGAATTACAGCAACTTCATTTCGTTTAAATTAACACTTATAACTATCTGAATGCTGTATCGCCCTACAATCGTAGGGCTTTTTTTTTGAAAAAAATGAAAAAAAAGTTGTTGAGAATTTCGTATATTGTAAAAATTTACAGTATATTTGTATTGTTAAAATTTTAAAAGTATCAAAAATGAAATTAACCAAAAGTGAAAGAGAACTGATAGAAGCTATCAGAGATTATTTAAAATCAAGACACAATCCGTCATTAACTTTAGAATTTGAAGCAAGGTACTTATTTGACAAGATAATGGAGGGCAATAATGAGTAAAACAACAATACCGCTCGACAAGGGCGGTGTTTCAAAAAAAATAATATTTATGGAAATCACAATCAATCAAAAAGCATCGTACAAAGAGCAATTACAAGATATTATAGTAGATATATCGTGGTCAAAAATATCATCAAAATATTTTGGTAAATCTGTTTCTTGGATTCACAACAAACTTTCTGAAATAGATGGCAATGGCGGAAAAGGAGGTTTTACCGAAGAAGAAGCACAACAATTCAAAGGAGCATTGTACGACCTTTCGGAAAGAATACGCAAAACCGCAGACAATTTCAAAGCATAAGTTTTTCATTTTGATACTTATTTAATTTTTTAACATCCTTGCCCTACAATCGTAGGGCATTTTTTTATTCCTCCCCAACCCCTCCCAAGGTGGGGCTTTTTTTGAAAAAAAATGAAAAAAGTTGTAAAAATATTTTGGTATTCAAAAAAATATCATTATCTTTGTAATGTAAATAATAAATAAAACAATATGAAGTATTCAGAACTGCACCGAAAATTGAAAAGGCAGGATGTTATCTAAAAAAGCAAGGCAAAAGGCATCCATAATGGTACAGCCCTATTACAGGTAGAACTTTTCCAACAAGTAGGCACGAAAACCAAGAAGTTGCAACAGGAACATTAAAAAGTATTGAAGAAGATTCAGGGGTAAAATTTTAACCCCTGAATATAAAAAATAAAAAAATATGGAAATAAGAGCATTTATAGAAAAGGGTAAAGATGGAATGTATAGCATCTATGTAAAAAATAATCCGTTACCATTTGGATTGTTGGGTACAGGTGCAACCATAGAAGAAGCAAAAGAAGATTTTTATATTTCAATAGAAGAAATGCAAGAGATTTATGAAGAAGAAAATAAAGATTTTCCATTGTTTTCAGTGGTGTTTGATTATGATACTACTTCATTTTTAGAGTATTACAATCAATATATTACCTTGTCAGGATTAGGAAAATTGACAGGTATAAACAAAGCACAATTGAGTCATTACATACAAGGAGTAAGAAATCCAAGTTTGGCTACTACACAAAAAATTCAAACCGCTTTACATAAATTTGCAGATGAATTAAAATCTATTCAGTTTTATTAATTATTTACATCTTTTATTAATTTCTGAATACTTATGCCCTGCCTTTTCGGTAGGGCTTTTTTGTCCTTTTCACTACTAAAAAAACACTGCAACTTTGCTGTATGGAACTAATAAAACAAACCAAAGACAGCAGTTTAGCCAAAATACAAGCCAGCTATTTAGACGAAAATGCTGTGGTACTTACTGAGAAACAACAGCTTATCAAAAACCGCCTTGCACACGCTTGGGGGTTGCGACTCAATGATAAATATTCGCCCCATCAGATTATACAAATCTTGATGAGAGAACACAAAATTAGCCAAGCCACTGCCTACCGTGATTATAACTGGGCAATGCAAATATTTGGCAACCTCGATGCTACATACCTCGCAGCCGAAAAACAAGTGCTGAAAGAAGCTCTGTGGGATACCTACCAACGAGCCAAACAACAAGGCGAATTGGCAGTAGAAATCAAGGCCCTGAAAGAATACCGCTCGTTGTTCAACTTTGATGAAAGCGAAAACCAAGTAGATCCAAACAAAATTCAAGCTCACGAATACCGCATACAATTGGTGCGTTGGGCATATCCAAAACTCGCAGAAATGTTTGAGGGCGGTGTGTTAGATTTCAACAATCTAAATGTAGAAGATGTAGAATTTAAAGAGCAAATCCAAACCGACGAAGATGAGCAAGATTAAAAGAGAAATCAGCAACCTAATAAAACCTATCAAAAAAATAGAGCTGAACCTTATGCAGATGACCGCCATATTGGCAAATCAGAAATATGGTATCAAAAACGTCAGCGTAGAGGCAGGGCGTGCCGCTGGAAAATCTACCATTTTGGGTTGGTTTATAAAAGAAGCCGTAAGGCAAATGCCTCGCAGTACTGGAGTCATCGTGGGCGAAACTTTCGTGCAAATAAAAACGCGTACCTTGCCCTCTACCAAAGAGGGTATGGAAATGTTTGGCTTGTACGAAGGTATAGATTACATCGTAGGTAGGTGCGGACAAAAAGAGGGGTTTGAGATGCCATTCCAGGCACCTGATTCGTGGAGTAATGTGATACACTTTCGTAATGGTGCAATTGCTGTAATGGTTTCTTTGGATAATCCCAATTCTGGGCGTGGTCTCAACTCATACTGGGTAATGGGCGACGAGGCGGCTCTGCTCACCTACGAGCGATTGTACAACAATGTGCTTACAACCAACCGTGCCGTAAAACCGCAATTCAAAAATAAATCAATGCTCAATGCCACGATTTTCACTTCATCAGTAGCAATGACAGAAAAAGGCAAATGGTTTACCGATAGGGAAGAAAAAGCCAGGAAGAACCCCAAAAAGTTTGCGTTCTTAAAATTCAATTCTTTGGTCAATAAACACAACCTTACCGATGGTTGGATAGAGCAAATGCGTGAAGAAGCCCTATCGCAAGTGCTGTTTGATGCTGAGATTATGAACATTCGCCCTCGAGGTATTGCAGACGGTTTTTACGCTCAATTGAGTAAAACCAAGCATTATTATTCCTACAAAGACGATATAGATGCTTTGGGCGATATGATTGACAGCTACAATCCCAGTTGCAAATACGACACCGATTTGGTGCGAAATGTACCCTTGCAGTTCAATCTGGATTTCGGTGGGCGTATCAACTGCGGTACAGTATCACAACGATTAGACTCGGTGAACGAAATTCGTTTTATCAAAGAATTTTTCGTAAAAAATCCCAAAAAGTTAAGTGATTTGGTAGAAGAATTCATTGAGTATTACGAACCTCACAAGCATTCGTGCAATATCGTGCATTTGTATCACGACCGAAGCGGTTACAAGCAAGAAGCCAACTCCAAGACTACCTTGGCAGAAGATGTGGAGAATGCCCTCCGCAAGGCGGGTTGGCGTGTGATCAATAAAACGCCGAATACTAATAATCCTGCACATATTGAGAAATTTCGTTTGATTAATGAAATTTTATCCGAACAGAACGAGAATTTGCCAAAGGTTAGGATTAATGAGAACCGTTGCCCCAATTTGATTATTTCAATGGAAAACGCACCGCTTACAGACAACGATGCTTTTAAGAAGGATAAATCCTCCGAGCGAAGTACGACAATTCCGCAAGAACACGCTACGCACTTTTCTGATACGGTAGATTATTGTTTGTACTGGCAGTTTGCCTACCTTATCGACAATCATTACACCGATTCGTATTTTATATCCAATTTGCCGTAGTAAGCCGTAGGCAGTTCCGATAGCTATCGGAAGCAGGAGGCTTTTTTTGAAAAAAAGTAACAAAAATGTTTCAGAAAACTTACAAGAAACAAAAATGTTTCTTATATTTGCAGTGTTAATAATAATAGTTCTTTGAAATGAAGGTAAACGAAATTCTAAAAAGGATTTTAAAAGATGGTTGGTATTTGTACAGACACGGTGCCAATCACGATGTTTATAGACATCCTACGAAGAGCGGACAGGTTATTGTGCCAAGATACGGAGCAAAAGAGCTTCGTAAAGGCACAGAAATAAACATCCTAAAAGAGGCAGGGCTAAAATAAAGCCCCCTTTTATATTATTATTAACTTTTTTTAAAAATGTAAATTATGAATACCATTAATGTAATTTTAGAAAAAACAAACACAGGATATTCTGCCTATTCAACCGAAATAACAGGTGCAGGTACAGTAGGCGATACAATAGAAGAAGTAAAAAATAATTACGCTGAAATCATAGAACTTACTATTGATTATTTCAATGAAATAGGCGATGTAGAAAAAGCACAGCAATTACAAACAGCCAATATAAAATATCATATCGATTTGAATGCTTTTTTTGAATATTATTCTTTATTCAATAAAAGCGAGTTAGCAAAATATTTGGGTATAAATCCAAGCCATCTGCGTAGGTTGTCTATGCCAAATATGGAACTTTCTAACGAAAAAGCAGAACAAATACAAATGGGTTTGCAAAGATTGTCTAAAGAAATACAAACTTTTAGTTTTTCGTAGCAGAAACTATTTATTATTAACACCCTTGCCCTACTATCGTAGGGCATTTTTTTTGTCCTTTTCAATCCTTAAAAAACACTGCACCTTTGCTGTATAAACAGTTTTAGGATGAAAAAAATCTCTCAAGACATATACGCCCTAAGTGGCGGTGCGGTGGTGCGATTTACAGGCAGTAGCAAAAACGCCCCTACGCATTCTGCTCCAAAACTACTTCCTACCAATGCCGACACCGAAGAATGGTGCAACTGGGGAGACGACAACTTATACCCCAAACGACTACTTGAAAAAATAGAAAAAGTAGGTGCCGCTTCGGGCGGTTTGGAAATACTCACTTCTGCCCATTACGGTACAGGCATCAAAGTGTATGAAATGCGTGATGGTGAAACTGACGCTACCTTTCACGAAGTAATACCCAGCGAAGCCCCTAATATTTTCGACTTTTTTGACCGTACGCAGTTCGAGTTGGTACTATCGGATGTAATTGTAGATTACGAAACCTTGGGCATTGCCTTTCCAGAATTTTTACTCTCGCCCAATGGCAACGAAATCATCTCGGTAATACGCCACAAAGCCGCCGATTGCCGATTTGAGAAACCTATAAACGGAATGATAAACCATGTGTATATCAACACCGCTTGGGGCGAAACCGAATTTGACAAACGCAATACTGTAAAAGTACCTTGTTTTTCTATGTATCATTCTATGCAAGAGATACAAGAAGAATGCAAAAAAAGAGGCATTCGCAAATTTATTATGCCTATTATCAACACGCTTACTATCGAAAAAGTATATCCGTCTGTCGGTTGGCACTCGGCATTCAAAAGCGGTTGGATAGATGTAGTTTTATCTATTCCGGAATTTAAAAAATATATGTACGAACAGCAGTTCAACTTCAAATATCTCATTCATATTGCCGATGATTATTTTGTGCATCGATACGGCAAAGAAGTTTGGGACGAGTTCGATGCTGAGAAAAAAGAACGCCTACGCAACGAAATGGCAACCGCCATTGATGAAGAAATGAGCGGCAACAAAGGCGGTGGAAAATCGTTGATTTCTCCGTTTTTTAGAGATAGAAATTCAGGCGAAGTTATCAAAGGAATTCAAATAGAAGAAATACCACAAACCTTGGCAAGTGGCGAATTTCTACCAGACGCATCGGCAGGAAACTCAGAGATATTATTTTCAATGGGTGTAGATCCTGCGTTGCTTGGAGCAGGAATACCTGGTGGAAAAAATTTGAGCGGTTCAGGGTCGGACAAACGCGAAGCCTATACCATATTATGTGCAAGATTGCCACGCAAACACGCACGCACCTTGCAAGTATTCCGATTGATACAAAAGTGGAACGGCTGGAATCCCAACTTTGTAGCCAAACTGCCCAACATCAATCTCACCACATTAGACAAAAATCCAAACGGACAAGTGAAAGTGATTAATTAGTAGTGAGTAATGAGTAATGAGTAATTAGCTTCCTGCTTAAAGCCTATCATCTAAATTCTAAAAACAATGGAACACAACGAAGATTATTTAAACTTTATAAACAAATTTAAAGCAAAGAAAACAAAAGACGACTGCTATACACCCCCAGCGGTTTATGATGCGGTGCTGAGTTATGTAAAAGAAAAATGTGATATAGAAGGTCTGAAAGTCGTTCGCCCTTTTTATCCCACTGGTGATTATCAAAAAGAAGATTACACCAATTGCGTAGTGATAGACAATCCGCCTTTTTCTATAATTTCGGAAATCATCCGCTTTTACAATGCTCGTAAAATAAAATATTTTCTCTTTGCCCCTTACCTTACTTTGTTCGGTACAAATCAAGATTATACAGGTATTGTAACAGATAGCGATATAATCTATGAAAACGGAGCAAAAGTAAAAACCTCATTTGTAAGCAATCTATTCGGAGATAAAAAAATAATAGGTTGCACCGATTTAGCAGGTAGAATAAAGAAAGCACAAGAAGACGAAAAACCTAAAAAGCCGTGTTATCAATACCCTTTTAATGTAGTTACAAGTCGAGATATAGGCTACTTAGTGAATAAAGGGATTGACATTGAAATAGACAACAAAGATGTGCAGTTCTGCCGTGGTTTGGATAGCCAAAAACCTTTTAAAAAAAAATATTCGGTTCAGGTTTTTTAGTGTCTGATAAAGTAGCCAAAGCAATGGAAAAAGCAATGGAAAAAGCAAATGTTATTGTTTGGGAAATATCCGAAAGAGAAAAAGAAATAATTAACAATTTAGGATAATAGAAAGCCTATTGCTTAAAGCCTAAAGCCTACAAAAGACAACAAAAATAATTTCCTTTTTTGTCCGAAAAATAAAATGATTTATTAACCCCAAAAAAACAGCCCTAAATAATTCCCCTCCTTGGGAGGGGGTAGGGGAGGCTTATGATACTATCCAAAGACGAAATACTCAACCTTACCCGATTGCCAAAGAATTTTGACAGCAATCTTATAGACTTAGACTATGGTTTTCAGTCCAAAATATTTCCATTGGTGTCGCAAAACATCTTTGACGAACTCAAAACCGAAAAACTAAGCATTTACCAAAACCTCGCAAAAGCAGGGGTGTTGTATGCTTTTGTGTTGGATATTCCTAAAATAAAAGTGCATATTTCCAACTATGGCATCAACCAATTCGAGCAAAACAAAACCGCCAAAGCCCCTTGGTGGGATGTGCGAGATTTGGGATTGAGTTGGCTCAAAAAAGCCGATTTTTTCCTTGCCACAGCCTTGAAGCAATTAGGCACGGAAGCCAATTACAAAACCACAGTAGATTTTTTCAACAAATCATTTCCGCTCATTAGCTTTGAAGAATTCGATACCTATTACGGCTTGAACAACAGCATCGACTCATATTTCACCCTTGTACAGCTGATGAACAGCATTTGGGAAGATTTCCAAAGAAACTTTGCCCCTTGTAGTGTAGATGATTTCCTTGCCGATGAAACTTTGAAGCAATACATCCGAGGTTATATCATCAACCGAGCCTTGAGCGATGCCGCCGATTACGGTTCGTTGGTATTCCTCACCACAGGTATTGCCTATCAGTACGAAGAACTGCCGTGGCAAAAGTCGGTAGTATTGTCGGTACGAGCCTTGAACAGCATCAGAGCCAAATACCGCAACGAAGCCGACTATTTCCTAAAACGCATCTTTGTGTATCTTCAAAATAACCAGGTATTATTTCCTTGTTATGCTCAAAGAGAAAATAACGGAGCAAAGATTATCAAGAAAAAAGGAGGGCTTTTTTTGTAGTCCTCACCCCAGCCCTCTCCCAAGGAGAGGGTGATAAGAAGGGGCTTTGCTGTCGTTTCTCAACAATCTATGTAGAAGTAAATTTGCCATACTCAACAATCTCTAATTCCCCCTTGGGGGGTTAGGGGGCTTATTTTAAACAAATGTACCTCACAGACCTTCCATATTGCCCACAAGACGACTGGTATGCTGGTCTGTATCGTCGTATCTATTACGCACCGGCATCGTGGTTTCGTAAGTTGGAAACATCGCCACAGATACATTCCCTATTAGAGATGACAGTAGATGTACATCAAATAGAGATGAAAATAGGCTGTGAGCTGAAATATATTGATGTGTTGTACGAATCGGCACATATAGAAAATCAGAAAAAAGGTGTATTTGGAGTGAGTAAATTTTCAAGCACATTAGAATTTTCGTTGCCTACACATCTGTTGCCCAACAGAATATTTATGTACAGCACAGCCAACGAGCCTATGGTGTTTATTGTACCCGACAACAACGGTAGAAGTTGGATAGTGGGCAATCTCTACAACCCAGCTAAACAACAAACCAACCGTCTCAGCACAGGACAAAGTGTAGAAGGCGACAGTACTCTACAACTCAGCTACACCGCTCAATCGCCCTTGTATAGATTGAAAGGAGAAATAGAAGCAATCGAAAGCGTAGGAGCATTTTCAACAGGATTTTCAAACGGATTTGCATAAAAATTATGAAAGAAAAACAAAGGGAGATACACAATCTATTACCAAACAATACCAAAGGCGAAATCACTGAGAAAAAACTCCGTGATGCCTTTGATATTGTATATACAATGGTAGATGCCAATTTGCAGTCTATTCAAAACCTACAACAAACCGTAGAAGATAGTACGCCTAAAACCCATACACACCGTATCGCCGATGTATCAGGATTGCAAACAGCATTGGACAGCAAGGCGAGTGCTACACATACGCATACCATTGCAAATATCAGTAATTTGCAAACAGCATTGGACGGTAAGGCAAGTGCAACACATACGCATACCATTGCAAATATCAGCAATTTGCAATCAGCCTTGGACAGTAAGGCAAGTGCAACACATACGCATACCATTGCAAATATCAGTAATTTGCAAACAGCATTGGACGGTAAGGCAAGTGCAACACATACGCATACCATTGCAAATATCAGTAATTTGCAAACAGCATTGGACGGTAAGGCAAGTGCAACACATACGCATACCATTGCAAATATCAGCAATTTGCAAACAGCATTGGACAGTAAGGCAAGTGCTACACATACGCATACCATTGCAAATATCAGCAATTTGCAAACAGCATTGGACAGAAAAGTAACTGCTGTAACTGGAAAAAATTTATCAACCAATGATTTTACCAATGAATTGAAAGATAAATTGATAGGTTTGGAAAATGTAGATTTGCGTGGCATTGAAAATTCAATTGCCGATATAAATAATAATTTAGATAATAAACTGTCTTTGAATGGGGGTACAATTAAAGGAATAATAGTATTTGACCAAAAAGATAGAAACAAACCTCTTTTTGTTTTAAATACTCAAGGTCTAACTGCTGTGCCAGTAGCAGGAGGTTTTGAGACAGACGGTACTTCTTTGTATTATACCAATTCTCGAAGTATTAGAAAAAAACTTTCTTTTGATGGCGAATCAGGAGATTTGTCTTTTTATCATGGGAGTGGTAGAGAGTATGTTTTTGCACAAGTGATCAGTACTACATCTCATACTACTCCTCACACTCCGATTTCTAAACCATTTAATATCAATGTGCGTAAATCTCCGGTGGTAAATATAGATGTATTTGCAAGATATGTTTATCATTATTTATCTGCCAATATACCAAATAGTTTGTCTTTAAGAATTTATTTAAAGATAGTAGGGAATAGGTATAAATTTGGCGAAAACAAAGGTGATACCAATTATACAGAAGATAGTAGTAGAATTCTATTAGGTTTGATAAATATTTTTAGCAATGGGCTAAACTCTCCTTTAAAAAATGAATTGTTTCACATGTTCAATTCTTTGGTATTTGAAACTACTCCGAGAGGGTGGACAACTTTTTGTTACAGACCGCTGAATGTAGATTTTTATAGTTCTATGTATAGAGAAGATAAAAAGGATTTGAATAGTAGAGTGTTGATAGATACAGTAACCAAACAAGAGGTAGATATCAATACAAATTCTGATATACAATTTATCCTTGAATGTAATACTGTTTGGTCCTATCGTTCCAATTATACTGGTTCAAGACGAACAGAATTTCAATCATTTTTTCCTTTAATTCATGTACGAAATATTTAAATTATGGCATTGATAACAAAAGAAATTAGCAATCATAAAAAACTCACCAATCTACAAAGAAAAGTGAGTGTTGTAGGTTTTCTTGCTGATGACAATAGCAAGACAGTAAACTTTTTTTATATCATTCAGCATCATGTAGATGATGAAGAGGTACAAATGCTTGTGCCTGTAAAAGAGTGGGTAGTAAGTAATCAATACAAAGTTCGGATCCGTGACGAAAACAACCAACCTATCCCCAATCCCAATTATGTCCCATTAGATGCAGATGTAAACAACACTGGTCAATGGCAGGATGATACTATGGGAGATGAAGAAAATACACCAAATTCAGACAATACGGAAATTCTCGATGGGCATCAATGGGATCATGGTACACAAGGGCAATGGGATGTACGCACTCCAGAACAGCGAGACGAATTTCTGATGATGCCAGCTTATGATTATTTCAAACAATTGACTTTTGAAAATGAGCACCCCGTGAGCATCAAACAATTGTTGGACCGTTATATTTCTCAAAACGATGAAGAAGGTTTTTTTGATTTTTATTAGATACATAGGTAGTATATTTCTATTCTTGTTAGCTTTTATCTTGTTTTTGCCATTGTCTTTGCTCAACTATCTTATTTTGTTGGGCAATGGCAAAGCAAAGGGGTATTTTTTGAGCAGTGCCGTCAATCTTGACCGTTTTGGAAATTATGAGTTTCGCACCTTGTTCAATCACACCCTGCGGAAAAACAACGGCTACAAGTTTGGAAATTTTGAAGAGACCGTCAGCTCAGTATTAGGAAAAAATCAAAGAGATGATACTCTTAGTATTACAGGTAAAATACTCGCATTTATATTAGACACCATCGATAAAGATCATTGTAAAAAAAGCATCAATACGCAAATAGAATAAAACCCCAAAAAACAAACACAATTATGACCGAAAGAAACATTGTAAACAGTACAGGGCTACTACTTTTCAGCGGACTGATAGAATACCTATATCCGATGAAATGGTTTGCCCTGCTCGCCTTTATTATCATCGTAGCCGATTTGAGATTTGGCACACTCGCCGCCAAAAAACGAGGCGAAACCGTACGCTTTAGCCGAGCTATCAAACGCACCGGCAACAAAATAGTCGATTATACCTGTTGGTTACTCCTGGCATGGGCGTTGGGATTAGCCTTTGGCGACTATTTAGAAAGTCAGTTTTTGCCAGCCATTGTATTGGCAGTCATCTTTGGCATTGAACTCGAATCCTGCTTTAGCAACTATTTCGAGACCAAAGGAATGAAAGTAAAAATCAATCTGTTGGCACTATTGCAAAAAAATGCACATATTATAAACATTACAAAAAAAGAAAATGAGGAAATTTGATAATTTGGAAATTTGGAAATATTCAGCATTTGGCTTACTGCTTATTGCATATAGCTTATTGCTATTTTCCTGTAGTACAAAGAAAAAAGTAGAAACCGACCAAACGGTTGCGACCTCTAGCGTACAGTCTCAAGAAACGAAACAGCAAAAAGAAGCACAAACAGTCGTTGTGCGAGATACTGTTTTTGTAGAAAGTTACAAACAGGAAGCCGTAAGTATTACGCAGGCAGCAAAGCGAAATCGCATCGAAAAAAAACGCGAATATTACGAATCCGGAACACTCAAAAGAGAAATAGAAGTCTCCGTTTCGGAAAACGAAATCCTCCAGCAGCTCACGCACGAAAATCATATACTCAAGCAAAACGAAGCACGACTAAAGGAAGAACTAAAACAACTGGAGCAACAATCACAACAGCAAGCGTCGGAACAGCACAGTACACACACAAAACAAAAACTCAAACAACTCACAACAACCGCCAAAATAGGTTATACATTGGTTGCTATTGGTATAGTACTCGCTTTGGTGCTGTTTGCTTTGCGATTAAAGAAAATAATTTGAAAATGCTTGATTTTTTATATATATTAATTGATAATCTGATTTTGAATTTTATTTGCTTTTTTATGCTTGTCATTTACTTTCTTACAGCAGAGCTATCTAAAAGCAAATTGGAAAGTTATGATAGACGAAATGTAAATATAGAAAAAGAAGAAATCAAAATTATTGTAAATTATATTTTGGTTATTTTATTCCTTATAGGTGTATTTATAGATTGGAGTTCAGTTTTTCAAATTTCTCAATCCATGCCTCGTTAGATACGAGGTTTAAATCTCAAAATTACAAAGTACCATGCGACACATCACACACCTTGTTGTGCATTGCACAGCCACACCACAGACCACTACCATAGCCAGCATACAAAGCTATTGGCGTATGCACCGCAAGTGGAAAAATCCAGGCTATCATTACATCATCAAGCCCAATGGCGAAATCGTACAATTACAACCCGAAGACAAGCCTACCAATGGCGTAGCAGATCACAACGCCCACAGCATACACATCAGTTATATAGGCGGTATAGATGCCAAAGGTATGCCGATAGACAATCGCACCCCACAGCAAAAGCTCAGCCTACACAAGCTACTTACATTGCTAAAAAAACGCTACCCAAAAGCCATTATCCAAGGGCATAAAGATTTTCCAAATGTAAAAAAAGCATGCCCCAGCTTCGATGCCAGGACAGAGTATAAGGGGCTTTAAAGCCTCCCCAACCCCTCCCAAGGAGGGGCTTTTTTTTTGAAAAAAAGTTTGTGTAATTACAAAAATGTTATTATATTTGTATAGTTAAAAATAAGAAAAGATATGACAGATGAAGAAAGAGAATCCGAAAGACAGCGATTGAAAAGTGATTTTGACTACTATTTAGAAAATTACAACGAGCTGACAAGAGTTCGACCCAATTACAAAAAAATTGTAGATAAAGAAATCAACCGATTGGTAAAAGCGTTAAAAGCCCTCAGCAGATAGGGGGCTTTGTTTCACTAAAACTATAAAATTATGTTTGAAAAAGTAAAAGAACTAAGAGATAGATATTCAAAAGCAACTACTCTTGAAGAAAAGCAACAAATACAAAAAGAAACAGACCAATTACGAGTAGAAAACCCACAAGCGTGGGCAGATGCGATGTTGGAATGTATTACAGAATCGGCAGATAAAGCAGAAAAATTAGTAGCTAAAAAACGATTAGACGAAATTAGCAACATTATTTCTATTTCCTATATAGCCAAAGAGTATTTTGGGAAAACGCCACAATGGTTCTACCAAAGGCTGAATGAAAATATTGTGAACGGCAAACCAGCCACCTTTACAGAAGATGAAATAAAAACGCTGAATTTTGCTCTAAAAGACATTAGTAAAAAAATAGGCTCGGTTAGTATCTAATCTTATTTTTAACACCCTTTCCCTACCATTGAGCCGTGGTAGGGATTTTTATTTCAACAAGTGGCTATAATCCTCTGGAAGTTCTGCGTCTATATCACGCAGGTATTTTTCCAAGGCGGTAAGGGTGGTGTGTCCTGTAATGAGCATTAGTCGGCTTTTTACCTCAAAGGGAGAGTATTCTTTTCGCAGTTCTCTGTACAGCTTGGTAATAAAAGTGTGCCTGAAAGAGTAAATACCATAATCCTCATCCAGTTTGAAATGCTCTTTTACCTTTTTGAATCGTTTGCTCCAGTAGTCTCTGCGGTTTACTTCCGATGTTTCCCAAAAGCCCGGACCATTGGGCGAAAACAAAAAATATTCCGCAGGAAAAACCTCCATGTGTTTGATTTCTTGAAACAAAATATCTGGGATAATTTTGGTTTTGGCGGTATCGGTTTTGGTTTGTACGGTCAATCGTTTTTGGTCAAAATCTATGTTTTTTATTTGCAACCTTGCCACTTCTATCGGACGCAAAAAGTTGTAAGAAATAAATTTCAAGTACAACAACAGCAGGGGGTCTGATTGCTGAAGGTAGTCAAAAATTTTCTGTTCTTGTTTTTGCGTATAGGTTTTATTTCGTTTGGGTTTTACCTTTAATTGAGGTATTTTATCACACGGATTGGTTTCTATGTATTCGTTGGCTTCCAAGGTGGAGAAAAACGAAGACAGACACGCTCGTTGGTTGTTTCTATTTTTGGGCGACGAGCGATGTAATACCTCATTTAGATAGGTAAGCACTACTTTTTTCGTGAGTGTATGCACATACATTCTTGCAAAACCATTTTTGCCTATCCATTTATAAAACATATTGATACGCGATTTGTAGTCTTGCAGTGTGCTTGGACTTACGGTTTTTTCCCACAATTTCATAACAAAATCGATAGCATCTTCGATGGTAATGTTTTGTTTTTTTGCTTGTAATGGATTTTGTTTATAAGGCGACCATCCAGTTTCGAGCAGTTCGATGAGTTCTTGTTTTAAGGCTTTGAGGTACATCATTCGTTCGCTTTTGGTTTTAAAGCCGTTGGTACTGCCTTTGATGTTGGGTTGTCGTATGAGCAGGTTATCTTTACGAAAGCTCCAGCGCAGGTACCAGTGTTTTTTCAGAGCCTGTTCACGCATTTCTTTAGGATATTCCATCCATTTATCGGGGTCGAGCCCCCCAGTATAAAAACCAATTGAATAATTTTTTTTCATTTCAAAAAAGTGTACTTTTTGGTGTACTTTTGCATCTAAAATTTCAGAAAGTTGCATAAAAAAACAAAGGATTTAAGCCTTAAATCCTTTGTTTGCAGTGGTTTAGAAATAGTAGCGAGGACGGGATTTGAACCCGTGACCTCAGGGTTATGAATCCTGCGCTCTAACCACCTGAGCTACCTCGCCTGATTTTTACGATTGCAAATATACGACAGAAAAAACATAACTTCCAAATCTATTTTCATGTTTTTTTTGCTATTTTTTTTAGTGTGTTGACTATTAGTTTTTTAGTTTTTTCTTTTTTTGAGAAATTTTATTTTGTTTCTATTTTATTTATGTTTTTTTATAATCCGCAAAATGAAATGTACCAAAATTCAAAATGAAATGTACATTTTTTGAGGATTTCATCATCAAGCACAAAGGTATATAAAAACATAAAAACACGGCAATTGAGCCGTGTTTTTTTACGTACTTTCCCCTGCAAACTGCTCCAACATCAGCAGGTCGGGTTTGTAAATATCTTTGACGTTGGTGTCCGGCTCAAAGGTAGAGAAACGTTTGTCCTGTGGCGTTCGCTTGATTACTCCATTTAAAATATCTTTAAAAGCTACTTCAAAGAGTTTTAAACCCATAGGCAATAATTCATCTCTCCATAAATCCGTTGCCCTTTCCTTTGGGTTGAGGTAATACTCAGGAGGTATAAAACACCAATCCTGATACGCTATATCGCCCCTATCAATCCCTGCATTGAGCCAAAATACGGTACCGCCCGTAATGGCGTCGTGCATCTTTATCGCCCACTCAATTGCCGAACGCCCACGATGACGAGGCAACAAACTTGGGTGATAGCCGAGCCAACCCAAACGAGGTATATAACGCGTTCTTTTACCTATATAATCAAACGAATGGGCGGTAATGCCTAAATCACATTGAAGCATCGTGTCGCCGTTGAGCATACCCGCAGGAATAATAGGCGCGTTCCAAAGTCGAGCCAAATCGCCTATATATTTGTCGTCTAACGGACAACACACACCCACGATTTCCATTTCCAAACGCTGACAAAGCCGGAATACCTCCCCCGCAAAATACTTCTGTCCGCTTATAAAAACTTTAAATTTTTCTTTCATTTTGTATTGATTTTTCGCTGTCGGTAGTACCGACTCCCAAATATTTAAACCCTTGCACGGCACGAAAATGCCCTCCGTATCCTGCTTTCATTTTCTTACCCCCACCGATAGGCTTACACGTTCGTTGCATTGATTTCATACTCCTTAGCTTGTTGTCACCGTGTAATTTCGCCGATGTTTGCCTCCATAATTTAGAATTTCTAAGGTATCCACACAATTGCGGATGCGAGGTATGAAAGAACGTATGGTATTTATACCCTTTGCGTCCATTGCCCTCCAAATGGTACTGCATCACGAAATTTAGGAATTGTGTACCCACGCCTGCCCCTTGCCACTCGGGCATCACTACCAAGCGAGTTGCACGATAGGCTTTTGCTGTAAAAAGTGGCGTTACCGCCAAATGGCAAACGAGTTCGCCGTCCACCGTGCCGACAAAGTATTCCGCACAAGGCGGATGCGGTAAATCTAAATAGTAATGCTCTTTAAAAAACTTCCAGAAACTGCCGTCCGCCTTCCAAATGTCGAGTTGGATAGGGGGACGGCTTGAGACTTTTTTCGGCAGACACCCTCCCGCGTGTCGTACACCCAATCGGGTTGTAACCACTCTACAATATCATAATGGCACGATAGGAGAATGATTTGCTTTTTACCGTTTTTTCTGAAAGATTTCGCAAAAGCGGAAGCCCCAATTTTAGCAATTTGCCTGTCCACAACAGAGGTAAATTCATCAACAATTACTTTGTCGTAGTCCTCGCAAATCAGCCGTGCCAATCCCGCACGGAATTGCTCCCCATTGCTCAATACCTTAAACGGACGCAACCACGCAGGAACATCGCCAAGTCCGACCGCCGAGAGTGCCGCCGTTACTTCATTCATTGATTTGTGCGGAGCGATGTCCTCTACAATGGGTAGATTTTCGTTCCAACCCTCTGACAAATTGATAATGCCGTTGTCCCAAATTTGTTTACCGATGGAGGTTTTACCACTTCCCGAAGGGACCAACGATAAGCCCAATTTGCCAATCGTCGCCCTCGATAGGTAGTTCGGCGGTGTGCTCCCACGTATGTCCGCTTTCGGCATTGAATAACGATTTTACTTTTTCTGCTCGAAACGAAGTAAAATCCTCGCAAGTGTGTTTTACATTGATTTTCATTCTTAATTTATTTTTTTAATAATCGCCAGCGGTGAGCCACCGCTCATACTGATACTACTTTTAAATTCTTAAACCCCATTTGTTTGAGCTTTTCAAATAACTTTTTTTGCTCTTGTTCGCTGTCCACTTTGATAATTACAGCGTGTTGTTCTTTATACTTAAATTCTGACATATTTTTCTTTTTTTATTATTTTTGCAATTCCTACATCGGTAAATATAAAAAAGCACACAGGTACAGAAGACTTATTTGTCCTCCGTTGCTTCGTGCATTCGTTTAAAAAAGGTCAGAGTTTTTTAAAGCGGAGGACATTTTTTATCCTCCTTTATTTTTTTTGATTTTCATTTATTTATATATTTAACCTTTAATATCACTTCATTAAAAAAATCACATCGTAGTAGCCGAAAGTACCACCCACGCATTCAAATTCGTTACAAATCGTAAATGGACACAATGTACCGTATCACCCACTATACTCACATTCCTCGTCCTCACAAAATTTTGGGCAGTACGCTCGTGCGGAGAATACACCTGATGATTCATCATTTGTATCGTACATTGTTTGCCGTGTACAATTATCTCATCGCCATCTACAGGGGCAGTTTTAGTTATCCTAAGCGTTCCAGGTGGCTCACCCCCATACCAAATTCTCTCTATTCTCGGATAAACAGTATTCGTTAAAGTTACATTTTGTGTTGTAGTAGTACTATTCAAAGTATTAGCAACTCCGTCTGTCATTACACCAATTCGTTGCTTAATGATTCGGCGATTGGCTTGAGAAATGTTATTGCTAATATTACTGAGCGATATGGTAGCGTATTGCCCATTTAGATTTAAATTACCCGAATGATATACGAGGTATTTTTGATAAAACATTCCTCGCTCTGACACTCTAAAGGAATTAGACTCGCTCCAGGGCGAGTTGCCCCAACCCATGTACAGATAATGTAAATGATCGCCTGTAGAGAGAGAGCCTATCCCAGAAATCACTTGTGTTTGTGACAAATTCTTCCACCACAAGCCAGTCGCATTGTATGTAGATGCCTGTTTGAAATTTATTGCATTCACACCACTAACAGAGTTAAACTGCACATTCGCACCTATATTCAACGATTGATTGATAGTTTCCAGATAGTTGAAATTGTAGTGATATTGCCCTTGTATATGAGTGGGCAAATCCACCTGTTCTTTGCGTATTTTCTTTGCCATAATCTTTTATTTTAAAGCGAAAATCTCTACTTCATCACCCACAATAATAGGCGTTGGCAAACTTGCCTGTGCCAATCTCAAAATATTACCAGAAATGGTTACAGCACTTGCAGGTTGCATCACGCCGTTGAGGAAAACCAATATTTTATTCGGCCAAACCCTGAAGCAACTAATGAGATATTTACACTGCCACTAACTATATCACTACTTACAATAGTTCGCACCTGCCTATTGATTGTAATCCCTATAGAGTCGATAAAATTTTTCAATATTTTGGCACTCCACACACGATTGACCGTGTCTGCTCCCGCCTCCAATAGTGCATTAGTTCCCGCAGCATAAGTCGTATCTTTGTCGGTAAATGTTCCCGAAATCACGGTGTTGTCTCTCAAGGTAATGCGTATGGTTTTCGTAGCATCGCCTGTTACTTGCACACTTGCCACACCTTTAGGATCGGTTTCAGCAGTCAAAAAGGCTGAAGTGTCAATCGTTCCCGAAAGCACATCCCATCCCGAACCATTCCAAGCCACATTATCGCCAGCATTTACCCTCGGATTTGCGTTTGCTTGAATTATATTCCACACATCGCCCACTTGATTGCCCACACTTGGCAACCCTGCATAAGTGTGTTTTTGCCCTTTGTACGACATAGTAGCCGACAATCGAGCGTTGATATAGTCTGCAATGGTTTTGGCGGATACACTACGCAATGCAGTATCAGTACCTGTATTCAAAAGTGCTTGTGTAAGCTAGGATACTGAGTGTTCAGGTCGTTGAAAGTAGATGTAAGCACACTACCATCGTTAAAGGTTAAGGTCAATATTTTAGTAGTATTTCCTGTAAAAGCAATCCCCGTTACTCGTTTGTTGTTAGCTTGGTTCAACGCCTGTTCCAAGCCCTCTATCTGTTCTTTCCTGATTAATTTTGCCATTTTAAAAATTATATGTTACGACCACCAAGTCATCGGCTTTTATATCGACACCTGCTGTTTGATGATCTATCGTCAAGATGTTATTGTTTAGCCCCACGGCTTCTGGTATTACAAAAACCCCTCGTAAATACACTTTTACGCTTTCCGTAATAGGATTGTTTTCGAGCGTTAAGGTCAGTTTTTGCTGAACAAACCAACTTTCATGCACCATAAACGATTCACTCTTAAAGTTGCCCCCCATTTGCGTTTTTATAGCCTCCAACTCCGAGAGAGCCTTATTTAGATAGTTGATGATGTCGTTGGTTTTCGATACCCATTCGTTGATTTCCGTAGCCGACAGCATTTCATTTTCCGAAATCTTACGCTCTGCAATGAGCCGTTGTTTTGCAGGGCTGTCTATTTTAGTCCCAATTTGTAGTAATTCTATTGCCATTATCTTTCAAATATTTGCCATTCTACTTCGTTTCTTTCGGCTCCGTCCAAAGATGCTCGTATTTCTATTGAAAAACCATTGGCATTAGATTCTAATATTTTGGACACGGGATAACTATTATGAGACGCTCCCTCAATTCTTAAAGTATAAGAAATAAAATACGGCTCCTCAATAGGCTTTGGAAAAACAATCGGAACAACGGTAGTCGAGGTAGAAGAATTGTTGTAAGAAAACAAATCATCAACCACCCCACTTGCTATCATTCGATGTTTTTTGTAGTAAATCAAACGCTTTTTTGATATAGTTTCATAAATTGGAGGAGTAACATCTACATTGGGAATATTAACCAATTCTGCAAAATACCTCACATTTATCGGCAGCTCTTCCAATGCCGTACTCAGTTGGTTATTGGTATTGTACAAATCGGTTTCTTCCAGTTTGTGTATGCGAAAAGCATTGCCCACAGCACCAGTATTTTTATAAGGCACGATTTTTCCATCGAAGACAAACATGCCCGATTCTACAGTACCGTCTGCGTTTTGCACCATACCGTTCAATACTTCGCCGTGCTTTTTGTCGGCAACTATGGCCCGTTCCAAAAAATCCAACGATCGCTGTAGATTGATTATTTCACGAGTTTTCAGCGGAAACCCTGTTGCAGATACTTTTAGTCGTTTCATATATAAATGATTTTATAATTTTTAGAATAGATTTTATAATAATTAGTCAACCGTTTAACGGCCTCTTCTTGCCCTTGCAGTTCCGTAGGTACTTTAATGATAAAGTTTGGGGAAAAATCCTCCTCATCGTCATACAAATATACAGGTATATCATCATAGATATAAAGCGGTTTTTCGTCCTGTGGATGATACACATACAGTTGAATATGAGGTTGCATAGTTTCGATGACTATTCTGCGTTGGGCATTGTCAAAGGCATCGTTGAGTACCTTTTGCAAGTAGCACACCTGCCCATTGTGGCTCAGTCGGTAGCGTTGGTCTTCCAACCGCTGTAAAAACCACTCGTGTTGGCTACGTATGGGTTTTGTGAGTACATACAGCCAAGCCAATAGTACCGATTTTCGCAAAAACGATGGTGTAAGCTGTTGCACCAATCTGTGCCAATTCACTTGAAAAATAGCATTATTCATAGTCTGTAAATGGTATGTAATCAATGGTTAAAACCTCTTCGTCCAATCGCATATATCCAGCATCTGGTATTCGCACCTCGTTGATGATGCCTATATTGGATGCGTGGGCGTCTTCATAGAAATGATTTCCGTATTTGCTCCATGCACCTTGCACTTTTACCATTTCCACGGCAGGGAGTCGCTCAATAGCTCGTTCCAAGCGTGATTCTACAAAGGCACCGTTAAACTCAACGGACTTCAAATAGCCGTTGATAGCCTTTTTCACAGGTTCGGTGTCCGAGCCGTCGAGCAGTTCGCCTTGGGTGTTCATCAGCATAGGGTTGTAATATACCGAAAGGTGCAGTTTCAAATCGTCAGCTACATGCGAAGTCGCCAGTACAAAAGTCCCTGCATCGCTCACTTGGTTCATATACGCCTGAAAAGCAATCAACTCTTCACTTGATAATGGTTGCAGTTCATCGCCCACGGTTTTCACCGTTTTTATGCGTAAATGGTTGTTCATTTTCACCACAGCGGCATTGCTTACTATCCTATCCCCCAACCCCTCTCCTAAGGAGAGGGGAGCGTATTCGTCTGTCTCTGGCAAGAGTTCCACTCCGTGTTGATATGCCATTGCTTTTTCTCTGTACCACTTACGAGTATGCGGACGCGTATCTGCAATACGGCGTTCTATTTCTTGTTCTTTTTGATGCATCAATCGTTCGTGTATGTGTATGCAAAAAGCCACTATATATATCCACAATCGCCAAATGGCTGTGTGGCTTGTGCTATTCAATCCAGCCAAAGCAGGTTCTGCCTCTTTCGCTTGGATTAGTTCCTGTTGTATTTCGTTTAAAGTTCTCATAGCCTCACAATATCATCGGTAATACCTCAATTGGAAAAACATATTCGTTCACTTGTTCCGTAGCTATATCCGTAGCGGGTTGAATGTTTTTATTCTTGTAATAGTTTACTATTTCATTATTTTTTTTCAAAACAATTGAAAGTCGTAGGCTTTGCCCAGCTGATAATTCGTCAGAGACAGAAAGATTATTTTCTAAACAAATATCAAAAACCGCCTCGGCACTACCACAATGTTGTATCGCCACATCGAGTAGGGTTTGCCCCTGTAAAACAGTTATTTTCATTTATACCTTCTTCCCATTTAGCTGTTTATACTTTTTCAATTCGGCTACAAGTTCATCTACCGAGGTTTCCAGTTCACGGATTCGCAAGTTTGCCGCCTCAAGGTCGGAGATGTCTTTAGCGTATTTGTTTGATAAGTCTTCAATCATTTCACGATAGATTTTCACGGCTTTATCCACATTGTCGAGTTCGGAGGTTTGTACCTCCATTTGTTCTTTCGCTCTTCCAAACCACCAACCCACTACCGCCGACACGATCGTTCCAATGATAGGTAAAATAAAATCTTTGATTGTTTCCATTTTTAAATTGTTTTTAATCGTCTTTTAAAAAGGTTTGAAACCGTTGAGCAATCGCCGTAAATTCTGCCAAATTTACAAGTCCTGTGGTAGGGCCTTGTGGGTGCGTGAAATTCATATTTTGAATCGCCTGTAATAAATCTTCCATCAGCTTATAAAGCGTTTCATTTTGTTTTTTTAGAAGGAAGCCGTCCTGCATCTTAAATTCCGTTTCGCCTACTTTTAGCTCATAACTCTCCACTTCATCTGCCCAAATTAAAAAAGGTTTCGTTTCATCGTTTTCAATTAAACCAATCAAACAAATAGTGCCTTGTTTAGGCTTTATCTGGATGTTTTCTAGTCCAAGTAAAACATCGTAATAAGGTAGTTCATCACTTACACCTATTGCCGCCATTGTTTTTTCTTCCCAATTAACCTCCTTTGCTTCTGCCCATACCGTTTGCACTTTGGCAAAAGATTTTATCTTCTCATTAATGGCTTGGTTCAACTTGTCTAAACTCATTTTTTCACTGCTTGCCCTAAGGTTATTTCTTGTCTATATCCACTGCTTTGGTCAAATGTTTTCTTCACGCTATCTACATAATAAATCCCTTGTCTATCTTGGTATAGTGTAGAAGTTATTTTTACCCGTTGCCCGTGCTGTATGCTCGGAGTTCCTAACGCCTTAAAAGAACCATCATACCCCTCTTTTTTTCGGTCGTTATACATTTTCTTTACCGCCTCTTCCAGCTCCTTTTGGGTGCGAACATTAAATGTCCAGTTAATGGTATCATTCGCTTCTTTGTCGCCCCATTCGAATTTTAGCTTTTTGTTTTTCTCTTTATTCTTAACCGCTTTGGCAACTTCCTGCATACTTTGTCCGATGATTTTTACCAGTCGTTCCTCTTTGGATAAGTAGTTCAAATCATTGCTTTCGCAATTTCTTTCTAAATCAAAGGTTGGTACTTCATTACTCACATCAGAATAAGGCTTGGCAATGGTCAGTTTTCCATTTCGGATAAAGGAATAAAGACTCATTTCACTTTGTAATTTATTCAGCACTTCGCCCAGCGTTACCTTGCTAAACCGCACCGCTCCAAGTGATACATTCAAATCTACATCCGTAGGGTAGTCATTGACTACTTTGTCAATAAAACCTTTCAGCGTAATATTGGGCGAAGCGAAATTGACAGGTATTTGTTTGAGTTTCCACATTTCATCTTCTAATTTCAGCGTAATAGGATAATTTGCCGAAACTTGGTCAATGTAGCCTTTAAACTCTAATCTCAAATCGCCGTTATAACCTAAATAGATTTCCACAGGGTCGCCCTTTTTGAAAACATCTTTGATATTTTGCTTGTCAAAGTCTTTGATGTTTCTGGGTAAAACAATTTCTGCCTTTCCGCAAATCATCTTCCACGATAGCTCTATTTCACAAGAGGAAATTCTCATAATAGAAAACGCCCCTCGTCTGTCTGTTTTCAAAAAACGCACTTCGGCACTCATTGCATAGGTCATCGCTTTTGTTTTTAGTCAATTAATAATTCTATCGGTTCATCACTTACGGCGGTTATTTCAATCGGTATCACATTCGGAGAACCTGAAACACTTTTAATATCAATATCCTCTAATACAATACTTTTGATATTCTTTTTTGTGAATAAATAACCTTCTATTCCAATACTTCCCGCCACTCCAAACCATTCTAAAATTTTCTTCTCTTGCTCTCGTTCGGTAAGCTCTTTATTTCGTAGGCAAAGGGTTCTTATTCGTATGTTCCAATCGTCAAAACCATAGACTTCTTTTACCGTTCCATTCGCTCCGAGCGTGGTTGTTTTAATGATGTTTTTTGCTCTGCTAAAATCTGCCATTGTGGCATCGGGTAGCCAAAAATCATTGAGTGAAGTATCTACTAATCGCCCTTTATCATCATATTTTTTAAATTGACCTCCTAAAAACTTCATCGGAAAAACGACAGGCGTTCCGTAGATGCTTTTTCGCTCTGCTTCTTCAGGCATTACCCTTTCCATTATTTTAGGATCATACCCCAACATATCAGGCGTTGGCGATTGGCCCAATGGAAAAGTAAGATATACGGGCATTACTCCGAAAGCTGCTTTAAAAAGCTGTCCCACATATACTCTGTTATCTAATCCTAATGTTTTATTATCCATGGTTCATTTGTGTTTCTATCTTGGTTTTTAGTTCGTCATAATCTTTGTTATCCAATGCCAAATGAATACGCATTTGTCTCTCTATAGCTATCTTATCTGTTTTAGCCTTGATGTACTGATAAAGATTAGGCCCTAATATGGGAGTTTCTTTCCATTCGCCTTGCGTAGATTGAAGGATTAAAGACACCTCTTGCATTTCGCTTTTACCAATGTCAAAATCTCCATTAGAAATTTTCACATCATTTTGATTATCCAGTAAAATATCTTTCATCTTTTTATGCTTTATGCAATAGACTATAAGCATAAAGCCTACTGTTTATTGCGTTTTTATTCTAATGCTGCAAGTCCATCTCTTAATCTATCGGTAATTTGTCCCACAATTTTATCCGCTGCACTATTTCGGCTGTTGCCACTAAAATGGTTATGAATAGTCAGCGTAACATTCATTGTTCTGTTTCCTTTACTTCCAGACATATTTAGTCCATCAGATTGAGAACCGCTACCGCTTCCTTTTACTCCTTTACTTTTAGCATTGTTACCTCCTCCGTTAGTTCCTAAAAAGCTATCCACGCTCACCGCTCCTACTTTTGGCGAATTATTAGTTACAGGTGGATTGTCTTTTTGAGGCTCTTTTTTCTTTTTTGCTTCTACCTCTTCAGTGGTAACAAGATTAAGATTTCTTCTCATTTCTTCTATTTTAGAAGCTCCTGTCCCTGCTAAATGTCCTAAACCTGGCAGATTAGATGCTAATTCTAAAATCTGTTGCAAGGGCTTTAAAATCGTATCCAATAAGACAATACCTATCCTTTTCAACGCCCCTAAAATTCCCCCTGTCTGAAAGGCTTTTTTGATGCTTTCCCAGTGGTCATAAATGGATTTAAAAGCGTTAATTACCATTCCTACTGGCCCTAAAAACATCAGTAAAGCCGCTCCCCATTCGTTATATTTATTGATTGCCAAAGCTACCACCGCTACTAACGCTACCACTGCCGCCACAATAATACCTACAGGGTTTGCACTCATCGCTGCATTGAGGAGCCATTGTTTAGCCGTCATTATTCCTGTCCATATACTGGCTAATTTTTGCCCTACAGCGGTGGCTCTAAACCATACAGCCGTTGATTTTAGTACTGGGGCTAATCCGGAATAAGCTGCTCCTAAATCTCCAGCTACTGAAATAGCACTCCCCATACCGCTTCCTACAAGCCCCATTACTTTAAAAACATCAAATCCTGCAATCTGAAAATCCTCCAATTTTGCCTTCAGTCGGCTCATTTTCTCACTCCAGCCCTCCATTATGGTTTGGGCTTGTTCGTAAGCTACATTGGTACCTGTAATCTTTTCTGTTAATTCCTCTTGATATTGTGCCGAATTAATCAAGGCTTGTGCGGACTGAACATTTTCCGCTCCAAATACCGCCGCCAACGCATCTGTATTTTGCCCAATCTTTTGAAGCTCCTTTAATCGTTCTGCAAAGGGGGTAGAAGCATCTGCTACTTTTTTCATATTAACCCCATAATTGGCGAGTATGTTTGTAGCCTCTTTGGACAAAGCCGATGGAGCGTTCATTTTAATAAGGACATTTCGCAACCCTACTCCTGCCTCTGCTCCGTACTTTCCGCCTTGTGCCAATGCTTGAAGTGCCGAATTGGTCTCTTCAAAAGATACATTAGCCAATTTTGCCATTCCTCCAGCCTGTACCAATGCTTGTGAAGTCTGGGTAACCTCCGAGGCTCCCTCTTGAGCCCCTGCCGCCATCACATTCATCATTCGCTCCATTTCACGAGATGCCTCTATGGGGTCATTCAAATTAACTTTGAATTGAAGCATTGAAGTGGTCAAAGCGTCGGTTGCTCCTGTTACATCTCCACCCATTGTTTTCGCCAATGTATTGGCATATTTACCCATATTGGATAAAGCCTCTTGACTTTCGCCAATTTGTGGCCCTAAACGGGAAAGTACCGTTTGAAATAGCCCTAAATTATCCGTAGCACTGGTGCCAAATTCTTTAGCTAACCCTCTGGCTTTACCGCCTAATTTGTCCAACTCATCGCCTGTAACGCCTGTAATGGCAGATACATCTAATAGGGCTTTTTCGTACTTTTCGCCAACTTGTGCCGATTCTGAAAAAATGTTAAAGAAACTACTTAGCCCATTACTTGCCGCCATCCAATCAATCGCACGAACCTGCCTCAAACAATCGCCAAACTTCCGAGCCTTAGTTGTCGCTTTTTCTATTTTCTCCGAAACATTTTCAAATGAATTACCCACCGCTTCGGCAGTTTTCTTCCCTTTCTCATTGATAACATTGAGAGGGGCGGAAATCTTATCGCTCACATTCAGCGTCCAAGTGGTTGTATAATTCATTTTTATTTACTACTTTCGTTAAAAATTAGATTTATGCTATTAGATATTATTGGCTATTTCTTCATTGTAGCATTCGCTGTTTTAGGAATTATTGTAATGCTTTGGGGTGGTTTGGCCGTCATTGGTACTTTTGCAGCTGTTATCGGTGCAATACTTGAGGATTTTGGCATTGTCAAAAAATCTTAACCTTCCGCCTCAAACATCTCATTGACCACTTCTACAACAGCCCTTTTCACGCTGTGATAAAGACTGATGTTTTGGATTTTTCTTTCAAAATCTATGGCTTTATAATGCTTAATATATTCTTCCTCGTCCATTTCATCTGGGTTTCTTCGGAAGTGATATAATATTTGTGCATCTATGGCTTCAAAGTAGTCGAACTCCTCTTCACTGAGAAGAGCCGACTCTATACTTTTTTTAATTCGACCTTTGAAGCGGTAATCAATCCTGCCAACTGTTCAATCACACCCGTATATACCGAAGCATCATTTTCTAAAAGTTCCATATCCCCAGCCAATACGCAATTAGCAATAATAGCTTCGTTTGTTTTATCTGCATTGTCTTTGTATTCTTTGGAACTAATCAAATACACCAAACTTTTAGACGGTTTTTTAATAATAAAATAGGCGGGTTCTTCGTCTGTATTACCCTCTTTGTCAAACTCCGTTCCTGCGGGATAGACTACCAATTCTCTTACAACTTTTGGGTATTTCAGTTTAAAATCCTCTAATTGCTCTTGTGTATATGTTTTTTTGTTCATTTTAAATTATGTTTAAAGATTCTTTAATTTACTCCCCACCTTTGGAGGGGTTGGGGGAGGATTAAACTCCCCAAGAGATATGACTCACGAGCATTTCGTGTTTATGTACCATTTTTCCTTCGTTATTCTTTGCGGTTTTGCTTCGCCCTGTAAACTGTACATTGTGTATTACATCGGTTACAATTCGTCCATTGTTCGGATTGGCATACTGTACATTCACATCAAAGGGAGCTATATCCTGTAATCTTTTACCAGGGGGAAGCAAACTTTGTATCGCCTGTTCTTCCTCTATATAGAGTGAAAGCGAAAATTTTGCCTCATAGTTTCCCTCTGTATAGCCGATAGGCATTCCACCTGCTCCGTAGGCGTTCTCTTTCTTAGTATTGTCGTTGTAGTCAAATTCTTCAATACCGACTACATCACGCCCCATGAGGTTGAGTGTAGCTTGATTCCACCCTGTGAGCTTTCCGAGATAATTCGTTATTTGATTTGCTTTTGCCATAATTCCCCACCCCCAACCCCTCCCCGAAGGGAGAGGGCTTCCGTGCGTTGAAATTAGGGGTGTTTTTCGCACTGATTATTTTTTCATTAGGTTTCCCTTACTCCCCTCCTTCGGTGGGGCTGAGGGAGGATTAAAGCCTATTGGTTAAACTTAAATCTACACCGAAAGAATGCACAATATCATCGGCTACTACCTTTACCGCTATTTTTAGCGGTGTGTCTTCCGTCGGAGCTTGTTTTGGACTGATGTATATATCCCCTCCGCTGATGTCGTTTTCTGCTTCCATTCGCTCAATAGAGGCTTTCATACATACGCGTTCCCAGTGAGCTATGGTTGTAGATTTGATATATCCTGTGCTTGGGTCTTTCTTTACTTTTCCTTTGAGATAAGGAGCCAATGCCTCACGGATAAGTCTTGCTGCTTTATTCCAAACTCGGTTATTTTCAATGTAGGCATAGTCGCTGTTTTTAGGAAAACAAGTCGCCGAACCAGAGAAATACATACCCGAAGCTCCTACATAAGACCCCACGAAAATATAACCTTTGTCAATCAAGCTTTTGATTTGTTCATTAGTCAAATCCGAGAGTTTTTGCCCTGTAGAAAGCGATGCCGTAACAAATCTCTTTAGTCCTGGTTCGGTCAAAGAATACAACGCACGCCCTTTCTTTTCGTCTGGTTTGTTGAGAATATTTGTAGAACCAATATTCTCTGAAACTTGCCGTACGCAAAGCATACCGAGAGCCGAACCAATAGCGGCATATCCTGCATATTCCGTTGCCAAACCTGCTATATGAGCATCTTGACCAATGATTACTGATATATTTTCAGCATTCTTTTCTCGCAAATTCGGATAATCGTTTAGGTTATCAATTCCTGTAGCTTTTCCTCCTTCCAAAAGCACGAAATCAATTAAAATTCCGTCTTTTTTCAACTCATTAACCAAGGTTATTTGCAGATTATCTACCAGTCCTGCAACCGAAGTCAGTGTATTAGCAAAACCAAAATACCCCACACCTTTAATCTCTGAATTGGCTTTTATCGTAGAAATCACCTGTGCCGTAGCATTGGCAATTTGAGTATTAGGAGCAATCGGTAAGAAATACACCGTAGCATTAGGAGCCAAACGGAAAACCTCCGAAATATGATAATGTGCTAAAACTTTATTGTTGGCATCAAAACTTTCATTAATTCCCAAATCCTCCGCATCTTTGGTTTGGATGAGTTTTACCACTTTTCCGTGTGTGATTTGAGCAGTACTTGTAGGAACAGCTCCTACAAGCAATACTACACTGTCATTGGTAGCGTTTTCTCTGCCTAATCCACCGTCTATCTTATTGATTTGTACACCTTGTAAATTTCCCATTATTCAGAAATTTTTTGTTTAAATTCTTCTAATGCTGTAATCAAAGTGGGTGCTTTTTGATCACTTACTTCCAATCCAAAGAAATGCACCAACGCTCTCAATTGATTGTAGTTATTGCTTACCAACTCCAACTCCTGCAATTCCTTTATTTTTTCTTCGTAGTTGTTTTTTTCTTCATCAGGATTTGCCCCTCTATACTCTGGCGAATCCTCTGTTTTTAGAGTATCTTTCCCAATCACTGATGGTTGTTCTTCTACGCTTTCAAAACCTCTTACAAATCGTTTGTAAGAAATCTCTTTGTCATCAGCGTGTAAAATCGCCCTGTTTTCCTCAAAAAATGGTTGCCCATCTTCTGTAACATATACTTCCTCGTGGGTTGGGTAGTTCTCAAAGAACTTTACTGCCACGGATATTAATTTTTGTGTTGTAATTACTTTTGACATTGTTTTAAAATTTAGGTTTGAAAAAGGTAAACAATACACTTGCTCCAATGATGATTAAGCTAATTCCTCCCACCCACATCAACGCCTTGTGATACCAAGCAAAAGGCTTTTCTACTTCTTTAATAATAGTCTCCTGCTTGTGTTCTTTTACATAATTATCATATAATTGGAGGGCTAATTGTTCAGCTTCGGCTTTGCAGTCTATCGTTAATTGATTGCCGTTGAGCGTTAGTTTTGGAGGTAATAATATCCGTCCTCTTTTTGCTCCCTCTCCTTTGGAGAGGGCTGGGGTGAGGATAGGCTTCCCACCATCGGAGCAATCAATCTGCACCACGGTTCGTACGCTGTCGGTTTTGGTTTGCACGATTGTATCTCGCACGATTTTTTCCACTTCCTTGTAGTGTGTTACCTGCAAGGGTTCGGATACGGTTCTTTTACTTTTGCACGATACGGCAAACAAAAGCCCCATCGTGAGTAATAGCATGGTAATAATGTTTTTCATTTCGTTTGATTTATAAATTTTTATATTCATTTTTTGCGTCAAAACACGGACACGCTTTTTTCACATTCGGAAAATCTCGGTGTCCTTGAATGATAGCGGTTTTAAATTTGGTTTTAAGCTCTTTTAAAAGTCGTTTCAAAGATTCTTTTTGCTGAGGCGTTCGGTTGTCTATTGGTTTGCCCAATCGGTCTATACCTCCGATATAGCAAACATTGACGGTTTGAGCATTGTAACCCTTTACACCATTCGACACTTCTTTGAGGTCTAATAGCTGTATCACCTCGCCATCGGCTTTTATGATAAAATGATAGCCGGGCATCTTCCAACCTAAATGAGTTTTCCAATAGTGCTTAATACTCTCTACAGTAGTCGTCTGTGGCGTTGCTGTACAATGCACGGCTATATACTTTATTTCTCTCATAATCTTTTGCTTTTATCCAGAAATAATCGCCGCTGTTCCTTCGTCTTTGATAGCTACTGCAATCCAATACACTCGGAAACCAATCGTATTTTCTCTACGCTCTGGATTATTAGCCGCTTCTACTGCGTATCTTTTCGCGCTTCCTGATGCTTTTACCGTGTGTTTTTTATGGAACACAACCGAAGCTTCTGCACCTGCTTCCGCACTTCCAAAAGGTTTTTTAGTGAGTTCCGACTTGTCGTATTTCGGTGCATAAGTACTCTCGTAGATTTCAAAGCCATAGTAATTTTTGGCTATTCTACCACCATTAGCATCTTGGTACCTTTGTTTGAATGATAAATCCTCAATCAACAAATCCGCTGTATGGTCTGGGCAAAGCACCAATACACGCCCATCTTTTGGCACCAACATTTTATCCAAAGTCTTTTTGAGATTAATCAAGTCTTTGGCGGTCAATCGTTTTCTTCCTGTTCCATCGTCTTCTCCTGTGGTTTTGAGTACAGGCGTGGTCGCAGAATTATCAGGAGCAATAGAATACAAAGCGTGTTCTGCTGTTTTGTCTTCCAATTCCTCTCTGTGCTGTTGCTGCACATCGCCGAGTTTATCGTATGGCAATGCGTACAATTCTTCATCCGTTACGGTCGTGTTTTCCGTGTCGTACATATTGAGAGCGAGGGTAATATGCCCGTCTTCTCTCTTGTTGGATTGAATAGGATAAATCTTATTATTGATTAAAACCTTTGGTGCTAATCCTCTTTTAGGGATTTTAATCGCATCGTTATTTACCCATTGCGGTTTTGGTGTGAGTACCGATAACCAACTGTTCTCGTGGCGGAAATTCTTGATGAGTTCCTTTTCCGCCAACTCGTTCTTTAATGCTAAATTGCTACTTGTTTTTGACATAATTTCTTTTATTTTCGTTTGTTAAAAATCGCCATTGCCTTGTCTTTATCTGTTTCCATTAATTTTTCAAAGGCTTTGGGGTCGTTTGCTAAATAATCCTCATAAGTCCAGCTGTTTCTATCCATTGGAACCTCTCCACCTACAGCGTTAAGCGTTTCAATCTGTCCGCTCAATGGTTGTAATGCTGGCATCGCTTTCAAAGCCGTATCGGTTGCTTCATAGTTTGCCGTTGCCAGATTGATGTAAGTTTCCTTTTGGTCGGCGGTAATCTTCTTATCGTTGATAGCTGCCATTATTAAGGCTTCCACCTTTTGTTTCTGAACTTCTTGCAGTTGAGAAGTTAAAGTGTCCGATGCATTGGCCTTTTGTTTCATTGAAGCCATTGCTGTATAAATCTGCTCATCGGTTGCATCTGCCGCTAAACCCAGTGCGGCAATAATCTTGTTTTTATCCATCATTTTTAAATTATTTTTAGCGTTAGGAATTTTAGGAGCTCCACAGGCCGAAAGACTTTCTATTGCCGTGTCGTCCCACTCTATATTTGCTGTAATGATATTTTGAATCAAGCCCAAAGACTTAGCCTCTTGAGCTGTCATCCAATAATCATTTTTCCAAAGCTCATCTATCTCGGCTTCGGTCTTATTGAAGGCTTTAGCGTAAGCCGAGCGGTAAAGATCTTCGGTATTCTTGAGTAATTTCAATTGTGCTTCTACTTCCTCCACCGTTCCGTACGCTCCAAAACTCGGCTTGTGAATCATAAATTGACTCTCAGGATAGGCAGAACTCTCAAACTGCGTAAGCATATAAGTTGCGGCACTGGCTGCCAAAGCTCCCACCGTGATATTTACTTTTTCAAATCTCCTTAGATGAAGCACCATATCTTGAGCTTCTATGGTAGAACCTCCTCCAGAAGAGATAAACACTTGGGCATGCGTGATGCCTTTGCTCAAAGCATCTTCTACAATCTCTCCGATGCTTTTACCGTCATTGCCATAATCTCCGATGTAGTCTATAATCTTGATATTAACAGACTGCGTCTGAGTATTATGAAAGGCTTCTATATGGAATTTTTGTCGTTTCATTGGGGCAAAGTTGCCGCAATGGTTTTGCTTCTGAAAATCGGCGTCCCAAATTGGTAAGTTTTACGGTCTGATTTAGTATCAAATTCATACTAATTTGGGATAAAAAATTTCATTTCCTACTATGATACAGCAACTTTGCAACAGCTAATAGCTATTAGCCTTTAAAAAGCAAAAAAATATGGCAAAGGAAACAGAACAAAAAATCGCAAAGGAGCTCTACATCAATCAAAATAAAACACCAGAGGAAATAGCACAAAAAACAAGCGTGAACATTCGCACGGTGCAGCGATGGATAAAAGAAGGCAATTGGAAAAAACTACGAGACGCCAAAGCCAATGGCTTACCACAAAGAATAGAACGAACGCAACTCGTGGTAGATTCTATGGTAGAGGAACGACTTGGAATCCTTAAAGAAATCAAAGAATTACAAAAACAAAAAGAATGGGATAGCCCTCCCACCAAAGAAGCACAAGCAGAATTAGATTTCCAAATTGCACAACTGAGAAAACAAGCCGCCGCTATTGATGATGCTATTGCTAAATGGAACAAACGCATTGAAAACCTACATAAAGAGGGCAAAATAACGCTTTCAATCTATATAGAAGTAATGGAACGGATTTTTGAAGCGATGCGAACCAGCAATGAGCCTCTTTATATGCAAACATTGGATTTTCAAGAAAACCATTTGGAGGAAGTTTCTACAAAATTACCATAACTCCCCTCTCTTTCGGAGAAGAGCGGGGGTGAGGAAGCCTTTAAACATCCTTTAAACTTTGAAATTTTAAACGATTTCAAAGAAACCATACAAGTATATCATTTTAATAAAATAAACGCAAATAAAAAGCGTATTGCTTACTGCCTATTGCGTATAGCGAAAATATGAAGATAAAAGACAAGAAAGCATTAGAACGCTACAAACAGAAATTAGCCTTTGCTCGTTCCGCTGGTTCGGATTTCGCCTTTGAAACCAAACAGGAACGAGCCGACAATATAGAAGCCTGTAAAAAGGATATTCGCAAAATGGTGGAGCGGTATTTTCCGCACTATGCCGATGCCGAGTGTGCCGACTTTCAGATAGAGTGGGCAAAGAAAGTGGTTAAAAATCCAAATTTCAAGGGCTTTTGTCAGTGGGGGCGTGCCTTAGCAAAATCCGTGTGGAACGACATCTTTATTCCCTTTTGGCTTTGGATACGAGGCGAACCGATTTATCTCGTTATCATCGGAAATTCCGAAGAAAAAGCACAACAACTCTTAGAAGACCTCCGTGCCGAATTTGAAGCCAACCCACGAATATTGGCAGACTTTGGCGAACAAAAACAACTCGGAAGTTGGGAAGACGGCTTTTTCATTACCAAAGGCGGTTTTATTGGTCAAGCGCTCGGTATGGGGCAGTCCGTGAGAGGGCTAAGGGTAAAGAACAAAAGACCTTCGCACATTGTAGCTGATGATTTGGAAGACAAAGACATCAACAAAAACCCACGCCGACAAAAAGCCGTTGCCGACTGGATAGACCGAGACCTTATCCCAACAATGGACGGACAATACAAACGATTTGTCCAAGCCAATAACCGATTTGCTCCCATAATGATACAAACCATGCTTCAAGAGGCACACCCAAAATGGCTCGTGCATCAAGTGAATGCCTACGACCCTGTAACTTATGAACCTACTTGGAAAAGTAAATATTCCGATGATTATTTCCGTGAGTTGGTAGAGGGCGACGATGGTATTGGGGCTTTGGCGGCAAATGCCGAATACAACAACTCTCCACACATTGAGGGCGTGATTTTCAAAGACGAGCAATTTCAGTGGGCAGAAACTACCCCACGCATAGATCATTACGAAATGATTGTCGCCCATTGGGATGTGGCTTATGCAGGAAACTCTACCAGCGACTACAACGCCATTACAGTAATGGGGCTAAAAGGTAGGGATTTCTACCTCATAGATGGCTATTGTAAACAAAGCAAAATGCGTGAAGCCGTTGAGTGGATGTGCGACTATCAAAAAGGACTTCCCTCCAGTGTGGAGATTTTTTGGCAATACGAATCCCAGTTCTGGAACGACGAATTACAACGAGTTTTAGAAGAAGTACAAAAGGAAACAAGCATAAGGCTCAACATCATTAAAAAGGATGTACCCAAGCAAAATAAGTATCAACGAATCCTAACCATGCAACCGTATTTCCAAAACAGCCGAATCTTTTTTAATAAAAAGATACAATACAAAAACGACATTCAAATCGGACTGGCTCAACTCAAAGGAATAGAACCCAATTACAAGGTGCACGACGACTTCCCCGATGCGATGATTTCTACTATAAAAGATTTGGAAACCTATGTAGGAGCAGGAGGCAAAACCTTTTCTTACCGAATGGGAAAAATGAAAGGCAAAAACCGCTGGTAAAGTCCCCCTAACCCCCGAAGGGGGAACACCTAAAAAACAAAACATTAAAGTAATAACCAAAACCCTTTAAGCCCCCCTTCGGGGGGTTGGGGGAATTAAAAAAAGTGAGTACCCCTGCCACTTTACTCCCCTTCGGGGGACAGGGGGATAAAATGAAATACCTAACATTAGAACACTTATACACCCACGCCTTTGAGCGTACCATCGTAGAATCTACCGCCGATTTTACAGATGCAATAAACAACATAGAAACGGAAACCATTGATATTGTGAAAACCTATCTATCAAGGTATTACGATGTTTCTAAAATTTTCAGCGACACCCCTATTAGAACAGGCGTATTGACTAAGATAATGACCTATATCATTATTTACGAAGCCATTAAGAGAAATGTGTATCGTAAAATCAAAGGACGATATGAGGAGGATTACAAGTGGGCAATGGAAATGCTGGAAAAAATCAATGCAGGAAAAATCACCCTTGCAGATTTGCCAGAAGCTTCCCAAAAACAACGCCTCACTAAATGCAGGGGGCAAACTCCTACACGGCAATCTATCTAACAAAAATTTTTATATCTAAACAATGTGCGAACAACGCCCCAAGTTTCAACGCACGAAGCCCCTCTCTTTCGGAGAGGGGTTGGGGTGAGGATTAATGTTAAAAAACATCTATAAAAAAGCAGAAAGTTTCTTTTTACAAAGAGCCAATCCGCAACTGTTAAAAGTAGTGGCAGAAATGAAAAACTTCCGAAGTGGAGCACTCTCTGCATCGCTTACACATTCCGTACAAAACATTAGTGCCAAATCTTTGGAAGATTGGAAAATGGCAGTTCTTATGGCTACCAACCCTGAGAACCCTAATAGGTTGTTCCTTTATCAATTGTACGAAAACTTGAAATTAGACAACCATCTAATTTCGGTAATAGAGAGTAGAATCCTACACTCCCAAAGGTCTAATTTTAAAATCGTCAACGACAAAGGCGACGAGAACCAAAACTTGTCGTGGCTCTTTCAGCGGTCGTGGTTTGAAGATTTTATCTCCCTTGCTCTTTGGTCAAAGTTTGAGGGGACAAAATTACTGGAACTCTTTACTACTAATGAAGCTGGCGAACTGGCAGAAATTACCGAAATTCCTATGCCCAATTTCAACACGGCAAAGGGTATCATCACCAAAGAAAACGGCGAAGAAAACGGCTGGGATTACCGCAAAGGCAAATATGCCAACTATTACATTCAGGTAGGCAAAGACAAAGATTTAGGGATACTTTCGCCTATGGCTCCCACCATATTAGCTAAAAAATTAGCTATGGGTTCGTGGCTGGATTTTGTAGAAAAATACGGCATCCCACCGCTCTTTATCACTACCGAAAGAGAAGACGAAAGACGAATGGGCGAACTCTGGGATATGGCAGTAGATTTCAAAGCCGCCAACTTTATGATTGGGCGTGGAAACGAAAAATTTGAAATTCCCAACATCACCTCTACCAATGCTCAAGAGGTATTTGATAGACTGATAGAGAGAGCCAACTCCGAAATATCCAAACGAATACTCGGTGGTACAGGCCTCACCGATGAAAAAGGCTTTGTAGGTTCGGTAGAAATCCAATATCAACTGGCAAAAGATAGGTTTGAGAGCGATAAACTCTTTCTACAAAACCTCATTAATGGCGAATTGATACCACGACTCATAAAACTTTCGCCTGTATATGTTCCGCTCCAAAATCATTACTTCGAGTGGGACAACGCCGAAGTGTTTGACAGTGCCAAATTAGCCGATTTGGTCGTGAAATTCGGTCAGCATTTCCATATAGACCCTGAGTATATAGAGCAAAAAACAGGTATTCCGATTTTGGGAATTAAAAGCCCCCTAACCCCCGAAGGGGGAATAACCCCTAACAATAGCAAACAAAATGAAATATAGAAAAAATAAAAACTTTACCTTTATCATTTCACCCCAATTTCTCCCTTCCTTCGGAGGGGTTGGGGGAGGATGGGGACAGGGGGGCATTAATAAACGCCTATACCTCCGTTCCTTTTTCCGTGAAGTAGAAGCTCAATATCAGCACCTTTGCGACCACGATGTTTGCAGCATTCCCCTCTCTTTCGGGGAGGGGGCAGGGGTGGGGAATTTAGGCAACTACACCAAACTCATAGAAGAAATTGCTCAGCAAATCCAAAGCGGAACACTCAAACCCTCCGACTTGGATAGCCGTTTGGTAGAGCAGATTTACAACGATGTCTCAGAGCCTGTAAAAAAGGAATTGGGCAAACAGTGGATTAATTACGACTATAAAGAACCTGGCAACCTTATCCAAAAGTTTAAGAAAAACCTTTGGCAGTTTTCCTGTGCCAAAACATTGGTAGAATTAGAAGCCATTAACGGACTTCTTATTGATAAATACGGCAGGATAAAGCCAGAACATCAATTTATGCAAGATGTACGGAAAATGAATGTGCAGTACAACAAGAACTACCTACAAGCCGAATACCAAACCGCCAAGCGTGGAGCCCAAATGGCTCACTTGTGGACAAAGTTCCAAGAGCAAAAACATCTATTCCCCAACCTTGTGTATAGAACCGTAGGCGATGGCCGAGTGCGACCAGAACACGCCATGCTCAACGGAATAGTAAAACCCATAGACGACCCATTTTGGCGTACCTATTACCCACCCAACGGCTGGCGTTGTCGCTGTACCGTGATGAACACCGCAGAAAAAGTAACGGAAGGAGAATTTGAGGACAAAAGCGTAAAACCAGAATTTCACGGCAACACTGCCCTTGACGAAGAAATACTTACCTCCAAAGGCTCATTCTTTAAGCTCCTCAACAAAGATTTTAAAGCCAAAATCAATGCCGAGCTTCTAAAGTACAATATGCCTATGGACATTGCCTATCACGGCAAACACAAAAAGAAAGTATTTGTAAGCCCTTATGCCGATACCTCCGACCTTACTGCAAATGTAGAGACCGCTATGGTCATCGTGGATCATTTGGGAATAGATGTAAAGATTAGAGCTCATATAGATAGTAATATTGTCAAAGGGCATAAAAACCCAGAGTATGAAATAAATGGACGAATAGCGGATAGGAAAGAAACAAATTCTTACACCAGCATCAAAAGTAATTTAGAAAACGCAAGAAAGCAAGGCAATCAAAGTATTGTTTATGACATTACCAAGTTCCAAAATTGGAACGCTTATGAAATTACAAAAAATCTTAAAGGAAAAATTATGAGTTTTAAGGATAAAGATTGGTTGCACGAGATTTATTTTGTGAATGGTAATAAGGCGATTTCTTTTACCAAAGATGAGTTGTTAAATGAGTTTGACAAAGTATTTAAACTCTTTAAGCAGTTACAATAACGGAAAAATCCCCAATATTGCTATTAGGGATTTTTCTGGTAGCTATGGGAGATTACTCGCCCTCAGCACTGCAAATATACAAAAACTTTTTAAACCCCATTTAAAAAGCCTTTAAAATGAATAAAAAAGATTTTCCAACGCCCAATTTTTCAGCTTTGGCAAAGACAATTATCAAAGACGCTATTATTATTGCAGAAAAAGAAGCGGTTAATTTTTTCAAAGAATCCTTTTTTAAACAAGGGTTCACAGATACCTCCTTTCAGCAATGGGAAAGTAGAAAACAACCCGATTACAGACCAGGCGGGGCTATTTTGCAAAGCTCAGGGCATTTGAGAGACAGTATAGAAGTTGCTAATAAAAACAACAACAGCCTCACCATAGGTTCATATGCCCAATATGCCAAAATTCACAACGAGGGCGGCACACTCAATATTCCCATTACCAAAAAGAGTAGGAAGTATTTTTGGTATATGTACAAACAAACCAACAATGAAAAGTGGAAGTGGATGGCACTAAGCAAGAAAAACCACATCCTCCTAAAATTTCCAAAACGGCAATTTATAGGACATAGTGCCACACTAATAAAGCTATTAGATGCCGAACTGAAAAAGCATATAGAAAAACAATACAAGAATGAGGTAATGAGATAATTTTCAAATCACCTCATTCTCACATTTACAAATTTATTCATTATGTACAACGAATTATACAAAGAACTCGCCAACGCTATTCAGAGAGAAATCCCAGAAATATTATGGATAGACCTTTGGCACAACCAAGTGAATTTTTTAGAGGAAGAATTTCCGTTCCGCACTCCAGCTGTCTTTTTATCCTTCCGCACCATTGGTACGCAAGATTTGGGCGGTTTGGGGCAGGAAGTAAGTCTGCAGGTAGATTTTTACCTTTTTTACGAAACCTTTACAGACACCTATCACGGAGCATTTAATCAAGATTCCGCCCTTGAATTTTTAACCCTGAAAGACAAAATACATCAGTATTTTCACGGCTCGGAGGGCAATTATTACAGTGCAATGAGGCGTTTAGGCTTTGCTCCAGAAGACACAGGCGGAGCAGGAAACTTGTACCGAATTTCTTTTAGTTGTATCGTTCAAGACGATAACGCAATGCCCGAAGAAGTAGAAGAACACATCACGGCAGAACTAATGAAAGAGGAAGACACAGGCTTCGTAATTCCATAAAAAAACCTCTCTTTCGGTGGGGGTGGGGAGACTTAAACCCTATTAAATACAATATTTTCAATCGTTTTTTCAGACTTAAAGAAACGACAAGCCAACTCCGCCAAAATACGCTCCGTGCTGTATTTTGGCTTTCCATACTCTGTAATTTCAGAAAGACGGCGGTATTCATTCCTTACCGTCTCATAAAATTGTTGAGTTCTGTCTCGTTTAGGTTTTTTAATCATATCTGTTATATCAATTTATTCAATATACGGTGTAAGAATAGGTTTTAGTCGTTCTATAAATGATTTTGCTAAGACTTCATAAAGCTCCTTTTAGCTTGTTGTAAATCTTCCGCTTTTTGCTTTTTGGTCATTTTACTATCAAATCTCTCAAAAAAACGCTTGGACACTCATAAAACCTTAATTTTTTAGACAAAAATAAAAAAACGCCCACTTATAAACAAGTGGGCGTTTCTGCTCAACATAATTACCTATACAGTTTCTTGATTTGCCTTTTGAAAAAGTCACCATCACTTTGACCTTCCAAAGTGCGAAATTCATTGTGTTGCCGCTCCGCTTCTTGCAAAACGGTTTCGGTGCGTTGCTTTTCGTACTCTCTAAAAAAAGTGAGTAGTTTGGAAATACTCAAGCTTTCGTAAAATTCGCCATATTGTCCCGTGATGATTTGGTTAAACAAAAAGGCGAGTTCGCTTATTTTTAAATGCTTATAGTCCGAGAGTATATGTGTAGCACAGAGTTGTACTTGGGTTTCGCTCATCATGCGTTTTAGCCCCAATACTTCGTTGAGGCAGACAATCCACGCCATAAGCAAATTGTAGGCAAATGTCTCTCCACAATCTCTTTTGATAGTGGCGATACTACGAGCTTTGGCGTTGATAGCTACCGAAATATTGCTCAGTCTATGAGCATGAACAAGACAAGTTTTAGGATCGTAGAGCTTCAAATATTTGTCTTTTAAAATCGTTGCTATATTTTGATTTTGTGCCGTTTGTGGTAAGTTGTTTTGCATTTTGAATGATTTTATTTAGGTTGCTATTTATGTATTTCAAATCGGTGTTTTTCTGATGAAAAGCGTCCAATTTTTGCCAATTTTCTAAAAGAACCTGCCACATATTTAGTGCTTCTTCGTCGCTTTGGCAAATCTCCTGCAGATATTTTATAATTTCTTTCAGATGTTTACCCTCCACTGCGTTAAATCGGGGCTTTAGCCCTGTGAAGCGTTCGTAAAAGTCAAACCAAAGGGTTACATATCTCTGATAATGCTCCCTCGCCTTCGGAGAGGGCTGGGGTGAGGATTCCAAAACCTCGTAAATAACACCGTTTAAACGCTGTTTAAATGCTTCTATATCATTCTCTGTTGGCGGTAAAATGGCTCCGATTTTCAGCCACTGCTCAGCGGTGAATTTGCCTTTTTGTAGCGTGATTTTCTTTAACTTTCCTCTTGAAAATTCCGCTAACATCGTAGCCTTAGCCGAAAGGATTTGTATGGTTAGTTTCATTGCTCTTTGGCTTTTATATAAGTGCTGTTTTTTCGGTAATATACTTATAAATCTCGCTCCACGTGGGCAAACCACCCACTTGCTTGTCATCTACATATACGTGAGCGTACACTTTACGACTATTATTATTGTAGAGTTCTACGCTCTGCGGTTCGTTGTCGTTTACTCTGTCGAATGGAATTTCATTCGCCAAAAGCCAGTTGATAGCTTGGGTCAAATAATCGCCATAACGACAAGTGTAAATAATAATATAATGCCCGTCTGCTTTCAATTTTTGAATATACTGCTTGGCATCGGGTTGCAGTCCGTCAATATTGGGATACACCCCACGGCAAATTGTGCCGTCAAAATCTATTGCTATTATCATAATTCCTCACCCCCTTGCCCCCTCTCCGAAGGAGATGGGGAAGTCGTGCGTTGAAGTTGGGGCGTTGTCGCACTTTATTTTTAATTGATTTTCTACACATACCCTCCTCCAAGTTTTCGGAGGCTTTCCCCTTCGGGGGTTAGGGGGAATTTATATTTTGATTTTATCATATTTTCAATGGCAAAAATCACTTTGCTAATCTCTTGTTTATTCATATCCATTAACGCTTTTTTCACGGGCGAACGTTTGCTTATGAGCCAAGCTCCGAGGCGGTTTAAATCAACAAAGTTGGGGTTATCTTCTTGCACCCAACCTAACTCGTGGCATCGTGCTAATAGTGCTCGGTGTTGGGGGTTTTGGGTGTCAAATCGTGCATAAAATCCCCACCCTAAATCCCTCCCCGAAGGAGAGGGTCTTTTTAAATGTCTTATCAAAATAAAGGCCTGTTTCTCGGTTAAATCTTTGGTGGATTTAATTTCCATTCCAAAAAAATCTGAAAGGAAATCCAGCCGTTCTTGGCGTTCACTAAAACGCTTATGTAAAATTGTTTGAATTACTTTTAGTTGTTCGTTTGTTATCATTTTTCTCCTGTTTTTCAATGAATTGCACTCCTTTTTTTATCGCCTTATACAATGAAGAGGCTTCGTCATAATAAATCCCTTTATAACTTTGAACGTACCCCGTATAAATTTCAATTGTATATCCTGTCATTCGTTGCCAACATACGCAGAAATTCCAATTTCGGGCAATACATAAGTCCTCCAATTTCTTTAACATTTTACCTGTCTTTGTTGCCATATTTGAATTGTTTTAAATTCGTTCCGCTCGGGGGCTCGAACCCCGATGCCTGCCGGTGCGGAATAGATTATTTTTTTGTAGCATTTAGCACAAATTTTGATGGTATGGTTTTCACACTTCCAATTTGTGGATAGGCTTTGTAGCCTCTTTCATCAAGCCATTTTTGAAAGTCTAAAAGAACAAAGTTCTCTGCCTCTTTCTGGCTATTAGCTATTACTACTCCTGTCATATGAGAGGGCTTTAATTTCACTCCTTCAACTTTTGATTTTAGATTGATGCGTATCTGATAGATTTTCATTTTGCCTATTTTTAAAAGTTATTTAAAAGGGCGTGAAGCTCACGCCCTTTGTGTTATTCATTTGCTTCTTTTTTCGGTTCCACAAAAAACGTTTCATCTTGCGTTACCGAAATACCTACTTTGCCAAATAAGGTATTTACCTCCTCATTGTCGCGGTCAGCTAATAGCTTATCTTTTGCGGGTTCTTCCACCGTGCGAACGTAACCCGGCAGGAACTCTTTGAGTAAGTTGGTTACCGCACCCCACGTGAAGCCCTTTAACGTTTTGAGTTTCGGCGTTCCGGTGCGGAAGCCGAGCGTACCGTGAATACTTTCCAACGATTTCCTTTTGCTAAATAGCTCGTCTTTGTTTTCTACCGCAAAGGCTTGTAAGATGTCAAAATTGGTTTCTTTGGTCTCTTGCAATTTGGCTATTTTATCGGCGTACTTCTCACGGATTGTTGTGATTTGTACATCAATAGTTGCATTGATTTTGACGATTTGGGCATCTGCCATTGCGTACTCGCTGAATGCCGTTTCCATTTGTTCCTTGCTGATTCCTGTTTGAATCACTTTTTTTGCTCTTGCCATTTTTATGTGTATTTAATTGATTATATGATTTTTTTGTTATACAATTCGTTTTCTTTAAGTTGCTTTTCGATGCCTTTTTCCATGTACTTCAATTCTCCTTCCTCACTGGAATAATAAAGGGTAGGAATATCCCACGAGTGAGTATCGAGCCATTGTCGTAGGCGTTGGGCTTTTTCAGGAACTTGGTCGGTTCTGCCCATTCGGTATTGATTGACCATAATTCGTTCGCCAGTGCTCAGCACTCGTACGAAGTTATCCAGTACCAATACCTCCAAGTACCTGATATACTCATTTGTCGTGCTCATAACTTTCAATTTCAATGAATTTCAATTTATACTCGTCCATATCAATGAGCTTACTCACATAATAATTCCTTGCGTTTTCAAGTCGTTGGCGTTCGGCGGTTTCGTGGTGAAAATTGATTAGCTCGTGGTTGATTTCTTTTACTTTGGTTTCCAGCCAAATTTTATTTACATACTTTGTTTTCATATTTTTGGTCTTTAATTATTTTATCAAGTAACACTTTGGGGTAATAGTTCTGAATTTCTGTGCAAAAAATATCCAACATCAATAGTACATCATCGGGGGTAAATACCTTTCTGTCTAATCCGTCATCGTAACATTTTTTTATTCCGCTCTCCACCAGTGCTACCCATTGGTCGTCAAACCAGTTTTTGAGGTAGTCGTTTTTGGACAGCCATTCCAGCGGAATGTACTTTTGATGGGCTATTTTTCCGCACCATTCCAAAAAGTATTGGTGGCGTAGATTTTCGTATTGCAAGTAGCTCAACTCTGCATAGTACGCCAACTTGTGGCGAAAGGTGGTTTGTTTTGCTGTTGTGGTCATAATCCTCACCCCCTTGCCCCCTCTCCGAAGGAGATGGGGAAGTCGTGCGTTGAAGTTGGGGTATTCGCACTGGTTATTCGTTATCATCTTGTTTTACTTCGCCCCAATATTCGGCGGCTTTTTGCGGATAAATCACAAACGGACTGCCTCCGCCATTCATTCGCCCTGTGGGAAAGGCTTTGTAGCCCTCGACGCGTATTTTCAAATCCACATCATAACGGGCAAAGTCTGCCAATTCGCCTTTGGGTTCTTTGCCATTGGCTTGGCTAATGAGTATCAAGCCTTTGTTTTTCTCTTTCATTAACCGCTTTAACTTTTTATATTCCTCCTTGTCAGTTTGCATATACTGGACAGAATCAATGATTAAAAAATCAGGCGATTTGTGTTTTGTCATTCGTTCCAACAGCTCGGCAATGGGTTCGTTGTCTATTAGTAAAAATTTACCCTCCACGCTGTCCATATAATTGCGTTTGAGGTTCATTTGCATCGTGTGAGAAATGCCCTCCTCCAAAGAATTGTACGCTACTTTGCCAAATTGGGTGAGGTATCTTGCCCATTGCATCGCCAAAGACGATTTTCCGCTGGACGAAGCCCCCCAAATAATCGCAGAGAAACCTCGTGCAGGGCAACCGACAAATTCTTTCCAAGCCCCCTCAAAGGGCAGTAGGTTGAATTTCTTATTGATGATTTGTTTGGGTGTATATGCTTGTGCCATAAAAGCCCCCTGTCCCCCGAAGGGGGGCAAAAGTGGCAGGGGTACTCACTTATTCTAATTGTTAATTATAAATTGTTAATTATAAATTGTTAATTAAACATTATTCATTGTTCTGAATAAGCTAATTTCAAGGAGTGGATTTTGCGTTTTACGCGTCTGAGGTCGCCCTCGCAGTCTTTCCAAACCTCTTTGATGTCGCTTTTTTCGGTGATGCTGTTGGCGGTGCAGATTTGGATGCAATCGGCTTGATTGATTTCCGAAAGCTCAATGAACTTGCGACCGATACGGCTGTATATTTCTTTGTAGCCTTTCTTGTTGAGTTTTAGCCCTCGTTTGATACGTTTTTCCAAATGGTCGGTGGCACACATTACTATTCCGCAATGTTCCTCCAACAGGTTGTACAGCGTGATAAAGAAGTACAGCACTTGGTCGTTTACCTTGTCAAATTCGTCAAGTAATAGTACAGGGTTTTCCAACGATTTCAGCACCCGCACGGCTTCGCCTACCATTTCATTAACGGTTAGTCCGCTACCGTCTCGCCCCATTGCCGTAAGCAGTTCGCTCATAAAGGCTTTTTTGTTCCAAAACTCGTTGCATTGCACCATAAAAGCGTTGGGGTTTTCCCGTTCGTAAAGTTGCATTGTTTTGGTTTTGCCCGAACCTGCGGGGGCGGTAATGGCATATACTTGGCTGTTTTGCTGGGCATCCTCAAACAGACGAGTAAGGGTCTGAAAATTCGATGTTTGCACAAATACCCAATCGCTTCCGCTCATTCCGAGTTGTGCCTTGATGCTTCGCCATTTGCTCTCGGCGATTTTGTCCCAATTGCCTTTGAGAATTTGCGTTACTAAGGCTTCGGATACGCCTTTGAGTGAATTTGCCCCCTTGCTTTGACTTCCTTTGCGGTCGCAAAAGGCTTTTAATTCATTGGCTATCTGTTGTTTTTCGGTTGTATTCATTGTATCTTGCTTTTAATCTGTTACTTAAATCATTTTGCTGATGTTTACCTGCACAGGCACAAGTTCCATTTCGTCGTCCCAATCGGTATTGCTCATTGTTTTTTGATATTTGCCAAAATCGTCTTTGGGCGTTGATTTGAGCGTTTTCCGTTTGTTTTCTATTCCTTTGATATTCGGCAAATTCAACCCTTGTTGTTGGGCAGTCATTCCGTATTTTTCTAACAATTCCTCCGTTTCGTCTCGGCGTGTGATGCGTTTTCCGTCCGTGAGCTGTTGAACTTGGCGGATATATTGAGCATCAAAACTATCCTGTTCTTGAATATTGCGTTGTACTTCTTTCTTAATTTCCGCACCGTTTACCAACTTCAATCCCAAAGGCGTGTCTTCGTATAGGTAAATCAGCTCCATATTATCGGGATCGAACTTGATAACGAACTTTTTGCCGATATTCTTTTCGAGCCAATCCACATCAGGCAACCCCTTCTGCGTATATACCATATAGTCGTATTTGACTTTTTTCTCTTGAAACGAAATGCCGTACGCATCGCAGGTAATCGGCTCTTTTCTCGTAATCCAAAACAGCGAAACCATATCCCAAATCTCCACTTTCTTTGTTTCCGCATTTTGGCTTTCCAAATACATTTCAATACGTGGTTTGCCTGTTTTGGGGTGCGGAGCTTCGTTCCATTCTCGGCGTCTTTGGGCGTATCGCTCTTTGATTTCGTCCAACGTAGGTAGATTTTGCTTGTTGGCGAGGATAAACTCCATATTTGCTTTGCTCTCCTGAGTTTTCGCCGTGATGTTCATTCCTGTAAAAAACCAATCGCGTTTTAAAAATCCGTCTTGAAATCGCCCGAACGCACTTTCTATCGTTTTTGACTTACCATTGTAAGGCTTGGTGGCGGTTTGCACTTGGGCTATTTTGCTTAAAAAGTCGCCGTTTTTGAGTTTTTTGTGTCCGCCTTGGTTATCGTGAGCGATTTGATACGGGCGAAATCCTGCTGTTTGTACCGCCATTTTAAAGGCTCGGTATTGGGCTTCGTAATCCTCCGTTTTGCTAATGTGATAACCTAAAAGCACCTCGCTATATGCGTCCATCACCTCGTACACTTGACAGGTTGCCATATTGCCGTTTTCGTCCAAATAGTAGTAATTGAGCTTCGTTCCGTCGGAATACCAAAGGCTATCCCGCATTGTAGGCATTTTGGTTTTGTGCTGAAACCCAAACTTTTCCTTGTAAGAAAGTTCGCCGTACCGATGCCCCCACCACAGCGGTTGCACATCTTCGGCATACAGAAAATTGTAAAATGTTTTTTCGTTTTTTATCAGCTTCCACCCCTCGGCAACGGCTTTGTCGTTGTATTCGGCGTGGAGTTGCGAAAGACTCACACACACGTTCACTTGATTGCACCAACGAGCCAATGTCCATTCAGCGGAAACCCCGACGAGTTTAGCGGCTACTTTGTTCATAAATCCGCTGTGTATCAGCCCCTCGTAACCTTTGGTCGGGTAGCGTTTGCAGGTTTTTATTCCTTTAAACGCCATTGTTTTAGCTTTCAAGTCCCGATAATTGCTCGGCAGTTTGTGTTTGTATTCCTTTGACGGCAGTTGCTGAATGATTTCCGCCATTTTCTGCCACATTTCCTTACGACCTCCAAACTTGCGTTGCACCACTACATTGGTTGCGATAAAGTGACAAGCATTGAGTATTTTGGCGTTGTCGCTGTACTCTCGGATGCGGTCGGCAGGTAGATGTTCCGTGCCGTCTTCGTCCTCCAACAAGTATTGCTCAAAAAAGCGTTCGGCACCGTAATCGGGTTTGATATAATCTTCAAACACAATGGTTTTCACTTCTTTATATGGGTTGTGGTTTTCCTCAATTTTGGATTTAAACCGTTCGGGCAAAGAGGCGTACACCACCCAAGCCGTGCGACCATTTCCGCCAGTTGTCAGCTTTTTTAGTTTATTACGACTTAGCAGTTGGCAGTAGTTACTTACCGACATTACTTCGCCCTCACCGTACAACCACGAAGCAGAAACACACAATATATTATCTACATATTCAAACATTTTTAAACCCTTTTTAAATGGTTTTTAAACTTTGCTGCGGAGGCAGACTCGAACCGCCCGTAAGCCTTGACTTTTCCGCTCTTAATAAAACTAACTACTATAACACACCGCCTCTAATAGCTTTAAAATCTTTCATAAATTGCTCTCTTGCAAGGTCAAGGGCGGTGTAAAATTCTTTTTCGGTGATTTCCTTAAAAGCCTCCATTTCAAAAAACATATGTAAAGGTATTTCGGAACTGATGAACACATAATTTTCAAAATGGTGGAAATGAACCCCTATGGGGTCGTCTGGTGAGTTAAAACTATCCACTCGCACAAACTCATCCGTTATCAATGACTTGTAATATTTTCCTTGCTCTACATTTTCAATTCGTATCATTTTTTTTTATCGTTTTAAAATTAGTTTCCCGAGTGCCACATACTCTGCTTTCGCAGACTTTGACCCACAGCGTTATTTTTACTTGCTCCTGCTCATAGCAGGTCGGGAAAAATCGATACCTTTGTAGCAAATAATTAAATTACAAACATTTATGAGTAAAGTTATTCACACCCGCAAATTTGTTATTGCGGATTTTCGTTTTGATGAGCTTCAAAAAACGGAGGATTTTCTGAACACCGAGTATCCCAACTACAACGTGGTTGATGTGTACTATTATTGTGTTTGCCAAGTCCATCGGGTGCGTTACACATTGCAACGAGCGACCCACGCAACCGAATAAGCCAGTTTTGCAACTCATCCCATTCTTGCGGGTTGGTAAGGTCTATATTTTCAACTCGAAGGTTAATATCCTTGCCAATCCCTTGTTCTTTGATTTCTACCTGTGTAGAAAATCGAATACCTCTGTCTATCATTTTTTTATCGTTTTAAAATTAGTTTCTCCACCCGCTACGAACGAGAACGGTTTTAATCGTTGCGGGTCGCACCCGCTGGGGAAAATTTGCTACCTTTGTAGCCGTCAAACCTAAAATTTAGCTTTATGTATATTAAATTTTATTGTGATCTCTATTTTCGAGCAAAGGATGAAGATGTTGCTTTACGGATTTTTGAAAAGTATCAACTTGTAATAAAAAACGCTCTAATTCCGATACTTGGGACATTCCACATTGTTGGGAACGATGCCTTTCCGAATGAAATAGCTGACCAAGAGCAATTTCAAGTAGAAATCTTTCAGCTTCAAGCTGTTGGCAAATGGAGATTTTCTCTTCCGTTCGCTTTTCGGGGGATGGGGATTGAACATTCAAAAGATGTCCTTGCTTTGCTTGAAACCTTTTTCCGCTGTTCCGCACATCGCATAATGCCGTTTGAGGTAAAGTTTCAGTCTCAGATTGTAGATGACAATCCGTATTAAACGGCTCGTTGTCGGCTACTTTGTTGTTGCATTTGGGGGCTTTCGTTATCCAGTTATTGATGTAATCAGGGCTGTTTCGCAATGAGCCAAAACGTTGTGCTATTACAGAAGCCTCCGAACAATGATTGTCTTTTTTCAAATGTTCTTTGTAAATAGTTGTTTCACGTTTGACCGCCACGCCCAACAGCGTGGTTCTTTTTTCGATTTTCACTAAATCGCAATTTTCGTTTAGGTGGTAAATTGTTTTCGTTTTCATTACTTATTGATTTACAACATTATTTAATTAAACATAGTTAGTTGCTTTGGGCTTACGTATGGCAGCTCGGCGATGCATTGTTGTGGGTTGCGATAGTCCAAAAAGTATTCGGCAATAGCCTCTGACATATACCAACCGTCTTTGGTTTTGCAGAACTGCTCGGGGTACTTTTTTATCCTTGCTCGTACCTGCCCACTGGTTAGCGAATAGCCGTTTTGCAAAAGCCAATAATTATACGCCACACATTTAACTCCGTTGATGGTTTTGGGAGCGGGAATGTGCAAAATCATTTTTTCCTCCAATTCTGCCCAACGCATTACCAATTTTGCCCTTGCCTCATCGCTGTATTTTGTAATCACATACAAAAACTCTAATTTGTTGAGGGCATAATAAGGGTCTTTTCGACTTGCTCCGTTAGGTAAGTCTATGATTTTGAACGTGAAACCAAATTTGGATTTATGTACTTTTTGCCACGCTGATTCCATAATTCGGATGTCCCTAAGCACGTGAGCGTGCTTCTTTCCTGTGATTTGAGCAATTTCAAAACTTGAAATGGTTTGCTCTTTGTTTATTAAGTTTGTCATAAGTTATTGATTTACTTGTTTTACATCTGTTTTAACGGCTTCACTTTCAGCCTGTAATAACTCTTTGGCTCGTTGGCGGATAGCTTTTGCCTGTTCGGAGTTGAACACATATTTTAGGCTCATATCCACGCTTTGCATTGTTACTTGAAATTCTTTAACAATTTGTTTCTTTAAATCTGGGTGTACTCGTATTTTTTTCATTACTTTGTCCTTTCAAATTGATGGTGCAAATATAGTAAATAAATTTTCGATAAACCAAATGATTTCGTAAATATTTTTTCGATGATAAAGGATAGAATTATACAAGTGATTGAATTAAAGAAGATTGGAAAGGAAAATTTTTATAAAAAAATTGGTATGACTTCTGCGAATTTTAGAGGAAAAGCAAAAGAAACGCCTATAAATTCCAATGCAATCGAAAATATATTATCGGAAATCCCCGATATAAATCCGATTTGGTTACTCACGGGTAAACCTCCAATGTTATTAAGTGAGGTAAAAAATGAGGTTCCCCCTACTAATAATAGTGAGGTAGAGGCTCTTTTAAGAGAAAAAATGGAAATGTTAGAGAAAAACAACGCTTTATTAGAAGAAAACAAAGCCTTGTTACAGGCAGAGAATGAGCGTTTAAAGGCTGAGATACAGGCGTTAAAGTCTGTACAAAGTAAGTCTGCCAATAAATCCACCCAACCAAGTCAATCCCAACCGCTTATTCAACCACGCCGTTAATTATTGCCCTGCCTGTGGGTTTAATGGGGCAAATTTAGGAGAGGCGTAGTAAAATAAAATGTGCCATTATGAGTATATCCCCTATGTAATAAGTAGTTTTGTGTGTACAAGTGTTTAAAAATCAATGATTTAATTTTAAAAATTGCATTTTTCAAATGGTAATACCCCCCTTGTAATTTTAAAAAACATAGGGGTAATGTTATTTTGTGGTATCCATACCCCTATTTTAATAAGGGGGTAAAACAAGTAAAATGTAATAGCAAATGTAATAACAACTATAATAGCAACTACTAAAATACCTGTTTTTAGGGGTAGTAGTTATCATTTTCGTGAGGTCACGCAAATGGTCGGTCGGCAGGTCCAAAGCAGTAGTTTCAAAGCATAAAAAAAGCCCCTAAAGGGGCGGTTTTATTGGGGTTATGTACATTTTATTGGGTTTTCTTTGTTGGGCTGTACAAAAGGCTTATATTCGTACAATAACCCACATAAAAAAGCGACAATTTTTGCATATAAATGTACAGTTTTGTACATTTTGTTTTTTGTACATTTTTGGGCTTTTTTGGTTGTAACTCCTTTGTTTTTAGGGGTTTTAAAGGCTTTTTTATATTGTATCTTTTTGTACATTACATTTTACCCCCTATATTTTACATAGATTTTTATATTATAAATATTTCAAAGTTTTTTCAATTTAATATTTTTAAAGTACTATTTGTTCTTTAAAATTTTTAATTCTGAGTTTTATTGATAATTCAAAATGTATATAATATGGGAATGACAGGAAATATTTTACGAGTATCTGAAGAAGAATTAGATGCTATTCTAAACGATAGTTCTATTTTAGAAGAAATTGTTTATGATGAAGAAGTCGTCGTGTAGTTGATATCGATAAAATATGGAATATTGTATTTACTCATAGGGAAAAATTATACTTATGGTTATCATTTTTTTAGATGGGGGAGGGGTTGGTGGTCAATTGGTTGATGAGACATAAGATTTAGGATGTGGTTCTGCACATTTTCTCAATGTTAAACAAGTAGAAAAAATAAATACGAAACTTTCAAAAATCACTGTAGATTATTTAAAGAACAATTATGATTTGATGAGTGAACATGAAATTTATCCACAAATTTGGGACGAGAGCGAAGATGCTTTAGAATATGTGATTGATGGTTTTTTGACTTTGTAAAATGAATTTGCTAATGCTGATAAAAATAAAGAAGGGATAATTACTTTTTTGAGTTGATTAATTTTTCATACTTGTAATGAAAATTGTGAAATAACAAAGTTTAAATTACTTAGCAAAGGTTTAAATTGTAGTGATAGAAAGATATTTTCAACTGATTATTGTTTTAAATAAAGCAAAATAAAAAAATACATAAAAAAAATATTTAACCTGTGGAAAACTATTTAATTTTTTTTTACTTAAATTCAAAATATTTCACATTTAATCAAAAGAAAAAAACAGTATCTTTGCCCTTTAATAAATTTTTCAAAAAATATGTTGACAGAATTAAATGCTATTTCGCCTATTGACGGGCGTTATCGTTCAAAAACGCAGAATTTAGCTCCTTTCTTTTCGGAAGAGGCTTTGATAAAATATAGAGTTTTAGTTGAGGTTGAATACTTTATCGCATTGTGTCAGTTGCCTTTGCCTCAATTGAAAAATGTAAATCCAGAGGTATTTGGAAAATTGAGAGCGGTTTATGAAAATTTTTCTGCTGAAGATGCACTTTGGATTAAAAATGTTGAAAAAACAACCAATCACGATGTAAAAGCTGTTGAATATTTTGTAAAACATAAATTTGAAGAGTTTGGTTTACAGGAATATAAGGAATTTATCCATTTTGGTTTGACTTCTCAGGATGTAAACAATACGGCAATTCCTCTTTCTACTAAAGATGCTTTTGAAAAGGTTTACAAACCGTTGTTGATTGATGTAATTGCAAAATTGAAAGAACTTTCTGTAGAGTGGAAAGATGTACCTATGTTGGCTAGAACGCACGGACAACCGGCTTCGCCTACGCGTTTAGGAAAAGAAATCAATGTATTTGTGGTGCGTTTGGAAGAGCAATTACGCTTGTTGAACAACATTCCTTTTGCTGCAAAATTTGGAGGAGCTACAGGTAACTACAATGCACACAAAATTGCATATCCAACTAACGACTGGAGAGCTTTTGGAGAAAAATTCGTAGAGAAAACATTAGGATTGAAACACTCATTTCCGACGACTCAAATCGAACATTACGACCATTTTGCAGCCTTTTTCGATGCGTTAAAGCGTATAAATACGATTATTATCGATTTGGATAGAGATATTTGGACGTATGTTTCTATGGAATATTTCAAGCAAAAAATCAAAGCAGGGGAGGTGGGGTCATCTGCAATGCCACACAAAGTAAATCCTATTGATTTTGAAAATTCGGAAGGAAATTTAGGTATTGCCAATGCTATTTTTGAACATTTGTCAGCAAAATTGCCTATTTCTCGTTTGCAAAGAGATTTAACGGATAGTACAGTATTGCGTAATGTGGGGGTGCCTTTCGGACATACGGTGATAGCATTTGAAGCCACATTGAAAGGATTGAACAAATTGTTGCTAAACCAATCTAAATTCCACGAAGATTTGGAAGCAAACTGGGCGGTGGTTGCAGAGGCAATTCAAACAATTTTACGTAGAGAAAGCTATCCAAATCCTTACGAAGCATTGAAAGATTTGACGAGAACCAACGAAACGATGAACCAAGAGTTGATACACAAATTTGTAGATACATTGAATGTTTCGGATGTAATAAAAGCTGAATTGAAAGCGATTACTCCACAAAATTATTTAGGAGTAGAATTATAAAAACTAAAACGAGTTATCATAAAAGATAGCTCGTTTTTTTTTGTTAACTAAAATGTTGAAAAGAATCTTTAAAAATCATTTATTTGACAAAAAAACCTTTTGAAAATTGCTGAAAAAAATGTATATTTGCTGTTTGTAAAAAAGAAAAGTTAATATGAGTGAAGAAATAAAGAAAAGCTCTTATTCTGCCGATAGTATTCAGGCATTGGAGGGAATGGAGCATGTGAGAATGCGTCCTTCGATGTATATTGGTGATGTAGGAGTAAGAGGTTTACACCATTTGGTATATGAGGTAGTTGACAACTCTATTGATGAGGCATTGGCTGGGTATTGTAACTCTATACAAGTTACTATCAATGTTGACAATTCTATCACAGTAAAAGATAATGGTCGTGGTATTCCGGTAGATATTCACAAAAAAGAAGGAGTTTCTGCCTTGGAGGTGGTTATGACCAAAATTGGTGCAGGTGGTAAATTTGACAAAGATTCATATAAGGTTTCTGGAGGTCTTCACGGTGTGGGGGTGTCGTGTGTAAACGCACTTTCTGATCACTTGCGTGCAGAGGTTCACAGAGATGGTAAAATCTGGGAACAAGAATACGAAAGAGGTAAAGCGATTTATCCTGCTCGTGCTATTGGTGAAACAAATGCTACGGGTACAAGTGTTACTTTCAAACCCGATGGGACGATTTTTACTCAAACTTTGGAATACAACTACGATACATTGGCGGCTCGTTTGAGAGAATTGTCGTATTTGAACAAAGGAATTACTATTACTTTGACAGATTTGCGTGAAATCGATGAAAACGGAAATTCAAAATCGGAAACTTTCCATTCAAAAGATGGTTTGAAAGAATATGTGAAATTTTTAGACGGAAATCGTACGCCTATTATTTCGCATGTAATCAGTATGGAAAATGACAAAGGTGAAATCCCAGTGGAAGTTGCCTTGATTTACAACGATAGTTATTCGGAAAATATTTTTTCGTATGTAAACAATATCAACACACATGAAGGTGGAACGCATTTACAAGGTTTTAGAATGGGATTGACCCGTACCTTGAAAAAGTATGCCGACCAAAGTGGTTTATTGGACAAATTGAAATTTGAAATCACAGGAGACGACTTTAGAGAAGGATTAACGGCTATTGTTTCTGTAAAAGTTATGGAGCCTCAATTTGAAGGACAAACCAAAACAAAATTAGGAAACAGAGAAGTGGTTTCTCCTGTATCTCAAGCGGTTGCTGATATGTTGGAGGCTTATTTGGAAGAAAATCCAGCAGATGCAAAAACCATTGTTCAAAAGGTGATTTTGGCTGCTCAGGCTCGTCACGCTGCGAAAAAAGCTCGTGAAATGGTACAGAGAAAAACCGTAATGAGCGGTGGAGGATTGCCAGGAAAATTAGCAGACTGTTCGGAGCAAGATCCAGAAAGATGTGAAATCTTCTTCGTCGAGGGAGACTCGGCGGGGGGTACTGCCAAATCGGGGCGAGATAGAAATTTCCAAGCAATTATGCCTTTGAGAGGTAAAATCTTGAATGTGGAAAAAGCTATGCACCACAAAGTGTTTGAAAACGAAGAGATTAGAAATATTTTTACAGCTCTTGGTGTTACCATCGGTACTGAAGAAGATGCTAAAGCCTTGAATTTGTCAAAATTGCGTTATCATAAAGTAATCATCATGTGTGATGCCGATGTGGACGGTAGCCACATCGCAACATTGATTTTGACTTTCTTTTTTCGTTATATGCGAGAATTAATCGAAAACGGTTATGTATATATAGCAACGCCACCTTTGTATATGGTGAAAAAAGGAAATAACAAAGCCTACGCTTGGAACGACGAGCAACGCCAAGAATTGATGAACAGTATGGGAGCAGGTGCTACAGTGCAGCGATACAAAGGTTTGGGAGAGATGAACGCAGAACAACTTTGGGATACTACAATGGATCCTAAATACCGTACACTACGCCAAATCACAATAAACAATGCAGCTGATGCGGATTATGTGTTCTCTATGTTGATGGGTGATGATGTACCACCTCGTAGAGAGTTTATCGAGAAAAATGCTATTTATGCAAATATTGATGCATAATATTATAATATTCATCAAAAGGCTGTCAATTGAGACAGCCTTTTGTTTGTAAAATCAAATAGTGAAATGACTATACAAGAAAAAATCAATCAATTGCGTTCGGAATTAAACGAACACAATTACAAATATTATATCCTCGATACTCCAGAAATTTCTGATTATGAATTTGATATGAAATTGAAGGAGTTGCAAGAATTGGAAGCAAAACACCCAGAGTTTTTTGATGAAAATTCGCCAACACAAAGAGTTGGTGGAGGAATTACCAAAAATTTTGAAACCATTACGCATCAACAAAGAATGTATTCTTTGGACAATGCCTATTCGTTTGAAGAATTAAACGATTGGGAAAATCGCTTACAAAAATTGTTGGGCGATGTGCCTTTGGAATTTATGTGCGAACTCAAATACGACGGTGCATCGATTTCTATTTCGTATGAAAACGGAAAATTGGTTCGTGCCGTAACTCGTGGTGATGGTTTTCAAGGAGATGATGTTACGACCAATATCAAAACAATCAAGACTGTACCTTTGGTTTTGAAAGGAGATTTTCCTGAAAAATTTGATATTCGAGGGGAAATTATTCTGCCAATTGCAGGTTTCAACGAAATGAACGAAAAATTGATTGCTTTGGGCGAACAACCGTATTCCAACCCACGAAATACGGCATCAGGTAGTTTGAAATTACAGAACAGTAGCGAGGTGGCTCGTCGTCCGTTGGAGTGTTTGCTGTACAGTATCGTTGGGGCAAATCAGGCGTTTGAATCACAAGAGCAATCGCTAAATGCTGCAAAATCATTTGGTTTTAGAGTACCTTCTCAATCAAAAATAGCTAAAAATCTGCAAGAAGTATTCGATTTTATCAATTATTGGGATACGCATCGACATGATTTACCTTACGAAACCGATGGCGTAGTTATCAAGGTCAATCGTTTGGATTTTCAAGAAGAATTGGGATACACAGCCAAATCTCCTCGTTGGGCAATTGCCTATAAATTCAAAGCAGAACAAGCCGAGTCTGTGTTGGAAAGTATTTCGTATCAGGTGGGACGAACAGGAGCGATTACACCTGTAGCCAATTTGTCGCCAGTGCAATTGGCAGGAACGATCGTAAAAAGAGCTTCGCTGCATAATGCCGACCAAATTGAAAAATTGGATTTACGTATAGGCGATGCGGTTTTTGTGGAAAAAGGCGGTGAAATCATTCCAAAAATCGTTGGAATAAATATCGAAAAAAGAGCCGAAAACAGTCAACCATTGAAATACATTACGCATTGTCCAGAATGTAATGCACCTTTGGAAAGAAAAGCAGGTGAAGCCTTGCATTATTGTACAAACGAAGCCAATTGTCCGCCTCAAATTGTAGGAAAAATCGAACATTTCATTGGTCGAAAAGCTATGGATATTGAAGGATTGGGCGGAGAAACTGTTCAACAATTGTACGACAATCGATTGATTTACAGTTATGTCGATTTGTACGAATTGAAAAAAGAGCAGTTGTTGCCATTAGAACGCATGGCAGAAAAATCGGTCGATAATTTGCTCACAGGAGTAGAAAAATCCAAATCAATTCCTTATGAAAAAGTGTTGTTTGCCTTGGGAATTCGTCATGTAGGGGAAAATATTGCTAAAAAATTGGCAGTTGCCTATCCAAACATTGATTTGTTGATGAATGCATCGTTTGAAGATTTGGTCAATCAAGACGAAATAGGGGAAAAGATTGCACAAAGTATCATAGATTTTTTCAGTGATTTACAAAACATTCAAATCATCGAACGCTTGAAAAACTACGGATTGCAATTTGAAGCTGTTACCAAAGAATCGACGCAAGTTTCGGATATTTTTGCTGATATGATATTTGTAGTTTCGGGGAAATTTACACAATTTTCAAGAGATGAAATCAAGCAAAAAATCGAAGATTACGGAGGAAAAAACGGAAGTTCCATCACAGGAAAAACCTCTGTAGTCTTAGCAGGAGCCGATATGGGACCATCAAAATTGGAAAAAGCTACCAAATTAGGTATTCCGATTTGGAGTGAAGAAGAGTTTATTGAGAAGTTGTCAGAATAAGAATTTTTATAATAATTTGAAAGATAAATATTTTAGATTAGCCTTTAAAATCTTTATCTTTGCGATATAATATTTAATAAAACATGGAAAACGGAATTTACGCTAAAATTACGACTCCAAAAGGAGAAATTTTAATAAAATTGACACATGACAAAACGCCAGGAACAGTAGGAAACTTTGTTGCACTGGCTGAGGGAACATTAGAAAATACGGCACGTCCTCAAGGAAAACCTTATTACGACGGATTGAAATTTCATCGTGTAATTGCTGATTTTATGATACAAGGGGGATGTCCTCAAGGATCAGGAACAGGTGGACCAGGTTACAAATTTGACGATGAGTTTCATCCAGAATTAAAGCACGACGGACCAGGTGTATTGTCTATGGCAAATGCAGGACCTGGAACTAATGGGTCACAATTTTTTATCACACATATAGCAACGCCTTGGTTAGACAACAATCATACAGTATTTGGTCATGTTGTAGAAGGTCAAAATGTGGTTGATACGGTAGAGCCTGGAGATGAAATGGAAAAAATCGAAATCATCAGAGTAGGACAAGAAGCCGAAAAATGGAATGCAGTAGAGGCATTCAGAGTTTTTGAAGGAAGTCGTGAAAAGCGTTTAGCAGAAGAAAAAGCAAAAAAAGAAGCTGAATTAGACAAAATTGCAGCTGGTTTTGAAAAAACAGAAAGCGGATTGCGTTATCAATTCATTCAAAGAGGTACAGGAGCCAAAGCTACAAAAGGTAAAAAAGTATCTGTACACTACAAAGGACAATTGGTAAACGGAATGGAGTTTGACAATTCATACAAACGCAAACAACCAATCGATTTTGTTGTAGGAATTGGTCAAGTGATCCCAGGATGGGACGAAGGAATTATGTTGTTGCAAGTAGGAGACAAAGCACGTTTTGTAATTCCATCAGATTTAGGATATGGAAGTAGAGGAGCAGGAGGAGTAATTCCACCAAATGCTACTTTAATTTTTGATGTAGAATTGATGGATGTAAAATAATTTTTCATATTATTTGTATTAATTAGAAAAGCTCAAATCACAAAGATTTGAGCTTTTTTATGCAAAAAATGTTTTGAATCTTTATAGAAATGGGCTAATTTTACTTTTTAAAACATAAATAGATTGTTTTATACAATGTATATCATGAAATTTATAAGAAAATATACAATTGTTATTATAAAAATACTTTTAGAAAATTTAAAATTATTAATAGCTGATTGCTTATTTTTAAATAGTTGATATTCTTTGTTTAATTCAATATGTACTATAAAAAAATACTACTTTAAAAAAACAAAAACTACTAAAAACTATAAATATTATGAGTTATTTTAAAATAGCAGATTTAGAACAATATTTTAAGCATACTAAAAAAGCCGTTAGAGAACCAAGAAAATTTTGGGGAAAAATGGCGGAGGAGGCTTTTCTGTGGTATCAAGCTCCTGAGCGTGTTTTTGAATTTGATTTTACAAATGGGGACATCAAATGGTTTATGGGAGGTAAATTAAATATTACCAAAAACTGTATAGACCGTTATGTTGCGAGAAAAGGAGATAAAAATGCTATCATTTTTGAATCTAACAATCCTGATGAACCTACACAATTTATTTCGTATAACGATTTATACCAACGCGTGTGTAAAACTGCCAATGTGTTGAAATCATTGGGAATCGAAAAAGGCGATCGCGTGTGTTTGTATCTGCCGATGATTCCAGAATTGGCAATAGCAATGTTGGCTTGTGCAAGAATTGGAGCTATTCACTCTGTGATTTTTGCAGGATTTTCAGACGCAGCCGCTCGTAGAAGAATTGAAGATTGTGGTGCAAAATTGGTCATTACTGCCGATGGTGGTTTTAGAGGAGATAAAACCATCAAGCTCAAAGAAGTAATAGATAAAGCCATCAACGGATTGGATTGTGTAGAAAAAGTATTGGTGGTAAAACGCACCAATCAAGACATACCTTTTCAAGCAGAAAAAGATGTGTGGTTTGATGAGTTGTATGCCAATGCCTCGGAGGAATGCAATCCTGAAATTATGGATGCAGAAGACCCATTGTTTATCCTTTATACTTCTGGTTCGACCGGAAAACCAAAGGGAATGGTGCATACAACAGGTGGATATATGGTGCAAACTGCCTATACATTTGCCAATGTTTTTGACTATAAAGAAGAAGATATTTTTTGGTGTACCGCCGATTTAGGTTGGATTACAGGACATTCGTATATGTTGTACGGAGCTTTGCTCAATGGGGCAACGACGGTAATTCACGAGGGAATTCCAACGTATCCTACCCCATCTCGTTATTGGGATATTATTGACAAACATAAAGTTACGCATTTTTATACCGCACCAACAGCCATTCGCTCGTTGATGACCAATGATTATTCATATATTACTTCGCACGATTTATCGTCTTTGAGAGTATTGGGAAGTGTAGGAGAACCTATCAACGAAGAAGCGTGGCACTGGTTCAATGATTTTGTAGGAAAAAAACGATGTCCGATTATGGATACATGGTGGCAAACGGAAACAGGAGCGATTTTGATTGCACCATTGGCGTTTAAAACTCCAACAAAACCAACCTATGCAACTTTACCGTTGCCTGGAACTCAGGCAGTATTACTTGATGAACATGGAGAGGAAATAGAAGATTTTCAACAAATGGGGAATTTGTGCATCAAACACCCTTGGCCATCTATGGCTCGTACGATTTGGGGCGATCACAAACGCTATGTAGAAACCTATTTTTCTACATTCCCAGGCTATTATTTCACAGGAGATAATGCTTTGAGAGACGAAGTTGGTTATTATAGAATTGTAGGTCGTACAGATGATGTGATTATTGTTTCGGGACACAACCTCGGCACTGCTCCCATCGAAGATGCTATCAATCAGCATCCGGCAGTGGCAGAATCGGCAATTGTAGGGTATCCGCACGAAATCAAAGGAAATACGATGTATGGATTTATTTCTTTGAAAGTAGAAGGAAACTATCGAGACAGAGACAATTTGAAAAAAGAAATTAATCAATTGATCGCCGACCATTATGGACCTATAGGAAAATTGGACAAAATTCAATTTGTGGATGATTTACCAAAAACGCGTTCAGGAAAAATATTGCGTCGTATGTTGAGAGCTATTGCCAATAATCAAGAGAATAATTTAGGCGATACTTCTACAATGATCAATCCTGAAATTTTGAAGAAAATTATTGAAGAGAAATTGTAATTTTTTTTAGCAAATATATTCAACCGTCATTTGACATTTGTACGTTAAATGACGGTTTTTTATTTTTTTATCGAAAAAATAGTTGTAATTTGCACTTTGATACTTATTAAAGCAATTAAATTTTATTATGTTGAAAATTAGTAGGTTAATATTTAAAAGATATTTAGGATATATAATTATATGAAAAAAATCATTTTATCAGGTTTATTATTAGTCTTTTCAATTACTCATGCACAAAGAAATTTCACTGTGCAAGAGGCAACAGCTACCCATGCTTTTTTTCCAGTTGAACAACTTTATGCGGCCAATTGGCAAGACAATGAGCATATTTCTTATTTGTCAAGTGGTCAAGTGCGTTTTCATTTAATTCAAAAAAATGTAAAAACGCAAAAAGATAAAACTATTTTGACAAGAGAGCAATTGCAAACCGCTTTGCAAGAAACAATAAAAAACGATACGTTCAATTTGCAAATGATTCCTTTCAATCATTCGTGGATTGATAAAAATGTTTTACAATTCACAGTTTCGGGCGAAAAAAATAAGTACGCAGTGCAATATGATGTAAATAATCATCAAATTGTGAAATTTGTGTCTTTTTCAAACGAAGCTCAAGAAGAACAAGTTGCTGAAAATTTAGATTTCGTAATTTGGTTGGATAAAAATAATATAAAAATTTCCAAATCAAACGGAGAAACGATTGCAATAACCAATGACGAACCAACAATTGTCAATGGTAGTAGCAATACCCACCGTCAGGAATTTGGAATAGACAAAGGTTTTTGGATTAGTCCAGACCAAAGCAAAATTTTGTTTTATAGTAAAAACGAATCAAAAGTTTCTGATTATCCGTTGATTGATTTTAGTACTCGAGTGGCAACACACAATCCTATTAAATATCCAATGGCAGGAATGACCAATGAAGTTGTGAAATTGAAAATCTATGATTTGAAAAATCATTCAACACAAACATTGGACACGGGTGATGTTGACCAATTTTTGACGATGCCTACCTGGACTCCAGACGGTCTATCGGTGTTGGTAGGAGTGCTAAATCGCAACCAAAATCATTTGGTAGTAAAGCAGTTTTCGGCAAAAAATGGAAAACCAACGGCTACTTTGTTTGAGCAAAAATCTACAACTTATGTAGAGCCTTCAAACAATTTTGTATTTGTTCCCAATTCAAAAAATTTGTTTGTTTATGTAACGGATATCAATGGGTACAGACAAATGTATTTGTACAATACCAACGGTAAATTGGTAAGAAATCTTGGGTATAAAGATGTGGTTTTTAAAGAAATAAACAAAATCACAGAAAAAGAAATTTTTTACACAGGTACGCACCAAAACGGAATGGGAAAACAGTTGTACAAAGTAGATTTAAAGTCTGGAAAAACCACTCAAATTACCAAAGTTGACGGAACTCACATGGTAAAAATCAGCGATAATAATCAATTGATTTTTGACCAATATTCAGCGTATGACAAGCCAAATGTTGTCAATATTGTCAATGCGAAAGGAGTAAAGCAATCGACTCTTTTAGAAGCAAAAAATCCGTATGAAGGTAAAATCAATCAGCCAAAAGTAGCGTATAAAACCATTGTTGCAGCCGATGGAAAAACGCCTTTGAATGCAAGAATTGTCTATCCAATAGATTTTGATGCAAACAAAAAATACCCTGTGATGACCTATGTTTACGGTGGCCCTCACGCTCAGTTGGTTACTAATTCTTTTAACTATGGAGCAACGGGATTTGACTTGTATATGGCTCAAAAAGGTTATGTCGTATTTACATTAGACAACAGAGGTAGTGATAACCGAGGACGAGATTTTGAGCATGTCATTCATCGTCAATTGGGACAAAATGAAATGGCAGATCAATTAAAAGGATACGATTATTTGGTTTCATTGCCATTTGTTGACAAAGAACGAATCGGCGTTTACGGTTGGTCTTTTGGAGGATTTATGGCTACTTCGTTGATGCTCAATCATCCGGACAAATACAAAGTAGGCGTTGCGGGTGGACCTGTTATCGATTGGAAATGGTATGAAATTATGTACGGCGAACGCTATATGGATACACCAGAGCAAAATCCAGAAGGATATGCAAAAACGACTTTGCTCGACAAAGTAGGTAATTTGCAAGGTCGCTTGTTGATGATACACGGAGCTCAAGACCCAGTGGTGTTGCAACAACACAGTATGGAGTTTATCGAAGCTTGTATCAAAGCAGGAAAACCAGTGGATTATTTCTTGTATCCTACCCACGAACACAATGTAATTGGTAGAGACAGAGCACATCTCAACCACAAAATTGCAGATTATTTCGATACACATTTAAAATAAAATAAGAGGCTGTCCGAATAGGACAGCTTTTTTTTGTATTCAGAAAAAATGTAATTTTGTGAGATAAATATTAGAAAAAATTAATAATAATAATTTTGCTTAAATTCTATTTAAGTACAATATAAAATTAACCGTAGACCGAGATTGACATTAAACTATGAAGAACCAAAGAATTTATTTTATAAATTCATAGTATAATAAAGTTGTACTTGGTAGTTGATTCTGCCATGTATAAATAGCAATAAAAAAATATAAGAAATCACTACTTTTGTATAAATTCACAAACAACCAATCTAAAAAAAGTATAGTAAAAACACTAATAGATTTCCTAAATTTGTACCTTATTATATAGACAATGAAAATCCCTTTTTGTAAATACCAAGGAACAGGAAATGACTTTGTGATGATTGACAATCGCACAGAGTTTTTCCCAAAATACAATCGCCAATTGATTGAAAAAATGTGTCATCGACGTTTTGGAATAGGTGCCGATGGATTGATTTTACTCGAAAACGACCCAGAATACGATTTCAAAATGGTATATTTCAATTCCGATGGAAATGAAAGCACTATGTGCGGAAATGGTGGGAGATGTATTGTGCGTTTTGCACACGATTTAGGAGTAATTTCTGAACAAACAATTTTCAACGCCGTTGATGGTTTGCACAAAGCAACAGTTACTCCTGAGACAATTTCTCTGCAAATGATTGATGTACACGAAATAAAAGCCCAACCAGAGGATTGTTGGTTTACCAATACAGGTTCACCACATCATGTAAAGATTGTTGATAATGTACAAAATTTTCCTATTTTTGATTATGGAAAACAAGTGAGGTACAGCGATTTGTATGCACCAGGTGGAACCAATGTAAATGTAGTTTCTATTGACGAAAATCAAAACATCAGTTTGCGAACATACGAAAGGGGAGTAGAAGACGAAACGCTATCTTGCGGCACAGGAACCACAGCGGTTGCTTTGATTTTACATCATTTAGGAAAAGTTACCGATAATAAAGTAAAATTGGAAGTTTTGGGCGGTACACTTTGGGTTTCGTTTCAATTGGAGAATAGAGTTTATAAAAATGTGTATTTAGAAGGAGCTGCAACTAAGGTATTTGAAGGGGTTTTTAAATAGAGATTTTCACGCAGATTATATGGATATACATAGATTTTTTCTGAATTACGAAGTTTAACAGACTGCATCAACAAACCGATTATAGTTTGTTAAATTACAAAGAAAATTAATCCACGCAATAGAATCTATGTGGTCTATAAAAGCGAAGTGTCAAAAAAACTATGTTATCTATTCTGCCTATGTGGTTAAAAAAAAATACACACTCCGTCTTTCTCACATACTTCACATACTCTTCTGCAAGTTTTCGAGGACTTCCCTCTTTTTATGAGAGAAAATCGTGAGAAAAAAAGTCAAGATAACTACATTATCTATTGCTAAAAATATAGGATAAAAAATGAACAAATTTTTAAAAACACTACTCCTATTTATTGAGTGTTTGATTCAAATACCGACGGCGTATGCCCAATTTGAAAATATTCCGAATGATATACAGCAAGACCCACAAAATTGTTTAGACCAGCTAAATGCTATTGACGGATATTTAGCCAACGATCCTTCAATGACGGATTGTTACACTTTATTTTTGAATATTGTAAACCATCCTGATTATAATTATTGCCAAAAATTATATGCTGTAAATGGGATGAATTGCCAATCCGTTCAAGTTGTTGAAGTAATACTTGAAGCCCCTGTTTATACCCAAGCAGAAATAGATGAATTAGATTGTTTGAATCAGTTAGAGCAATTGTACGTTTGGACATTAAAAAAAATAACTATAAGAGATATAAATGAAAATTTGATATATCTTCCGTATGGAGATTGTTACAAACATAACATTATATCTCCAATAATTGAGTATTTCAGACTGGATGAAAGCAACAGACAAAACCCTTGTGAGTTTTTGGCATATATCCAATCATTTTTACCCTGCGAGCCAACACCAACTTTACAAGAACCTGAACCAACACCAACCGAACCCATTCAGTACACACCAGCACCTGTTGTACAACCATCTGTGGTTATACAATACGAGCCACCAATAAATCCACCAAGTGATGATTTGGTATTTTATTATCACAGCGATCCATTAGGTACTACAACCTATGCAACAGATGTGTATGGACGACCTGTGGCATATAACGAATACCTCCCTTTTGGAGAGCAAATCGTAGAACACAACCAAACAACGAATTTCAACAACGGCTATAAGTTCAACGCCAAAGAGCAGGACGAAGCTACTGGAATGTATTATTATGGAGCGAGGTATTTCGACCCAAGGTTGAGTGTGTTTATAAGTGTAGATCCGTTGGCGGAGGAGTTTGTAGGTTGGACACCATATCATTATGTGCATCAAAATCCTGCCAATTTGATAGACCCAGATGGAAGAAACGCTAAAGCAGTTGTGAAAGGAAATACAATAATTGTAAAAACTACTATATATATAAGAGGATATAATGCAACTGCCAAAAAAGCAAAATCTATTGAAAACGGAATTAAATCATTTTGGGGTAAAAATTTTACATATAAAGATAAAGAAACAAATAAAATATATAAAGTTGTTTTTGATATAAATGTTAAACCGCTACCAACTGATAAAGAAGGCTATTTATAAGCCTTTAAAGAATACAAAGAAGGACATTTGAATGTAATCGAATTGTATAGTGATAAAAATACACGTTCACAAGTTAATGGAGATGGATATACTGGAGAATGGGGGTATTATAAAAGTGATAATACTTATGCACATGAATTTGGACACTTGTTAGGAATTGCAGATATGTATTATCCTTCTTCAGAAATTGGAGTATATGAAAACTATAAAGGTGTAGAAGAAAATGATATCATGGGAAAAAATGCATTAGAAGATCAAGCAAAAGTTTCTCAAGAGAATATTGATGGTATAGCAAAAAAAGTTTTACAAGATAAAGATGAAAATGGTGAAGCGTATATTGGTAGAAGTTTTGGAAGGTCGAGAGGTAATGAAAATCTTTCTAAGTAGTATAGTTTTATTACTATTTAGTTGTGGTATAAAAGATAGGAATAATAGTTATGAGTTATATATATATGATGTATGGGGAACCAAAAAATTTGATATAAAAAGTGATTCTGTCGAATATGTTTATAAAGAATATTCTACGGGTGAATTTTTTTTCAAAGATGAAATTCCAAAAGACATTAATAGAAAATTACAATCGATTTTTAAAAGCAAATTACAATCATTTTACAAATTTGATAGAAATGAGGAGTGTATCGATATAAGGATTATAAGAAAAACAATGGAAGAAACAGATACCATTACTATCGCTCGAGTAAGTGAACATGAATTTATGGAAAGCGATTTAAATCAAATTCATCCAAATCTCTATGAAGTAATTAATTATTTTGATAAAGAGAACTTTATAGAAATAAATATAAACGACCAATAGCTTGCAACGAGCATTTACCTTTTGGAGAGCAAATCGTAGAACACAACCAAACAACGAATTTCAACAACGGCTATAAGTTCAACGCCAAAGAGCAGGACGAAGCTACTGGAATGTATTTTTATTTCACCCCAAAGTTTTGTTTTTTCTTTAAACAAAGAATTTATGTTTTTTTTAAAAAAATAACCTTTGATTCATCGTGGTAAAAATAGAAAAAAACTATATGTCTATGTGGTGGAAAAATTTGTTTAATCTGAGAGAGAATATACTAACTCCGTAGGAGTTAAAAAAATAAAACAATGAAAACTATAAAATTAAGAGCATTAGAACCGTCGGATTTGGAATTTTTATACCAAGTAGAAAACGACGCAAACAATTGGTTGGTAAGTCAGACGAATCAACTGTTTTCCTATTATACCTTGGAAGAGTACATTTCCCAAGCTCATTTAGATTTATATACAGCCAAGCAACAACGCTGGGTCATTTGCGAAAAAAAAACCAACGAGCGATTGGGATTTATCGATTTGTTTGACTTCGACGCTCGAAATCGTAGAGTAGGCGTGGGAATATTGATAGCAGAAGAGCAAAACAGAGGGAAAGGTTATGCAAGTCAAGCCTTAGCAAAAATCATTGAATATTGCTTTTCCTATCAAAATTTACATCAAATTTATGCAAATATTATCACCGATAACGACGCAAGTATCTCACTTTTTTCTAAATTTGGCTTTCAGAAAACCGGTGTGAAAAAAGACTGGATTCAAGTAGGAAATATTTACAAAGACGAAGCTTTTTTTCAGTTGATTAATATGCCCCCTACCCCCCCCCCGAAGGGGAAATTAATATCCTTTGAGGATTATTTTATTTTTAGTAATAAAAAAGACTCATAAAGATTTATCCACAACAGTCTATGTTTTCTCTAAATATCTGTCTCGAGAAATTCGGAATCTCTGTTTCTCAGTGGTAAAAAAAAGACTATGTGTCTATGTGGTTACAAAAAAGTTAATTTTAATACCTATCCCATCAGACATGGGATACAATGATACATTATACAATTTATAATATACAATAAAACATGTCATTAAAAAAATTACTAACCTACTTATCCGTAGGAATACTTACAGCGGGATTGATATACGCGTTTATTTTGTATAGTAAAGCGTTTTCTCCCAATACATCATTTTCAGAATCAAAAGCGTATGTATTAATTCCGACAAATGCTACTCCCAATCAAGCGAGGGATTCGATTAAGCAATTTGTAAATGATTGGGAACAATTCGAATCGGTGTTCAAGCAATTTGAAATGGACAAAAAGATTTTTTCTGGAAGATTTGAACTCACCAAAGGCATGAACAATTTTGAAATTGCTCAAGCATTGAGAAAAAATGTGCCTGTAAGAGTAACTTTCAACAATCAAGAGACTTTGCAAGATTTGGCTAAGAGATTGGACAAACAATTGGAACCAACGGCGGAAGAATTTATAGAAATTTTTACCGAAGCAAAATTTTTGGAACAAAATCAAGCGACCAAAGAAAACGCTTTGGGGTTGTTTATGCCCAATACATACGAATTTTATTGGAATGTCAATCCGTTGAAAGTTCGTAATACCATTCATAAAGAATACATTAAGTTTTGGAATGCACATCGCACAGCCAAAGCCAAAGAAATGGGATACTCTCCCTTGGAAATAAACAATTTGGCATCGATTGTTCAAAAAGAATCAGCCAAAATAGATGAAAGACCAAGAGTAGCAGGGGTGTATCTCAATCGTTTGAAAAAAGGTATTCAGCTTCAAGCCGACCCTACGGTGATTTATGCTAAAAAATTGACAATGCAAAATTTTGATACCATCATTAAACGCGTGTATCTCAATGATTTGAAAATAAATAATCCTTACAATACATATTTGTACAAAGGATTGCCACCAGGACCGATCGCTATGTCTGATGTGAGTAGTATTGATGCAGTCTTAAATGCTGAAAATCATAATTATATCTATTTTTGTGCAAGTGTCAGTAGAATTGGCTATCACGAATTTGCAACTACTATGGAAGAGCATTCAAAAAATCGCGACAAATATATCAAGTGGATTGAAGAGAGGGGGATAAAATAAGCCCCCAATGGAGGGACGAAATCCGACACGAAGATTCGAGCTACATTATTTGGTTACACGCATTCCCCTCTTTTTTAAAGAAGGGTGCCGAAGGTGGGGTGTTTCAATTAAATTTATCCTTGTTACGCTTACTTTATTTTATCTGATAACGCATATATTTTAATTGCTTTGATTATTTTTTTGATTTATCAAAAAACAAAATCTGCAGTAATCTGTCTTAAACCGTAGATTTAATCGTTTTTAAATGCTATTTTTTTATCATTTCAAAAAAAAATCTGTGTCAATATGTGAAATCTGCGTGAGAAAAAAAGTCAAGATGACTTCACTTTTAATATTGTGTATAAGCTGTAAGAAAGAATTGAAAAATGATGAAAAATTTATCAATTCATTGTTCGATTCATTTTGTTTGATGATGTTGAAGGTGTTTTTATAATTTCTAAAAAAATAAGTGAAAGTAAAACAAACTTAAAGCGTTTTGCTTATTGTCTAAAGCATAAAATATGACTATAACTCAACTACAATATGTATTGGCAGTTGCTGAACATAAAAATTTTACTTCGGCTGCCGAAAAATGTTTCGTAACTCAACCCACATTGAGTATGCAAATCCAAAAGTTGGAGGAAGAACTCGATGTAAAAATTTTTGACCGCAATAAAAAACCTATCGAACTCACCGATGTTGGTAAAAAAGTTGTGGAACAAGCAAAAAAAATCGTCATAGAAAGTGATCGTATCAAAGATATAATCGAACAAGAAAAAGGATATATTGGCGGAGAATTTCGCTTAGGGATTTTGCCTACGATTATGCCTTCGTTACTGCCTTTGTTTTTGAACAACTTTGTAAAAAAATATCCAAAAGTTCATTTGATTGTCGAAGAGCATACCACGGAAGAAATCTTGTATAGATTGGAAAAAGGATTGCTCGATGCGGCTATAGTTGCAACGCCTTTGCAACAAGACAATGTAAAGGAAATTGTATTGTATTACGAGCCGTTTGTAGGGTATTTTCCACCAGACTACAAGCGTGATAAAAAAGAAATTACGGTAGAGGATATTGATATAAATGAAATTTTGTTATTGCAAGACGGACATTGTTTTAGCAATGGAATTATGAATTTGTGTAATGCCAGAGCTACTCAATTGCAAAACAAAACCGAGTTGAAATCAGGGAGTTTTGAAACCTTATTGCAACTGGCAGACACAGGATTGGGGGTAACCTTTTTACCTTATCTTCACACCTTGGATTTGTCAGAAAAGCGAAAAAACAATTTAATCGAATTTTCAGACCCCAAACCGTCTCGAGAGGTTAGTTTGATTTTTCCAAAAGACGAATTAAAAAAACAAATCATCGACGCATTGCACGGAGTGATTTCGGGAGTCGTACGAGGAGTCATCACATTTCAAGATGTGAAAATCATCAGTCCGAAATAAGTAAAACTACACATTTATTTTTTCTGAAACATAAGTAGGAGGAGCCATGGGTCTTCCTGTTTCTTTATTAACAAAAACCAAAAGTGAATAAGCAGTAGTCAATAAGTCACCTTTTTCGTTATAGATTTCGTAGTCAAATTCTATTTTTGCACCCGTTTGAGATTTAAAAAAAGTCTTTATCGTAATTAAATCATCATAACAAGCGGGCTTTTTATAATTCATAGTCAAAGAAACCACCGGCAACATTACGCCGTTTTGTTCCAATTCTTTATATGAAAGCCCTTTTTTTCTCATCCATTCCGTACGACCAATCTCTAAAAAAGCCGCGTAATTTCCATGATATACTACTCCCATTTGGTCAGTTTCAGAATATCTTATACGAGTTTGAATATCAAATGATTCCATTGTTTTGTTTGTATTTTTACTTTAAGGTGCTTACAAAAATATTCGTTAATATAAAATAAATAATATTTTTTTTTATTAAAAAATTATTTACATTTTTGTAGGGTAATAAAAAGACCTACTATTTGAACGAATAGTTACGAAAAAAATTTTTACAAATTTCTTTAAAAATGCTTGAAAATACAAACGAATCAGTTGAAATAATATGGGATAAATGTCTTCAATACATAAAAGATAATGTAGATGAAACGGCATTTGCCACATGGTTTGAACCGATAATTCCTCAAGAATTAAAGGAAGAGACGTTGTATATTATAGTCCCAACACAATTTTTTATCGAGTGGATTGAGGCAAATTATATTAGCATTTTAAGATCTGCCCTGCATAAAGTAATAGGTCAGAATGTTCGTTTGATTTACAAAATTACTACAAAGGAAAGTAATGGAAATAGTCAGGCTAAACCACAACAATTGCCTTCAATGTTGAAGGAATCTATTAAAACCCAAGAGTTAGATGTTCCAATTCAGCAAAAAAATCCTGAGTTGAAAAATCCTTTTGTTATTCCAGGTATTCGCAATGTAAAAATCGAATCTCAGCTCAATTCTAAGTACAATTTTGATTATTTTTTAGAAGGTGAATCCAATCGTTTAGCGAGAAGTGCTGGTATGGCAGTAGCCAAAAATCCAGGAGGAACCGCTTTCAATCCTTTGTTGATATATGGTGGAGTAGGTTTAGGTAAGACACATTTAGCTCATGCTATAGGTATTGATATTAAGGAAAAGCATCCAGAGAAAATCGTTTTATATATTTCTACCGAATTGTTTGTTCAACAATATCAAGATGCTGTAAGAAGAAACAATCGAAACGATTTTATTTATTTTTATCAATTGATCGATGTTTTGATTGTTGATGATATTCAATTTTTGTCTGGTAAATCAGGTACACAAGAGGTCTTTTTCCATATTTTCAATCATTTGCATCAAAATGGAAAACAAATCATTTTGACTTCAGATAAGCCTCCAGTCGAAATTCAATTTATCGAACAGCGTTTGTTGTCCCGATTCAAATGGGGATTGTCTGCAGAAATATTGCCACCTGATTATTCTACAAGAGTAGATATTATCAAAAACATATTGTATAGAGATAGTATTGAAATGCCTGATACAGTTGTAGAATATGTAGCAAAAAATGTAAAATCAAATATTAGAGAGATCGAAGGTGCAATAATTTCTTTGGTAGCTCAATCTTCTTTCAATCACAAAGAAATTACTTTGGATTTGGCTCAGGATACTATTGGAAAATTTGTGAAAAACACCAAAGTTGAAGTTTCTATAGATGTGATTTTGAAAGTAATATCAGATTTTTACAATCTTAGTATCGATAATTTATGTTCCAAAACACGTACAAGAAACATTGTACAAGCTCGACAAATGGCAATGTACTTTGCAAAGCAATACACCAATTTGTCATTGGCAAACATAGGGTCACAAATAGGTAAAAAAGACCATGCTACAGTTTTGCATGCGTTAAAAACAGTAGAAAACCTATTAGAAACAGATAAAGAATTTAAAAAACAATACGAAACATTGGATAAAAACTTTTCGTAAAAAATATGAAAGTATTGATGGTATGTTTGGGGAATATTTGTCGTTCTCCATTGGCAGAAGGGATTTTACAATCAAAAGTAGATACAACAAAAGTTACTGTAGATTCGGCTGGAACAGCCGCATGGCATTCTGGAGAAAAACCTGACAAACGCTCAATAGCTGTTGCTAAAAAATATGGTATAGACATTAGTCATCAAAGAGCGAGAAATCTAACAGTTGAAGATTTTGAATTATTTGACAAAATTTATGTCATGGATCGCTCTAATTATATCAATGTTTGTAGATTGGCTCCTAATGAAAAGGCTGTTGCAAAGGTAGAAATGATCCTAAATGAGGTTCATCCCGATTCAAATGTCGAAGTTCCAGACCCGTATTACAGAGGAGATCAAGGTTTTGAAAAAGTATTTGCCATGCTTGACGAGGCATGTACTATCATTCAAAAAAAAATAAATCAAGAAGTAAAATAATATGCAATCAAAAGGAATTTTGTATCTCATCCCTGTACTTTTGGGAGATACGGAAGTAAATCAAGTGTTGCCTTTAGAGATTGAAAAAACATTGGTTGGTTTGCAATCTTTGATTGTAGAAAATAGCAAGGCTGCAAGGAAGTATATCAAAAGTATTTCTCCAACAACAAAACAGTCTGATTTAAAATTGTTTGAATTAAACAAACACACTGATCAAAAGGAAATAAAATCATTTTTAGATCCTTTGCTCAATGGGGAAAATATGGGATTGATGAGTGACGCTGGATGTCCAGGAGTAGCAGATCCAGGAGCAGTGGTGGTAAAATATGCTCATGAATTGGGGATAGAAGTACGACCATTAGTTGGACCATCGTCTATTTTGCTTTCGTTGATGGGATCGGGAATGAACGGTCAGTCATTTGTATTTCATGGTTATTTGCCGATAGATAAAAACGAGAAGAAACAAAAGCTAAAAGCTATTGAGCGTGTGTCTTTTGAACAAAAACAAAGTCAGATTTTTATTGAAACACCCTATCGAAACAACCAAATGTTGGCAGATATGATTCAGATTTTACATCCCAATACCAAATTGTGTATTGCCTGTGATTTGACCTTGCCTACTCAATTTTTACAAACCCAACGAATTTCTTATTGGAAGAAAAACACCCCCGATTTGCATAAAAAACCTTGTGTTTTTATCATATATAAAGAGTAAAAGTTGTCAGTTTTGACAACTTTTTTGTTTAATAACTTTCTGTTTTTTCAAAAATCTCATAGTATTTATTTACGAAATTATTACTTTCATCTAAATCAGAAACCTCCATATTTATTCTATTCTTAATTATTTCCTTTGTCTTTCCATTTTTGTCCTTGTATTGAATAAAAATTGGATAGAGTGATGTGTGATAATCATTGATAAATCTCTTAGATTCGACATATTTTCCGTTTTTAACTTTAAAAACTATAGAACAATACCATGCTGCTCCCGATTTTTGATGGCTGATTATTTGTTTTTTGACTTTGTCAAATTCAAGACCAATACTCTAACTCACAATTTCATCATTGAAAAAATCATCATATTCAAATTGGTTGGTTTTTGGATTATAAGCAAAATATTCGCTTCGATGTGTACCATAAGCGCCATTTACCAAACTAAAAAATGAAATATTATTGTATCTATCAAAATTGTAATCAGTAAATGAAAACGAATTTGAAATACCTTTTTTATCATTGAAATAAAAACTTTCTGACTCAATAGTTTGAAGTAATTCTTGAGTGTTTTTATCATAAACACACACCATCATTTCTCCATATTCATTTTTTATATTTCGATTGTGAGCTATAAATTCCAATCTAAAATTTCCTACAATGGTATCTGTGTAAAAATTGGGCAAAGTATGAGGGTATTTTGTGAAAAATAAAATAGAATCATATTGTTGTTTGGTTATTTGTTTCAATGAATATTTGTACCAATAGTAAGTGGTCGTATCTCCAGAATTATGAAATTGATATAAGGAAATATCATCAGAAAAACGACCTGAAAATTTGAAATCTCACCATTCTCTTTTGTAGGAAATGAACCTTAAGTAATCATTTTTATATGTACCATAAATTGAGTGGTTTTCTTCATCTTTAAAATCAAAAATTTCTACTAAAACCAAAGTATCTACTGTATGAAAATGAAAAACACCAAAATCTCTATCCCATTTATCTTTAGCATAAAAATAGTAATGGTTATGGATAAAAATATTACGAGGAAAAATATACAACAAAGTACCAATGACTATAATCAGCAAAGTGCAAATTTAAAAGATGATATTTTTTCTTATTAAATGGTTTTATGAAAAATCGATAAGTATGTAAAAATATGAATATGAAAGAAATATGTTATTCCAAAAATACAAATTATTAGTAAATGTAAAATGATTTTTATAGTGAAAAATGATTAGTAAAAAAAAATATTTTCGACAATATGAATAAATTTCTTCAAGTTGAATGTTTTTACCCCAAAAGATATTTTCAAACTCCAAAATATAGTCGTATTTTTGCAAGATATTTTAAATAAAACACACATTCCATAAATAATATGAAACAAGCAAAGTACATATTCGTTACAGGAGGCGTATCTTCTTCTTTAGGAAAAGGTATTATTGCGGCATCGTTGGCAAAATTGCTTCAAGCCAGAGGGTATAGAACTACCATTCAAAAGTTTGACCCATACATCAATGTCGATCCTGGAACGCTTAATCCTTATGAGCACGGTGAGTGTTATGTAACCAACGACGGTGCTGAAACTGACTTAGACTTAGGACATTACGAAAGATTTTTGAATGTTCCGACTTCACAAGCAAACAATGTTACTACAGGTAGAGTATATCTTTCGGTGATTGAAAAAGAGAGAAGGGGTGAATTTTTAGGAAAAACAGTTCAAGTGGTTCCTCATATCACCAACGAAATCAAAGAAAGAATGCAATTGCTCGGAAAATCTGGTGATTATGACATCGTGATTACAGAAATTGGTGGAACGGTAGGAGATATTGAATCGTTACCTTACATTGAGTCTGTGCGTCAGTTGTTGTGGGATTTGGGAGACGACAATGCTATTGTAATTCATTTGACATTGGTACCATATTTGGCCGCAGCAGGTGAGTTGAAAACCAAACCAACACAGCACTCTGTAAAAACTTTGATGGAAAGCGGTATCAAAGCCGATATTTTGGTATGTAGAACAGAACACGAATTGTCTTCAGACATCAAGAGAAAATTGGCGGTATTCTGCAATGTAAAACCAGAGGCGGTAATTCAGTCAAAAGATGCGTCGTCAATTTACGAAGTGCCAAACAACATGTTGGCAGAAGGATTGGACAAAGTGGCTTTGCAAAAGTTAAATTTACCAGAAAAAGGTTTACCAGACCTAACTAAATGGAATGACTTCTTACACCGATTGAAAAATCCTACAGCAACGGTAAACATAGGATTGGTAGGAAAATATGTAGAATTGCAAGATTCATACAAGTCTATTTTAGAGGCATTTGTACACGCAGGAGCAGCAAATCAGGTAAAAGTAAATGTAGTGAGTATTCACTCAGAATATTTGACCAAAGAAAACGCTGCCGACAAATTGAAAAACCTCGATGGAGTATTGGTAGCACCAGGATTTGGTTCGCGTGGAATCGAAGGAAAAATAGAGGCTGTGCGTTACATCCGTGAAAACAACATTCCGTTTATGGGAATTTGTTTGGGAATGCAAATGGCTGTAATTGAGTACGCTCGTAATGTGTTGAAATTGGAAAATGCCAATTCTACCGAAATGAATGACAACACGCCACACCCTGTAATTACTTTTATGGAAGAGCAAAAAACAATTACAGAAAAAGGCGGAACAATGCGTCTTGGAGGTTGGGATTGTCAATTGATTGAAGGAACCAAAGCTTATGATATTTACGGAACTTCATTGATAAACGAACGTCACAGACACAGATACGAATTCAATAGTTATTATAAAGAAAAATTCCAAGAAGGAGGAATGATTTTCTCAGGAGTAAATCCAGATACACAATTGGTAGAAATCGTAGAATTGAAAGATCATCCATTCTTTGTAGCGGTACAATATCACCCAGAATACAAATCTACAGTTGCCAATCCGCATCCGTTGTTTGTAAATTTTGTAAAAGCTACGGTACAAAAGAAATTGAATAATTAAGTTGAAATTTGGATGTGTTTTTTCATAATGAAATATTTTTATACAATTGATTTTTCACGCAGATTAGAATAGATTTTTTTTTATATTCTATGCGTTGATTTGATTTTCGCTGATGTTTTTTTTATTTATCAAAAAAAACAAAAACTGTGGTAATCTGCTTTTTAAACTGTAATAATCATTTTTAAGTGTTGTTTTCTTAATTCATTTTAGAAAAAATCTGTGATTATTTGCGTTAGACACACCCCTGCCTTTTTGGCACCCTTCTTTTTAGAGGAGGAATGCGTGAGAAAAAAAGTTAAGATGAATTCAAAATTAAATTTGCGTGAAACCTAAAACACAAATAAAACTAACACATAAATAATGGAAAAAGGAAAATTAGATACCAGTAGTTTGATTGGTATGGGGCTTTTAGGAGCTTTACTTTTTTGGTTTATGCAAACCCCAAAAAATGAGGAAACCAAAAAACAAGAAACTACAGAACAAGTAGCTACTGCTACAACAACACTAAACAATGCAACTCAAACCAACGATAGTTTGAACTCGCATTTGACAGAAAAATACGGAGTGTTTGCCTACGGTGTTGCTAAAGCAACTGACCAAGAAGTGGTTGTGAAAAACGATGTGTTTACGATTGCCTTCGATACCAAAGGTGGATACATAAAAACACTGGAAATCAACGACCAAAAAAGAAAGACTAAAGAGTCTTATGAATTGGTAAAATTGATTGCAGACAACAATTCGGCTTTGAATTTAACCTTTACTACGCAAGACAACCGCATTATACAAACGAAAGATATTCCTTTTGTACCAACGGTTACAAAACAAGGAGACACACAAATCGTTTCTATGAAAATGCAAGCGTCTGAAACGGCATACTTAGAGTACCGTTACGAAATCAAAAAAGATGAGTACATGATAGGATTTTCGTTGCAGTCGGTAGGATTAAACCAAGTATTAAACGCTGGTACTGAGCCAAAATTGAACTGGACGTTGAAAGCGTTTAGCAATGAAAAATCTCTTTCTTACGAAAATCGTTACACAGAGGTTGTTTACGAATACGAAAACGGAAAAGACGATTACCTAAACCCAGGGAAAACGGCTTCGGAAACGGTAAAAGATGTAACCTATATTGCATTCAAACAACACTTGTTTACATCGATTTTATTGACAGATCAAGCCTTTGCAACAGCAACGGTAGCACAAGAAAATTACGATGAAGAAAACGAAGAGTTTTTGAAAAACTTTACAGCCGAAATACCATTGGCATACAAAGGAGGGGAGTTGAACTATTCGATGAATTGGTATTTTGGACCAGCAGATTACAACATTTTGAATAAATACGACAAAAACCTTGATGAAGTATTGAACTTAGGATGGGGGATTTTCGGATGGTTAAACAAAATTTTGTTCATTCCTATCTTTAATGTATTGACAAGCATTTTGCCTTATGGATTGTCGATTATCTTTTTGACAATTGTAATCCGTTTGTTGATGTCGCCAATACAATACAAATCATTTGTTTCTCAAGCAAAAATGAAAGTAATTCGTCCGGAAGTAATGGAGTTGAATGAAAAATTCAAAAATGATCCGATGAAAAAGCAACAAGAAACTATGAAGTTGTATTCAAAAGCAGGAGTAAACCCAATGGCGGGATGTTTGCCAATGTTCTTACAATTGCCAGTGTTTTACGCATTGTTTATGTTTTTCCCAGCAGCTTTTGATTTGAGACAAAAATCATTCTTATGGGCAGACGATTTGTCGTCGTACGATAGTATTATACAATTGCCATTTACAATACCATTTTATGGAAATCATGTGAGTTTGTTTCCAATTTTGGCAGCTTTGGCAACCTTTGTATATATGAAGATGACTACGGGAGACCAAACGGCGATGCAACCTGCACAAGAGGGAATGCCAGACATGAGTAAGATTATGAAAATCATGATTTACATTTCTCCTGTGATGATGTTGTTTTTCTTCAACAATTACGCATCGGGATTGTCGTTGTACTACTTTGTATCGAATGTATTGACAATTGGGATTATGTTTGTAATCAAAAAATACATAGTTACAGAAGAAAAAGTAAAAGCAATCATCGAGGAAAATAAAACCAAAGAGCGTCCAAAATCAAAATTCCAACAGCGTATGGAACAGATGATGGAACAAGCACAACAGCAACAGAAAAATAGAAAATAAAAAAAGAGGCGAAAGCCTCTTTTTTTTATTAACTCAAATATGCATATTCATCATCCTTATCAAACACTACTTGAATGTGTTCCATACTCGAAGTTGAAAGCGAAATACCTTTAAAATCTGCTTTTACTGGATATTTTTTGTGATTTCTATCGATAAGAACCGCTGTTTTAAATTTCTTTATTGGTACATTTAAAAAATGTCTTACACCATAGATCAAAGTAGCACCAGAGTTCATCACATCATCTACCAAAACAATTCCTTTGTCAGTATATTCAGCTTCCGATAGACTTATGCGAATGTCTTCCCAAGGTTTTTGTTTGTTTACTTCCACTTCGCACATTTTTACTTCGATTGGAGAGATTTCCTGTAAAACTTTAGCGATTTTATTAGCAAAAATAAATCCGCTGTTTTTGATTCCAGCGATTACGATTTCATTTTCATCTACAAAGGTTTCGTAGATTTGATAGGCAATTCTTCGAACGATAAATTCGATGTTTTCTTTTTTTAATATGATGTTTTTTTCCATGTTTATTTTATATAAAAATCAACTCGTTTATTATAGTTTTTCCTGCATGTTCGTTTAGCATTTTTATGATTTTGTCTTTTCCAAATGAAAGTTCTTGTCGTAAAACAGCAGATGAAAGTTTTACATACAAAACATTTTTTTTCAAGTGGATAGAATCGGTATAATTGCTAATACTCACTCCCAAAACTTCTTTCCAAGTATCTTCTATTGATAGTTCTTGTAATTTCGATTCCAAGTGATACCCTTTGATGAGCATTTGCAAAATATCATTAGCCGATTGTTCGCGATGTGCTCTTTTGTCAGGATTAAAAGTTTTTTTGGAAGGTATCATGTTTTATTTGTTTTTTGGATGAAATTTTTTGTAGAAATAGGTATTTCCCATTTCATTTTTGACTGTAAAATTTAAAGAATCAATTTTAATTATTTCCTCTTTCCATTGGTTGAAAGGCGTTTGGTATTTGATGTAAAAAGTTCCCAACGAATCCACAACAGTAAAATCTTCTTTCATTGAGTTGGATTGAAAACTTCCATCTAAATTTGGTGAAACTTTCTGACGAAATCCTTGGTCGTTTTCCAATTGAAAATAATCGACAAATTCATTGACCTCGTAATTAATCGTTTCGTTTGATTCGGTCGAAACAGAGCTAATTTCCCAAAATCCAGCCAAGTGTTTGATATCATCTTTTTTTACTTCTTTGGTATTCGTGCATGAGGCAAAAGCAATGATACTTGAAGCGAATAGTATTTTTTTCATTTTTTGTTTTTTTGTGTCACGCAGATATAAATTCAAATCACTTTGGGTAAATTTGATTTTAGCAAATAGTACAGATGTTTTATTTTTTTGATTTTTCAAAAAAATATCTGCGTAAATCTATTTATAGGCGATTTCATTAGCGTGAAAATCATTATTTGAAAAATGAATCCACAAATTCGTATTTATTAAACACTTGCAAATCTTCGATTCCTTCGCCTACACCGATGTATTTCACAGGAATTTGAAACTGGTCAGAGATACCTATCACCACACCACCTTTGGCTGTACCGTCGAGTTTGGTAACGGCTAAGGCATTTACTTCGGTAGCGGCTGTAAATTGTTTGGCTTGTTCAAACGCATTTTGACCAGTCGAACCGTCCAAAACCAATAAAACATCGTGAGGAGCGTCTGGCACCACTTTTTGCATTACGCGTTTTACTTTAGACAATTCGTTCATCAATCCCACTTTGTTGTGCAAACGACCAGCAGTATCGATGATGACCACATCCGTATCTTGAGCCACCGCAGATTCCAAAGTATCATAAGCCACCGAAGCAGGGTCAGAGCCCATTTGTTGCTTTACGATAGGCACTTGTACTCGGTCTGCCCATATTTGCAATTGGTCTATTGCAGCCGCTCGGAAGGTATCCGCAGCACCCAATACCACTTTTTTACCCGCTTTTTTAAATTGGTAGGCAAGTTTTCCAATGGTAGTTGTTTTTCCAACGCCATTTACACCTACAACCATGATGACGTACGGTTTTTTATTAGCAGGAACTTCAAATTCGGTAGCTTCGCCCGATTGGGTTTCAGACAGCAGACTTGATATTTCCTCTCGCAATATTTTATTGAGTTCTTCCGTACCTACATATTTATCGCGAGCTACACGAGATTCAATGCGTTCGATGATTTTCAAAGTAGTATCAACCCCAACATCGGAGGTAATCAACACATCTTCCAGATTGTCTAATACATCGTCATCTACTTTAGATTTTCCAGCAACCGCTTTGGTTAGTTTGTCGAAAAACGAAGTTTTAGATTTTTCCAATCCTTTATCTAACGTTTCTTTTTTCTCAGAAGAAAATAATCGTTTGAAAAAATTCATAATTTCTAATTTTAAGTAACAAATGTACTAAGAAATAATGAAAAATAATATAAAAAAAATGTCATTTTAGGAAGAGAAATTTCCCAAAACGACATTTTATCATTATTTACAACTTTTAAAATGAAAAAATAACTTTCTATTTGATTAATTCAGCTAAATATTTGTCAAACAATTTTTCAGCTTTTTTACGTGTAACTTCTTTTTTGTACTTTTTGTGAGAGTCTATATATACCACTGGGGCACTTTTGCACATGCCTTGACATTTCATTTTTTCAATAGAAACATTTTTTTCCAATCCCGAAGTACAAATCAAATTTTTTAGATAAGATTTTGCCTCATCATTGTATCTGCAGCATTTTTTTCCATTACAAAAATATACGGTTTCCGAAGGTGTTTTTAATTTTGTCATTTCATATTTATTTAATGCAAATATAAATAAATTGTTCTGTTTATTTATATCTTTTAAAAATATTTTTTTATTTGTTTTAAACTAAAATATGTTTTTCGTATAAAATGTTATAGATGATTGATGTATAGTTTTTATAATGTTGACAGGTTGGGTTGCGATTATGTATAAGTTTAAAATTCAAGTCGTATAAAAAACTCTCAAATATTAGGCTTGAGTTTAATAACGATACAAATTGAATAAACAAAATAGAAAAGTTAACTTATCATCTTAAAAATTAAATAGCTGATTAAAAGCTAAACATTTCATCATTGATACTTTACTTGAAAATAAATCTTTTTCAATATTTAGATAAAAATTTTTACAATAATCAAAAAATTTGTACATTTATAGAAGAAATATAAAAACACACGATCAATGAAAACAATATTATTCCCAACAGATTTTTCTGTTACTGCCGAAAATGCGTTTATTTATGCATTACAAATTGCCCATCAATTAAAAGCACAATTAATTGTCTTTCATCATTTTGAAATGCCTATAGTATCATCCTCACATGCAGGACAACCCGAATTGATCAACGAAGTATATGAAACGATTGAAATGAATCGTTTTGAAGATTTTAAAAAAGAGGTTTCAAACTTAAGAAAAATCGCAGACAAACGCAATTTAAGTGATGTGGAAATGACCTTTTTGATGGAAGAGGGCTTGTTTGTTACGAATGTTGAAAATATCGTTGAAAAGGAATCTATCGATTTAATTGTTATGGGTACAAGTGGAGCCAATAATTTGGAGAAAAAGATTTTTGGTACCAATGCAGTTCGTATTTTAGAAAACGTTACGGTACCAGTACTTTCTATTCCTGCAGAGGCACATTATGAAGGTGTGAAAACTATTGGTTTTGCTACTTCTCTTTCAGAATCAAATAAAAAAGCTTTAAATATTATGGTTGATTTTGCTCAATCAATCAATGCGGAATTGTTGTGCTTGCATGTGATGAAAAAAGAGGATGAACAGTTTGATAAAGTGCTAAAACCTTGGATAGAAGAATTTGGTCCCAAAGGAGTAACATTTCATACAGCTGTAAACGAAGATGTAGAGCAAGGTTTGTTTTTCTTAATTGATAAATACAATGTAGATGCTTTAGTAACGGTAAAAAGAAAAATGAATTTTTTGGAAAAAATGTTCAAAACTAGTTTGTCTAACTCAATGAATACTCATTCATACGTCCCTATTTTGACGTTTAAAGAATAAAAACACAAAAATCCAGAAAACGAATAGGTTTTCTGGATTTTTTTTATCCTAATGCGACATCCAACATCATCATAGCAACAAATCCGATGATAAATCCTAAGGTGGCAATATCGCTATTGTTGCCTTGTTGGGTTTCTGGTACTACCTCTTCGATAACCACAAAAATCATTGCACCTGCCGCAAATGATAAAGCGTAGGGGAGTAGTGGACTGAAAAATCCTACAGCTATTGCTCCAATGACTGCTGCAATCGGTTCAACCAATGCCGAACTTTGACCATAAAAAAAACTTTTTCTTCGGCTCATTCCTGCTCTTTGCAAGGGAAAGGAAACGGCCATGCCTTCTGGCAAATTTTGTAAACCAATCCCAATTGCCAAAGTAATAGCTCCTGCTATTGTGGCTTCGGGGATTCCTGCTGTAATACCGCCAAAGAGTACTCCCACTGCTAGACCTTCGGGGATATTGTGCAAGGTGATTGCTAATACCAATAAAGTCGTTTTTCTCCATGGTGTTTTGATACCTTCAATATGTTTTTCGTCGTGATTGAGGTGCAAATGCGGTAGAGTTTTGTCCAAAATAAATAAAAACAAAGCTCCTAATATAAAACCTATTGCTGAAGGGGTAACTTTTCCAAAACCATCACCTTCGCTCATTTCGATAGCAGGAGCAAGTAAACTCCAAAAACTCGCTGCAACCATTATACCACCAGTAAATCCCAACATACCATCCAATAATTTTTTTGATGGTTTGTGAAAAACAAATACCATAGCAGAACCAATAGCTGTCATACTCCATGTAAAAAATCCAGCCAATAATGCGGCAATGGCAGGAGAGAGTGATTCAAAAAAGTTGAAAATTACATCCATTTAGCATTCTTTTACAAATAAATTTTGCGTTACTATTTTTGATAATACTACTTCATTTTCATTAAAGAGTACTGTAATTGATTGGTCAAAAATTTCTTTTTTTACTACCTTCATTTTTGTTCCTAATGCGATGTTTTGTCTATCGAGGTATTGCAAAAAATCACTTGACGAATCTTTTACACCTACACAAATATATTGTCTGTTTTCGATTGATTCTGAAAGCAATTGTTTTTCTCTCGAATGTATTTTACCTTTGGCATTAGGGATAGGATCACCGTGTGGATCTTCTTTAGGAAAACCTAAAAACGTATCCAAGGCATTGATCAATTTTTCAGATTTTATGTGTTCAAGTTCCTCGGCAATTTCGTGTACTTCGTCCCAGTTGAAATTTAATTTTTCTACTAAAAAAACCTCCCATAATCTGTGTTTTCGGATGATCATTTTAGCTGTATGAATACCCAAATTGGTCAATAAAACACCTTTATATTTTTGATAATTGATCAATTGTTTTTGATTCAATTTTTTTAGCATATCCGTTACCGAAGAGGCCTTTGTGTCTACTTTAGACGCAATCGAATTTGTCGAAATTCCTTCTTCCTCTGTCAAAGATAAATGGTAAATAGCTTTTAGGTAATTTTCTTCTGAATGTGATAACATGAACTAAATTTTTAAACAAAAATATGAAAAAAAAAATCAAGATTCAAATATTTATTTTTAGCTTTGCCTAAAAATATAATCGCATTAATAAAAAAATGGTTTTATTATAAAAAAAATATTGATTTCAATTTTATCATTAATTTCTATTTCAGCCTTTTCTCAATATCAATTACAGGGAAAAGTAATTAATAAAAAAGGAGAAGCTGTTTCTTCAACTGTACATGTAGTTGAACTTGACCAACAAATATCAACGGATGAAAATGGAAATTTTACAATTGATTTTACTGAAAAAGGAGGTTATTCGTTCATAATTTATGATGAAAATATGTTGAAAAGTGATTTTTATGTTACAATTGAAAATGATTTACAGAAGCTTTCATTTGAATTGGCAACTGACGAAATTTTAAATGAAATTGTAATCAATATACATAAAAACTGTCAAGTTGATACTGGAGTCATTGCAAAAGAATCGTATTCAGAGGATTTTTTCAAAAAAACTACGGTTGCCAACGTGTTAGAATCTATGGAGTTGATCAATGGAGTGCAACCAAAAATCAATTGTGGTGTTTGTAATACAGGGGATATTCACATCAATGGATTGGAAGGGGCAAATACCCTCGTTTTGATTGATGGAATGCCGATGGTAAGTGGCCTTTCTACGGTGTATGGATTGTCGGGAATTCCGCTTTCGATGATAGAAAAAATTGAAGTAATAAAAGGTCCAGCTCCATCTATTTATGGTTCGGAAGCCATTGGTGGAATGATCAATATTATTACCAAAAATCCGTTGTTTGCTCCAAAATATACTGTAAATTCATATATTTCGTCTTGGGGTGAATGGCAAACAGATTTGGGATTTTCCAACAAAATAGGAAAAAAAGTCAATTATTTAGCTGGAATACATTTGTTTAATTATGGAGGATTGCATGATAAAAACAAGGATAATTTTACCGATTTGACCAATTAAAAGCGAATTTCTTTTTTTCAGAAATTTCAATGGGATAGAAAATCAAAAAAAGATTTGTCGTTGATGACTCGTTATTATTATGAAGATCGTTGGGGTGGAGAGTTGCAATGGAATCGCAATTATAGAGGTACGGATGAAATATATGGGGAATCTATTTACACCAATCGTTGGGAGGTCTTAGGAAATTATCAGTTGCCTACAACCGAAAATATTCGATTGCAAACTTCATTGATTGGACATTATCAAGATGCGTATTATGGAGATACCTATTACAAAGCCAATCAGACAGTGTTGCATTTGCAAGGGTTGTGGGAAAAAAGTTGGAACAAAAACGAAAGTATTTTTGGGGTAGCTTTGAGAAATTTGTATTATAACGATAATACGCCTGCAACCAATAAAGCGGAAAATAACCAGTTATTGAGTGTTTTTGCTCAAAATTCGTATGTTTTTGATTCAAATTGGCAACTTTTTACTGGAATTCGTGCTGAAAAGCACAATGTACATGGACAAATTTTTACACCGAGAGTAGCATTGCGAAAAGAGTTTGCTAAAGGCGATGTATTACGACTCAATGCAATGTAGGTTCGGGATATCGTGTCGTAAGTGTGTTTACAGAAGATCACGCCGCTCTTACGGGTGCAAGAGAATTGGTTATAGCCAATGAATTGAAACCTGAACGTTCATGGAATGCCAATTTGAGTTATGTAAAAAATTGGGTTTTCAACAATCAAACTTATTTACAATTGGATGCTTCGGCTTGGTTTACTCATTTTACCAACAAAATTGCACCTGATTATGATACAGATGTGCAAAAGATTATTTATGACAATATTGACGGATATGCTCAATCAAAAGGAGTGAGTGCTAATGTAGATATTTCGTTTCCCAACGGAATGAAATTTTTAATAGGTGGAACATGGCAAAATGTACAAAAAGCAGAGGAAGGAGTAATGGAGCATTTGGAATTTGCAGAACGATTTTCAGGAAACTGGATGCTGTCTTTACCTATAAAAAAATGGAATATGACTCTAGATTATACAGGAACTTTGACAGGACCTATGAATTTGCCAACTTTGGGTGAAAATGACCCAAGAAGGGATGTTTCGTCAACTTTTGCTTTACATCATATACAGGCAACCTATCGTGGATTGAAAAATTTTGAAATCTATGCCGGAGTAAAAAATCTCACCAATTGGACTGTAAGCAAAACCGTACCGTTTCTCATAGCCAACAGCAACGACCCATTTGATAAAAATGTTTCGTACAATCCCGATGGAAGTATCGTAAAAACAAAAGAAAATCCTTATGGTTTAAGCTTTGATCCTACCTATATTTACGGGACCAATCAAGGGATAAGAGGAATAATAGGAGTGAGGTATCAATTGTTTTAGTAGGCAATATTATTTAATTGAAAATGCAAATGGGGAAAATCAAAGATTCAAAAGCCAAATGACTTTCTTTCATTTGCATTTTTTTTGCTAAAAAAAGTGTATTTGTCTGAAAAAATGAAAAACAATAATTAAAATCATCGGTTGATGATATGTTGAAACTCCAATGTTTTTTTAATGTACATTCGCTGTAATTTGAAATAAAAAAATGTAAATTTGCATTTTATAATACGATTAAGTAAATAGATATCAATGAAAACAAATTTTTTTGCTCTACGCCACATTGGACCAAGAGCTACTGACCTCCAACACATGTACGACACCATTGGTGTGAAAGATATGGATCAATTACTTTACGAGACTTTTCCAGACAAAATTCGTTTAGAAAAAGACATTGAATTGGATCCAGCGATGACAGAATATCAATACCTTGCTCATATCAACGAATTGGGAGCTAAAAACAAAGTATTCCGTTCGATGATTGGTTTGGGATATAACGAGGCAATCGTTCCAGCCGTTATTCAAAGAAATATTTTTGAAAATCCAGGATGGTATACTGCTTATACTCCTTATCAGGCAGAAATTGCTCAAGGTCGTTTAGAGGCTTTGTTGAATTTTCAAACAACTGTAATTGAATTGACAGGTATGGAAATTGCAAACGCATCTTTGTTGGACGAAAGTACTGCTGTAGCAGAGGCAATGGCTTTGCTTTTTGATGTTCGTACCAAAGACCAAAAGAAAAACAACGCAGTAAAATTCTTTGTGTCAGAAGAAGTTTTACCTCAAACACTTTCAGTTTTAGAAACTCGTGCTACACCAATCGGAATTGAATTGGTAGTAGGAAACCACACAGAGTTTAGTTTCTCTGAAGAATTTTTCGGAGCTATCCTTCAATATCCTGGAAAAACAGGACAAGTATACAACATCGAAGATTTTATCAACCAAGCACATACAAAAGATATCAAAGTTGCAGTAGCAGCGGATATTTTATCATTGGCTCGTTTGAAATCTCCAGGAGAAATGGGAGCTGATGTGGTAGTAGGTACTACACAAAGATTTGGTATTCCTCTAGGTTTCGGTGGACCTCACGCAGGTTATTTCGCAACAAAAGAAGAGTACAAACGCTCTATGCCAGGTCGTATCATCGGAGTCTCTCAAGATGCAAACGGAAACCGTGCATTGCGTATGGCACTACAAACACGTGAACAACACATCAAACGCGAAAAAGCAACTTCAAACATTTGTACAGCTCAAGTATTGTTGGCTGTAATGGCTGGAATGTATGCGGTATATCACGGACCACAAGGTTTGAGAAAAATAGCGAACGATTTACATGCAAAAGCAGTTACTATCGAAACTGAATTGTTAAAATTGGGTTACGAGCAACTAAACGATGCATACTTCGATACAATTTTAGTAAAAGCTGATAGTGCAAAAATCAAAGTCCTTGCAGAAGCAAAAAAATACAATTTTTATTATGTAGATGCAAATTTGGTAAGCATTTCTGTAAACGAAACCATTTCATTGGAAGATATAAACAATGTAGTAGCAATTTTTGCAGAAGCAGCTGGAAAATCTTTTGAAACAATTACAGAATTGTCTCAAGAAGCATTGATTCCTGTGCAATTAGAGAGAACTTCAAAATTTTTAGAATACGATGTATTCAATACATATCAATCAGAATCTCAATTGATGCGTTACATCAAAAAATTAGAGAGGAAAGATTTGGCATTGAACCACTCAATGATTTCTTTGGGATCTTGTACTATGAAATTGAACGCAGCAGCAGAAATGTTGCCTTTAAACAATGCCAACTGGAATAATATTCACCCATTTGCACCTGTAGATCAAGTAGAAGGATATTTGACTATGTTGAAAAAATTGGAAAACCAATTGAATGTAATCACAGGTTTTGCAGGTACCACATTACAACCAAACTCTGGAGCTCAAGGAGAGTATGCAGGCTTGATGGTAATCCGTGCTTACCACGAGTCTAGAGGAGAAGGACACAGAAATATCGCATTGATTCCAGCATCTGCACACGGAACAAATCCAGCATCTGCAGCTATGGCTGGAATGAAAGTAGTAGTTACAAAAACAACTGTAGAAGGAAATATCGATGTGGAAGATTTGAGAGCAAAAGCAGAGCAATACAAAGATCAATTGTCTTGTGCTATGATTACATACCCATCAACTCACGGAGTATATGAGTCATCGATTATCGAGATTACAAACATTATCCATGAAAATGGAGGACAAGTATATATGGACGGTGCCAATATGAACGCTCAAGTAGGATTGACAAATCCAGCAAGAATTGGAGCTGATGTATGCCACCTAAACTTACACAAAACATTTGCAATTCCTCACGGAGGTGGAGGACCTGGAGTAGGTCCAATCTGTGTGGCAGAGCACTTGGTAGAATTTTTGCCAAGCAATCCAATCGTAAAAGTGGGAGGAGAGAAAGCAATTACAGCCATTTCGGCAGCACCTTACGGTTCAGCGTTGGTATGTTTGATTTCTTACGGATACATCTCAATGTTGGGAGCAGACGGATTGAAACAAGCAACATCTATGGCGATTTTGAATGCCAACTATATGAAAGCTCGTTTAGAGACAGGATACGAAATTCTTTACACAGGAGAATGCGGAAGAGCCGCTCACGAGATGATTGTAGATTGCCGTATGTTCAAAGCCAAAGGAATTGAAGTAACAGATATTGCAAAACGTTTGATGGATTATGGATTCCACGCACCTACTGTTTCGTTTCCAGTAGCAGGAACGCTAATGATTGAGCCTACAGAATCAGAAGATTTAGCAGAATTAGACCGTTTCTGTGATGCAATGCTTTCAATTAGAAAAGAAATTGAAGCCACAACAGCCGAGGATACAAATAATGTATTGAAAAATGCACCTCATACATTATCTATGCTAACAGCTGAAAAATGGGAACAACCATATTCTCGCAAACAAGCAGCGTATCCGTTGGAGTACATAGCAGAAAATAAGTTTTGGCCATCAGTACGTCGTATAGACGATGCGTATGGAGATAGAAACTTGGTTTGTTCATGTGCTCCAATCGAAGCATATATAGAGGCTTAATATTTATAGATTATTAGAAAAAAGCTATTCGTTTTTCGGATAGCTTTTTTTTTGTTTCTAAATATAAAAATTAGTCTTGTCTAATTTTTATGTATGATGTTTTGGAAATTAAATAAAGATTATTATTTTTGCATATCTAATTTTAATTTTAAAAAGTATATTTATTTTTATTTAGTTAAACAAAATAGAAAAAACATTTAGTTTATGATGAAAAAATTATTAAGTACGGTATTTGTAGTATCTTCTATTTGTGTAAATGCACAAACAGGAAATATCAAAGGAGTTATCAACTCGTCTGAAGGAGTATTACAAGGGGTAACCATTAGCCTAAAAGGAAGTATGGTTAAAGTAAAAACCAACAACAAAGGAGTTTTTGAACTAAAAGACATTCCAGTAGGCGAACAAACGATTATGGTAAGTTTGGAAGGTTATAAATCAGATAATCAGATAATTAATGTTTCTGAAAACGAAACGGCTAATGTAGTTTTAGAACTTATACAAGATTATTTAGAACTCGACAATATTGTGATTACCGCTACAAGAAGCGAAGTTCCTGTATATAAATCGCCAGTAATTGTAAGTCGTATCAACAGCAAAACATTTGAGACTACCCAATCGCTAGCGTTGTCAGAAGGGCTAAACTTTACTCCAGGATTGCGTTTGGAGACCAATTGTCAAAATTGTGGATTTACTCAAGTTCGTATGAATGGATTAGAAGGTCCTTATTCACAAGTACTTATCAACAGTCGTCCGATTTTTTCTGCCTTGATGGGAGTTTATGGTTTAGATATGTTGCCAACGGGTATGATAGATCGTGTAGAAGTAGTAAGAGGCGGTGGATCGGCTCTTTATGGGGGTAATGCAATAGCTGGTACTATAAATATTATTACAAAGGACCCTATGAGCAATAGTTTTTCTATAGGAACCAATTACTCGTTTGCTAATTATAAAACACCAGATCGTACGCTTAATGTAAACGGAAGCATTGTAAGCGAAGATTATAATAAAGGAATGAGCTTTTATGCCTATAACAGAGATAGAAAGCCTTGGGATGCTAATGGCGATGATTTCTCTGAAATGACGCAATTGCAAAATAGTACTTTTGGATTCGATGCTTTTTGGAATACTTCGAAATTGAGTAAATTA